>NZ_JBSXNX010000017.1:0-149066 GCF_056857855.1 Maricaulis sp. B-26
CGCGGCGGCCCACGTCAATTCGGGACCGACTACGCACACGAATGTGCCGGGTCACGCCAATTTCTCGCGTACCCTGGACGATTCAGGAATGCGCCTTAACCGCAGTCAGGTCGCAGCTCTGCAGCGCTCGCTGGAGATGCCGGGCGGGAATGCGGCGGCGCATGTGAATTCGGGGCCGACGACGCACTCCAACGTACCCGGACATGCGGACTTCACCATGCAGCTCCAGAACCGGCAGGCGCTGAGCTTCGACCAGGTTTCGCGCATGGCAAACAGTTTCGAAAGCTCCGGTGAAAGCCTGGCGCAAACGCGCGCCCGACCGCAAAGGCGCTAGTATACCTGATGACATCGCCGTATGCCCGGAGCGCTCCGCTCGACGTCAAGCCTGTCCGGCTTGGACCGACCGATCTGGCTGCGATGGAACGTCTTTCGCGTTTTATCGCTCAGACCGCCGGGGATGCGTCATTCCGGCGCCAGCTGGCAACCGAAGCCGGGTATGCGCTGGGGCGGTATTTCGCATTTGCGCCGAGCGGGATCGATGGCTTTGCAGCCCCGACGGAGAAGCCGGATGTGCTGCTCAATGCGGCCCAGCTTTTCGGCTTCCACCTCGGCATGCCGGACAAGACCGAAATTCCGCCACAGGAATTGCGCCTGCTGGCTTATGGCACCAAGCCCGCCGCCCTGCTGCACGGACAGGAATCCTATCTGATGCGCTGGGCCGAGTGGGCGCGAAAACAGGGCTGGACAGCGATCCTGTCGCCCTATGAGTGGGTCATGACTGCCGATGACGGAAAGGGCGGATATGCCAACCTCGCGACGGACCAGCGCCGGGCGCGTGCGGGCTCGGATGCGCAACGCTCGCTGATCGTTTCCCCCGATCCGGATCGCGCGGAGATGGGCTGGCTGGGGCTGACCTATGGCTGGGATGCCCTGATGGGCGCTGTTCTGGGCTATCCGCCCTGCTGTGCCGCATCGTTCGACCGCAGATGGCCCGAGGCTGTGGCCCGTCATTCCGGCGATGTGGCCGCATTGATGCTGGCCGAGGCCGGTCCCGGCGCGCACCCTTGGAGGACAAATTCCCTGACCCGCTATTTCGGCTATTCCTTGATCGAGCATTTTCCCTGCCGCCCGGATTGTCCTGCCAGCCTGGCGATCGCAAACCGGGCTTTCGAGGCACTGGCCCTGCATGAACCGGAATTCGCCGCCGGAATGCAGAGCGTAATGAGCGCACCTGCCCTCTACACCGACCGGGACGGGATCGCGCTCTTGCCTGGCGGAACGGTCGAGGCCGACGGTACGGATATACGCTTCCCGCCCGAACGTATGGCCTGCACCCAGGCTGGCGCCCTGGCCAGCGCCCTCGCAGCCAGTGATGGCCGAATCAAGCTGGATCGCAAGGGCGATGGTTTCGAAGCGGGCGGGGTTCGTTTTTCCGGACGCGTCGCCCTGTTCGAGGCTGAGCCCGAAGGCGAAACGCAGGCCGACGCGGAGGCCGTGTGATGAGATATCTGCGCTCGGCCGGCATGGAAGCGCGCGAAGCGGCCACCCATCCGGCCCGTTTCGGCAAGCATTACGACCCGCACGCATCCGTCACGCTGGGCGATGGCGCATTGCGCGTCCAGGCCCCCGGACTCGATTTCGTGGATCTGGACGGGCGGATGTTAGCCATTCATCCCGACAGCGTGTCCTGGGCCTTCCTGACCGAGGGCGAGGCCCGGGTGCTCAAGGATCTGTCGCCCGGTTCCAGCCTCTCGTCCATCCAGGACGCCTGGCCGGGCGAGGCAACCGGAGATGCGGCGGATTTCGTGGCGGCGCTCTACCGGCGCGGCCTGGTCACGCTCAACGGGCACCGCGCCATCGATGAGGACATGTTCCGCGACGGCGCCAATGTGGAAGAGGGCCGGCTGGTCGAGATCCTTCTGACCGAAAAGTGCAATCTGGCTTGCGGGTACTGTCTGGCCGGTGCCGGGCAGGACATGCCGCATATGGCTGACGAGACGGCCAAGCGAACGATAGATCTGGCCTTCGCCATGCCGGACACGCCAAGTATCACTTTCGAATTTTCCGGCGGCGAGCCTTTCATCAAGTTCGAGCTGATGCGTGACTTGGCCGACTACATCCACACTCATCCGTTGCGGGGCGGGCGGTCCGTCTATCTGTGCGTCCAGACCAATGCCACCCTGCTCAATGAGGAGCGGGTAGACTGGATGGCGGCCAATAATGTCATTGCCGGCCTGTCGCTCGATGGCGACCCGGACGCCCACAATCTCAGCCGACCGCAGGTCAACGGCAAGGAATCCCTGTCCAAGGTGCTCAAGGGGATCGATCTGATGCAGAGCCGCGGGGTCAATTTCGGTGCTCTTGTCGTGCTCAACCGGTCCAATATCGGGTCGGTGGAAGGTCTGGTGCGCTTTCTGGTGGGGCAGGGGGTGACCCGGTTCAAACTCAATCCGATCGCCTTCCTCGGCGATGCCCGTGAGAACTGGGACGAATTCAGTCTCGGTCAGGACGAGATCATCGACTATTTCCTGGGTCTGGCGCACATGATCACGCGTGAGAAGCTCGATCTCTACGAAACCAATATTGCCGATATGACGCGTCACATCGTGTCCAAGTCGCGCCAGAGCCGGTGCTTGCGCGGCCATTGCGGGGCGGGCGACAGCTTCCAGGCGGTCGCCGCGGACGGCACGATCTATCCCTGCGGCCGCGCCACCCAGAGCCCGGGCCTGGCGATCGGCAATGTGATGGAGGAAACCGTTTCGCTGCGCGAACCCGCGCGGCGCAATCTGCATATGCAGCAGATACGGGAACGACGCCCGAAGACGCTGGAAGACTGCGTCAGTTGCGCCTATCGCGAGCTGTGCCAGTCGGGGTGTTCCGTACAGGCTTGGGAAAAATACGGAACGGTGCGCTCCAAGACGCCGGAATGCCGGTATTTCAAGACTATCTATCCTTTCCTGATGCGCTGGCTGAGCTTCGATGCGGACGCGGTCGCCCATTTCAATCGCGGCCCCTATTTCGGCGAGGGGGACCCGCTGGAAATCGCGGGCGAGACCTATATTCCCGGATGGGGCACGGCATGACGGAAACGCCTGCAATCGAAAACCCTGTTGGCGAGACCGCCCCTGGCAGCCATACGCTGATCGATCGCAGGTCGCCCCCGGCGGAACCAGTGGAATCGCGAACGGAGACGGCTCCGGCAAACGTCGGCGGACCCGATATCTCCGGCATCGTCTGGCCCGGACCGGCCGGCTCGGAAGTGGATGCGCTCGCCGCGCGCTTTGCCCACGGCTTGTGGCGCCGGACCGAAGAGCGGCTCCGGCAATACGCCGAAGGCGCGAAGACCAGTTGGGAGCAGCATGTCGCGACACGCACGCTGGCAGCACTGGATGATACGCACCCGTCTGCACGCCTGGCGGCCTTCTCGCACGCAGCGGCCTCGCTGGCTCTGTGCGACGGCAATCCGGACAGCCTGCTCGTCGAGGAAGCGTTCCGCGCGGCCCGCTTTCTGGCCGCAGCGCCGGGAGCGGCCCCGCTGGAACTCGTCCTGCCGGAGCGCGCTCTGGGCGAGAACGGGATATATTTCCCGCACGCGAATACCGTGCTGCATGCTGGACATGGCCCTGTCGCCGTGCGCAGCGACGCCGATGGCACGGTCTTTACCTGGACAGACGGGCGTGCGGTGACGGCGCCGGCCGAAGCGCCGAAGGAGAGGGTCACGCTGGCCGGACACCGGGCGACGATCCTTCCCGAAGCGGCAGGCCTGTCCGTCATGAACGGGACTCCGGATATTGCCGGCGGTATAGCAGAAGTCTCGCCGCCGCCCGACCCCGTTCCGGCCAGCGAGACTATCGAGCTGTTCCGCGAGGGCGCGACGCTTCTGAACGCGGTCTGGCCGGAGGCCTGGCAGACCAGCCGGCGCCTGCTCAACGCCATGATCATCCAGCCCCAGGACGGCGAGGGCACAACCTCGATCACGGTGGGCAGGTTGCAAGGCGCGCTGATCCTGTCGGTGCGCGATGCGGCCCAGGTCGGAGATGCGATTTGCCATGAAGGCTCTCATGCCCGGTTGAGCTTGCTCTTTCATGTCGACCCGCTGATCGAGGACGACGGAGCCGAGACGCACCCCTCGCCCTGGCGCGCCGACAAGCGACCGCTCAAGGGGCTTCTCAACGGCCTCCATTCTTTCGTGAATGTCTGCGCCTATTATCGCCGTCTCGGCGAGGTGAAGCCGGAATACGCCGAGGGTGCCGCGCGCATCCACGATCTCCAGGCCGCGCGCGTCCGCGAGGCGTGGGCGTATTTTGCACCCCGCGCTAAGCCGACCGCAATGGGACAGGCCGTGCTGGAGGAAATCGAGCAGGCGGTGAAAGCCCTATGAGCCGGATCGATTATGCCCTGAATGTCGATGCCGACCAGACTGCCGAGATCGCGCGTTTCGTCGAAGCCCATGGTTTCTCCCTGACGCCGGGCGCCGTCCTGCCGGATGCACTGTTCGCCGCGCTCAAGGCCGAAGCCGCAGCCCAGCGCGGCGGCGGATGGAGCGAGACGACGCGAGAGGCAAGTCCCTATCGGGCCTGCCGCGCCGAGCCGGGTGAAACCGCCAGGGCCTTTCTTTCACACCCCGATACGCTGGCCTTCCTGGAGCGCATATTCGGCGAACCCATGCTGCCCGCCTTCGAGGCAAGCTGTTTTACCTATTATGAAAATGAAGGCGACTTCCTCGCCCGGCACAAAGACCGGTCGGTCGCTTGCGCAGCGACGCTGATCGTCTATCTCGACGTGATTTCGGGCGAGGCCGGGCGGGATGCGCCCGGATTGCAACTGCACGTGTTCGGCCGCGAGGACACGGTCGACGAACCCGCAGTCATTCTCGGCTCCGCCGAAAACGCCATCGCGGTCGGTCGCGGATCGAGGGTCTGGCACGAGCGACCGCCGCTGGGCCCGGGCGAGGCCGTCACGGCGCTCACGGCCTGTTTCACGCCCGCCAATTTCGTCGTCGAGGCCAAGGGCGCGCGTGATGCGGACCTGGCCGACACCCTCAGCGAGGAGGGCTATGCCGCCTATCGGCGCGGAGAGCTGGAGCGTGCGCACGAGCGCTTCCGTCAGGCCCTGTCGCGCGATCCGGAGTGCGACATGGCGTGGGCCGGTCATGGTTTCGCCTATTGGTCGCGCGGCTTGTTCGAGCTGGCGCTGGCCGCTTTCCAGAGCGCCGCAAGACTGGACGGTGCGAGCGCCTCGCACTGGTCGAATATCGGGCTGTGCCTGCGTGATATGGGAGAGCCGGAGCGCGCGCTCGCTGCTTTTCGGACCTCCGTCTCGATCGACCCGGCATACGCTCCGGCCTGGAATGAATGGGGCAATGTGCTGCAGGATTGCGGTCAGGCCGATGAGGCGCTCGAATTCTACTACAGGGCCCTGGCGATCGATCCGGCCCGGGCCGTCGTGCACCATAATCTCGGCGTGGCGCTGACCCGCTGCAACGAGCCCATGCAGGCCTATCACGCTTTCCAGGAAGCACTGAGCCGCGATCCGGGCTATTCGCACGCACTGGAAGAGCTCGGCGTGCTGTATCTCAATGCCGGCATGACGGAGGCGGCCCGGGACGCCCTGCAGCGGGCCGGAACGCCGCGCGCCGCGAACATCCTGGCGGGGGCCGGCCAGGCGCTGCCAGACAAAACCGGACTGATCTCGGAAGTCTCAACTTGAGCCTACTTTAGGCCGCGATTTGACGCCATTCGGCCGGGGCGGCGGAGCGGTTTTGGTTGAAGTCAGGTCGTGGACAGCGGAAAGCGGACATCCATCATCACCGCCAGGCGGATGATCTCGGGCGAAGTCTTGAAGTATCTGAAGAGATTACGCATCGGAAAAGGCTTCGAAATCGCTCCTTCGCGCTCAAACCGTTTTCCTCTGACACTGCCAACCAGAGTACCCGGACCGCCTCACTTGGCGGTTTGAGATTTGGGGCGAATTGCGGGGTATGGGGCAGCCTTGCTCGCGTCTCAGGCGGGAGAGCGTGTCTGCAAGCAGCGGAAACTTGACGGGAATTTGGAAGATCGATGGACCCAGGCCACAAAGCGGGGTCTGGGTGGCGGTGAGGGTGGGATTCGAACCCACGAGACGGGGACACCGCCTACACGCGTTCCAGGCGTGCGCCTTCGACCACTCGGCCACCTCACCGCAGGAGGCGCGGACTATACCCATCGAGACGCGTTCGGCAAGGAGAGAGTCAGCAGGCTGTACAGTCCGGGGCCCTGCACTTCTCCCTCTGGCATTCGGCTCGCGATCTCCTATCTTTCCGGTATACGCAACCGGCTCCGGAGCCCGCCATGTCAGACCTTGTCTGGAAGTCCAATCTGATCCCCGCGGAAGAGGCCCTTCCCGGCCGCCAGGACGCAATTCCAACGGCGGACACGCATTTCATCACCGGCCGCGACCTCAAGCTCGCCGCTCCGGAAGGCATGCAGGAGATCGTGCTGGGTATGGGCTGTTTCTGGGGCGTGGAGCGCCTGTTCTGGGAAACGCCGGGCGTCTGGCACACGGCCGCCGGTTATGCCGGCGGGTCCACGCCGAACCCGAGCTATGAGGAAGTCTGCTCCGGGCGGACCGGTCACACAGAAGCCGTCCGGGCCGTTTTCGATCCGAGCGTCATCCCGCTGGACGACCTTCTCAAGGTGTTCTGGGAGGGGCACGATCCCACCCAGGGTATGCGCCAGGGCAATGATCGCGGTACGCAATACCGCTCGGCGATCTATACGACCACGTCCGAACAGGCCGATCTGGCGCGCACCAGCCTCGAGGCCTACCAGGCGGAACTCGACAAGTCGGGTCACGGTCAGATCACGACCGAAATCGCGCCGGCCGGCACTTTCTTCTATGCCGAAGACTATCATCAGCAATACCTGGCCAAGAATCCGGACGGCTATTGCGGGCTGGGCGGTACGGGCGTGGTCTGTCCGATCGGCGTCGGCGTCTCGGCCTGACGGGGTTCCGGGCACGTCACAGAAGCGCTGACAAGGCAGAGCGGTCTCGTTAGGGTCGAGCCCGTCAAGGAGACCCGCATGCCGCATTTCCCAAGTCTCGCCGAAGACGACTATCTCGAGGCCTTGTTCAAGCGGTTTCCGCGAGGCGTCGCGCCTCTTCTCGCCCTGCATGACGACATCATGCGTGCCCCTTCGGCCTTGTCGACGGGACAGCGCGAACTGATCTCGGCCTATGTCTCCGGCCTGAATGCCTGCCATTTCTGCTATGGTGCCCACAAGACCATGGCCCAGGCATTCGGCTATGATCCGGACTTCGTCGAGACGCTGGTCCATGACGGACCGGAAGCCGCCGGCGTCGAGGCATCCATGATCCCGCTGCTCGACTATGTGCGGCAGCTCACCGAGACACCGTCCCGCACGACCCGGGCGCAGGCCGATGCCGTGCTCGCGGCCGGCTGGAGCGAGGAGGCGCTGTACGACGCCGTTCAGGTCACCGCGCTGTTCAATTTCATGAACCGGATTCTCGACGGCGCGGGCATTGCCCCCAAGCCGCTCTTCTCCACGCCAGGCGAATCCGACCTGAAGGCCCGGCGCGAAGGAAACTACACCGATTGGGGCCGGGCTGCCGGGTTGATCGAATGACCCGACTGATCGCCTTTGACGTGGACTCGACTCTCTTGCGGGTCGAGTCCCTGGACACCGCTATCGAGGCGGCCCTCGGCAGCGCTGCGGGCAGTGCGGATGCGCGAAAGCGGCTGCACGAGATCACCAGGGCCGGCATGACCGGCTCCATGCCGCTGCGGGAAAGCCTGGAGGCGCGCCTTCACATGGCCGCACTCGACCGGGCGCGCGTTGACGAGATTGCCGAGCGCCTGCGCAAGCGGGTGACGCCGGGCATGGCGCCGCTGCTGGCAAAGCTGCGCGACCGGGGCGACCGGCTGCACGCCATTTCCGGCGGTTTCGCCGATCTGATCGCGCCGGTACTCGAGGATCTCGGTTTCGCGGCGGACACGGTTCACGCAAACCGCTTTACCTGGGACGGCGACAAGGTGGCCGGGCTCGACCCGGACATCCCGCTCTCGCGCAATGGCGGCAAGGGCGATGTGCTCAACGCAATCGGCGGCGGCGCGTCCGAAACGGTCATGGTCGGTGACGGGATGACGGACTTCGAGGCCTTCGAGACCGGGGCGGTGGACCGTTTCGTCGGTTTCGGCCTGATCGCCCGCCGCGAAGTCCTGATCGCGGCCTGCGAGTATGCCGGCGCAGACTATGTGCGTTCCATGGACGGCCTGGCCAAGGCGCTGGGCCTTCGCTGAAAGCGCTTCGGCCCGGGCGCCGGTTGTCAGCCCGCGATGAGGCGGGCCCGGATCGACCCTTCCAGACCGTTGACCTGATCGATGAAGCCCGGCGGCAATTCGCCTTCCAGATCCGAGGCGACATAGCCCAGCGCGCCGCGCGTCTCCAGACGCTGGGCGGCGATATTGGCGGTCGAGGCGCTGATCACGTCATTGAGGCGCGACAGGAAGCCGGGCGCGTTCTGGTGGAAGCTGAGCAGGCGGACCCGGCCCGGCTTGATCTCGCCGGGCTCGATCTCCGGCACATTGACGGCGCCCTTGGTGGAGCCCTGCGAGAGGTAGCGCGCCAGCTTGCTGGACACGTCCTCGCCGATCGACGCCTGGGCCTCGAGGGTCGAGCCGCCGATATGCGGGGTCAGAATGACGTTCTGGAAGGCCTGGAGCGGCGAGACGAAGGCCTCGTCCTTCGATGCCGGCTCCTTGGGGAAGACATCGACGGCGGCGCCGTTCAGGTGCCCGCTCTCGAGGGCGGCTGCGAGCGCGTCGATATCGACGAGATCGCCCCGCGCCTGATTGATGAAGATACTGCCCTTCTTCATCTTGCCCAGTGCCTCGGAGTCGATCATGCCGCGCGTCTGCGGCGTGGACGGGACGTGGATGGTGATCGCGTCGGAGATTTCCAGCAATTCGTCCAGCGACCCGCAGGAGCGCGCATTGCCGTGCGCCAGCTTGGGCTCGATATCGTAGAAATAGACGTGCATGCCGAGTGCGGAGGCCAGCACGCTGAGCTGCGAGCCGATATTGCCGTAGCCGATAATCCCCAGCTTCTTGGCCCGCACCTCGTGCGAATTGGTGGCCGATTTCAGCCATTCGCCTCGCATTGCCGCGGAAGAACGCATGGGGATGCCGCGCATCAGCATGATGACGGAGGCCAGGGTCAGTTCCGCCACCGAGCGGGTATTGCCGAAGGGGCCGTTGAAGACGGGGATGCCCCGCGTCTCGGCGGTGTCGAGATCGACCTGGTTGGTGCCGATGCAGAAACAGCCGAGCGCCTGCAGCGCGGGCGCGGCGTCGAAGGCCGCCCGGTTCATCTTCGTCCGCGAGCGTATTCCCGCCAGGGAGGCCGTTCCGAGCGCGGCATGAAGCGCATCGACCGGCAAGGCGGCCGCGTGGCGCTCGATCTCCATACCGGCCGCCTCGAAGGCGCGGTCGGCGAGCGGGTGGATGTTCTCGAAGAGGACGACTTTATCGGACATGACGGCGACTCTCGCGGCAGGACGGCTCAACCTAGTTAAGCGATTTGTACCGCACCGCAACATGTCCGGCGCGCCTTGGCCACCCCCGGCCGGAAACCGGGCATGGCCGGGCGCGAAAGATTATTCGGCGTTCAGGGCGCGAACCGCTGCAAGCGTCTGATCGACGTGGTCATAGGGGTTCATGTCGGACCAGGTGAAGGCAATCGTCGAATTTTGGTCGATTACATACGAGGTGCGGCTGGTCCAGCCTGGACGCATCATCAGCCGGACTTCGTAATCGCCCATCATGTCGTCGCCGAGGGCGAAGACCGGGAATGCGCTGGCGCAGTGCTGCGTGGAGAATTCAGCCAGCCGGTCCGTATTGCCGCCGGTCACGCCGATCACCGTCGCGCCCTCGGTCTCGAAGGTCTCGATGGATTCGGCAAAGCTCGCCGCCTGGGCTTCGCAGCCGGACGTGAATGCGGCCGGGAAGAAGAAGAGTACGACGGGACCGTCGGCCAGGGCCTCGGCGAGATGGAAGGAGACCGGCTCTCCGCCCTGGAAGCCTTCGACCGTGAAGTCCGGAGCGGTCTCTCCCGGGTCCAGTTCGGCCAGAGCGGCGCCGGACAGGCAGGTGGCCGCAGCGATAGAGGCAATGAAACGACGCATGGGAGCTCCCTCGAGGCGCGATTTGTACAGTCACAAGATGGCGCGGATCGCCGCGGAAGCAAGGGCTCTGGCCCATTCGGCCGGGATTTCCGTTGCCCGATAACACGCTATGATATAATTTCCGTCACACGCAATCGAAAGGAGAGCGTCATGCTCGACGAAACTGATGTGCGTACCGGCGTTCTGGCCTTTTCCGACATACCCCAACTCCCCGGCAGTTGGTGGACCGGCTCGCCGCCGGACGACCCGGCCGTCGTCTGGACCGTATGGGACCGCGACAGCTATTACCTGTGGGGGGCCAATGCCGGCAATTACGGCCATGAAGACGATATCGGCACGATTATAGGCGGTGCCGGCATGGCGGGGACAAACGGTCCGACGCGCGGCCGCAATCATCCGCATTATATCGGCATCATCACGATGAATTACGGCGACATGCCGAAGAATGCGGCTGCCTATATGAAACTGGGCAAGCTGGCGGCGGCCGGCAAGACGATCGTCGTGCCGACCTGGAAGGGTCGTTTCTCGCTGGGAACCGGCATCGGCGCCAGCCAGCCGAACTGGGCCGGCATCCAGGCATCGATCCTCCAGGCCATTGTGGATCTGGGCGAAACCTGCGCGCGGGTCGACATCCCTGACGGAACCTACTGGCCCGACGAAAACGCGTCGCCGGTAAAGGACTACCCGATCACGAGCCTTAACGACATCCAGACGATTATCGACACCGTGCTGGCCGACGCGGCGGCGCCTGCCTAGTCGTCGTCCATCTTGAGCGCGGCGATGAAGGCGTTGCCCAAATACTTCGCGTACTATGCCTACCTCGGGCCCGCGAAAGAACATACCATGAACATTGATGGCATGGTTAATGCATCGAAATTCTCTCGATACTATAGGAGCGAAGCATGGCTGAGACTTCAATCGAATGGACCGATGTAACATGGAATCCCGTTGCAGGGTGTGCAATCGCGACGAGTGGATGCTCCAATTGCTATGCGATGCGAATGGCCGCCAGGCTTGAAACGATGGGCGTGGAAAAATATTCCGGCCTCACAAGAAAGAGCGGTGGTCGATCGGTATGGACCGGCAAAATTTACCTTGATGAAAGCGCGCTTGAAACTCCGCTTCGATGGAAGAAACCTCGCAAGGTCTTCGTCAATTCGATGTCAGACCTGTTCCATCCCGATGTTCCACCAGATTTTGTGCGTAAGGTCTGGAATACGATGCAAAGCACGCCGCAACATACATACCAGATCCTCACCAAGCGGCCCGATAGAATGCGCATCATTTTGTCTGAACTGGGGGGCCCCGTTCTACCAAACGTTTGGCTCGGAACGAGCGTCGAAGATTCTCAAGTCTTGTGCCGTCTGGATGACCTGCGCGGTGTTCCTGCCGCGATTCGCTTCGTTTCGTTTGAGCCCCTGATCGGGTCGGTTTCCGGATGCAATTTGCACGGAATTCATTGGGCGATAGTCGGAGGCGAATCTGGCCCGAAAGCACGACCAATGGCACCAAAATGGGTTGAGGAAATTAGGCTACGCTGCCTAGTCTCTGAAACCGCATTTTTCTTCAAGCAATGGGGAGGAACGAACAAAAAAGCGGCCGGCCGCACTTACAAAGGGCAAACTTGGGATCAATTGCCGGAAATTAGAATGTGATCTGCAATTTTACCCGCCAAAGCCTGTGCTTTGGAACTCTTATTCGAAACCAAAAAATATAGCGAAAACATTGGTGACCCGCGATCATTGTACAATCGCCTTGGCCCCTTCACGAGCGGAAAAATCGTCTTCAATCGCTTCGTCACAAATTTCTCAATGATGTCGATTTTGGCCTGGCGAACCGTCTCTCGCGGCTCCTGCGCATCGAACAGTCCAGCTTGAGGGTCGGGAGGATACCAAGCCTTTTCCCATTCGTCCGTGCCTAACATTCGATTCAGCGCGCATCGCTTTGATTCATCAAGCTTAGATCTTTGGACTGTCGCTTGTCGGTATAGACCCGATAAAGACACTAGGTACCAAATGTCCAATGATCCTATTTCGCTCAGTCCCTTCAACGTCTCCCAATCAACGCTCATCCCATATGGATCGAGAAAAAGGACCCCGCGCACTTTATTCCACCCCTTCCAGTCTATAGACTCCTGAAGGAATTTATTTGCGTCTCCACAACGAATTTCTATTTGACGATCAGGGTACTCGCGCTTGAGACCCTTCAATGCTTGAGCATGACTTTTCTTACGGTCGAAAAAGAACAAACGATCAAACTGAGGCGAAGTTTCTAAAGCGATCCTTGCAGACCCCTTTTTTGCTTCCACAATTTGCGATGGCTTCGTCACCCAAAGACTTGGTTCGTCCGTGCTAAGCTTTATCGTCCGCTCGCCTGTTCCCGCGAAGGCATCAATGTACCATAGCTCAAATGGGCAGGATAAATTCGGCTTTCCCTGAAGCGCGGTAGTGAATGCCCTGAGGTAGGCTTCCACCATCGCCAGCTTGATGTCCGTCAGCCCACTCCCAAAAATATGCTCGCTCAAAACGACCCCCAAGCGCCTTCACGCAATGATAGGTCGTATTTTTAATTGAGTTCAACTATTTTGGTAAGCACGGCGGCGCCTGCCTAGTCGTCGTCCATCTTGAGCGCGGCGATGAAGGCTTCCTGCGGGATTTCGACCTTGCCGAACTGGCGCATCTTCTTCTTGCCGGCCTTCTGCTTGTCCAGAAGCTTGCGCTTCCGGGTGGCGTCGCCGCCATAGCATTTCGCCGTCACGTCCTTGCGCAGGGCGGACAGGGTTTCGCGGGCGATGATCCGGCCGCCGAGCGCTGCCTGGATCGGGATCTTGAACATGTGCCGCGGGATCAGATCCTTGAGCTTCTCGCACATGGCCCGGCCGCGCACTTCGGCGCGGGCGCGGTGCACGACCATGGAGAGTGCGTCCACCGGCTCGTCATTGACCAGGATCGACATTTTCACGAGATCGCCCTCGCGGTCCTCGATCCACTGATAGTCGAAGGAGGCATAGCCCTTGGAGACCGATTTCAGACGGTCATAGAAGTCGAACACGACCTCGTTGAGCGGCAGCTCGTAGACCACCATGGCGCGGTTGCCGGCATAGGTCAGCTCGGTCTGGATGCCGCGGCGGTCCTGGCAGAGTTTGAGCACGCCGCCGAGATACTCGTCCGGCACCAGGATGGTCGCCTTGATCCAGGGTTCGGCGATGGTGTCGATCTTCACCGGATCGGGCATGTCGGCCGGGTTGTGAAGCTCGATCTCCTCCCCGTCCGTCATCTTGATCCGGTAGACCACGGACGGCGCCGTGGTGATCAGCTCGATATCGTATTCGCGCTCGAGACGCTCGCGGATAACCTCGAGGTGCAGCAGGCCGAGGAAGCCGCAGCGGAAACCGAAACCGAGCGCTGCCGAGGTCTCCATCTCATAGGAGAAGGAGGCGTCGTTGAGCGCCAGCTTCTCGATGGCCTCGCGCAAATCCTCGAACTCGGCGCTGTCGACCGGGAAGAGGCCGCAGAAGACCACGGGCTGGGCCGGCTTGTAGCCGGTCAGCGGCTTGTCGGCAGGACGTCTGTCGTCGGTCACCGTGTCGCCGACGCGGGCATCGCGGACCTGTTTGATCGAGGCGTTGAGAAAGCCGATCTCGCCCGGGCCGAGGCTGTCGATCATTTCCTTTTTTGGGCGGAATACGCCCACGCCGTCGACCGGATAGGCGGCCCCCGTTCCCATGAGGCGGACTTTCATGCCCTTTTTCAGCGTCCCGTCGATCACCCGCACCAGGCAGATGACGCCGAGATAGGGGTCGTACCAGCTGTCGACCAGCATGGCCTTGAGCGGCGCGTCCGGATCGCCGGCATCCGGCGCCGGCAGGCGGGAGACGATGGCTTCGAGCACGTCGGGAATGCCCAGGCCCGTCTTGGCGGAAATCTCCACGGCGTCGGACGCGTCAAGGCCGATCACATCCTCGATCTGTTCCTTCACCCGCTCCGGTTCGGCGGCCGGCAGGTCGATCTTGTTGAGCACCGGGACGATCTCGTGATCGACCTCGATGGCCTGATAGACATTGGCCAGCGTCTGCGCTTCCACGCCCTGGGAGGCATCGACGACGAGGAGCGAGCCCTCGCAGGCGGCGAGAGACCGGTTGACCTCATAGGCGAAGTCGACATGGCCGGGCGTGTCGATCAGGTTGAGGACGTAGGTCTTGCCGTCCTTGGCCGTATAGTCGAGGCGCACGGTCTGCGCCTTGATCGTGATGCCCCGTTCGCGCTCGAGTTCCATATTGTCGAGCACTTGCTGTTTCATCTCACGATTGGTGAGACCACCGGTGAACTGGATCAGCCGGTCGGCAAGCGTGGATTTCCCGTGGTCGATGTGCGCCACGATGGAGAAATTGCGGATAAGGGACGGATCTGTGCTCATGGAGCGGGCAGGTAGCATTGCCGCGCCCTTTGGCCAAGCAGGATCGGCTGTAATGACGAATGAATACGTCCGGTGCCGCGGCCGCCCGGGCGGCCCCGCCGGTTTCGGTCGCACCCAGGACCGGGCTAAAGCACCACGAAGATCGCCCTGACAAGCACCCAGACCGCCATGACGATCACGATCACCGAACCGATCGTATAGAAAGTCGCGCGCACTTCGTGCGGCTGACCGGTCGCGTAGACGACCGCATGGATCAGGCGGGCCGCCACGAAGCCGTACATAAGGACCTGCGCCGCGAGGAGCGGCGGTGCAATCGCCACGAAGAGAAGTCCGATAACGAGAAAGGCCGGGATATTCTCCAGATCATTGCGATGCATGCGCCGCGAACGCTCGACATAATCATTCGGCTCCAGCTGCTCGGGGCGCGGATTCTTGTTGATCAGGCCGCGCTGCAGGTCTTCCGGGCTGACCAGGCCGGAATCGCTTCGCAGCATGCGATAGACCGTCATCCAGCCCTGCCCCATGATTTTAAGCACCATGAGCGCTGCTGCGATCAGATAGGTCGCGAAAACCGGATTCTCGATCGTGTACACGGACATGGCGAGCCTCCCTCATTGCGGCGCCGAGTGTCGGCCTCGATCCGCAAGAAAGCAATCGCACGACAAGCGGAAGACGACACGCAGCGATGGAAAGATTGACAGCGCCACAGCTTTTCCGCCCGGCTTTACGGGAGGAGTGCCGAGGGACGGTCGATATCCCTAGACGGCCCTAACCTCGCCGCCGACGATCTCGACCGGGATCGGGTCCAGCGCGGAACCGGTCGCCGGGCCGCCTGTACAGGCTCCGCTTTCCGCGTCGAAACTGGCACCATGAACCGGACAGACCAGCGTCTCGCCCTTGTGCAGGAGGCCGCGCCCGTCGGGCAGGGAGAGCGGCAGTCCGGCATGCGGGCAGAGATTGGACCAGGCGGTGACGGTTTCGCCCTTGCGTACGAGCAGGACCGCGCCCTTTTCCCAGACGGAGGCCCGCGCGCCGGGATCCGGCAAATCGTCGAGTTTCGCCAGCACCGTGCCGGCGGGCGGTCTGGGTCTCACGCATCGGCCTCCGCCGGCGGATTGATCACCCATTTATAGGGCGCGATCTCGACACGCTCGAAAAGGTTCGCGGACGCGTAAGGGTCCGTCGTCAGCCAGGCATCGAGCGCCGTACGGTCCTCGGCCTCCACGATGAGGAGGGAGCCCGCCATATCGCCATGCTCGTCGAGCCAGGGACCGCCGGCCTTGATCGACGCGCCGGCCGCCTGCAGCCAGGCAACATGCGCATCGCGATTGGCCTTGCGGAGGTCGAGCGCGCCGGGACGGTCGTAACCTCTTACCAGAAAGAGCATCGCTACGGTCTCCCTAGGCCGTTTCCAGCGTGAAAGGTCGGGAGAGCAGGGTCTCGATGGCGTCGTCGACTCCGGTCCGGCCGGCGAGGATATCGT
Source organism: Maricaulis sp. B-26 (assembly GCF_056857855.1). Lineage (NCBI taxonomy): Bacteria > Pseudomonadati > Pseudomonadota > Alphaproteobacteria > Maricaulales > Maricaulaceae > Maricaulis > Maricaulis sp. B-26. The sequence goes on from NZ_JBSXNX010000017.1 coordinate 16,082, forward strand.
CCACGGCCTCGCAGATCGGCATTTCCACGCCATACTGTTTCGCCAGCGCGACCACCGCCGGCGCACTCGCCACGCCCTCGGTTACGGCACGGCGCTGGGCGAGGATGTCGTCGAGGTGGACACCGCGCCCCAGCGCGAGACCACAGGACATGTTGCGCGATTGCGGCGAAGAGCAGGTCAGGACCAGATCGCCCAGACCGCACAGTCCGGACAGCGTCTCGCGCTGCGCGCCGAGCGCCAGGGCGAGACGGGTCATTTCCGCAAATCCGCGCGAGATAAGGGCGGCGTGGGCCGACTTGCCCAGGCCCTTCCCCTCGGAAATCCCGCAGGCGATGGCGAGGACGTTCTTGACCGCCCCGCCGATCTCGGCGCCGATCAGGTCGGTCGCGAGATAGGGACGGAAACGGGTCGTGCCGAGCGCCTCGATCAGCGCATTGCCGACCGTTTCGTCTTCGCAGGCCAGCGTCACGGCGGTCGGCAGGCCCTGGGCGGTATCGATCGCGAAACTCGGCCCCGACAGCACGGCCGCCCTGGCCGCGGGAATGGTCTCGCGCAGAACCTCGGTCATCAGGGAGAGCGAGGATTGTTCGATCCCCTTGGCGCAGAGCACGACCGGCACTTCGGCCCGCGCATAGGGCATATAGCCTTCCAGCACGCGACGCAGATGCTGGGCGGGAGCAACGGCCAGCACGGCGTCGCAGGCATCGAGATCGGAGATCGCGGTTACCGCCTCGATCGCCGGCTCGAGTTCGACGCCGGGCAGGTAGATCGTGTTCTCGCGCTTGCTATTGATCGCGTCGGCGACATCGGTCTCGAAAGACCAGAGGAAAACGCTGCGGCCGGCTTTCGCGGCTGTCTGCGCCAGCGCCGTGCCCCAGGCTCCGGCCCCGATCACGCCAATCGTCTGATAATCCGTCACGCCTTGGGTCCTTTCCGTCCGGAACCGATCACCGGGGCCAGCTTGGCCGAGGCCGCATCCAAAGGCCAGCGCGCACGCGCCGGCGCGTCCAGTTCGTCGGTCTGGCCGCGCTCGAGCTTTTCAAGCCCGGCCAGGGCGATCATGGCGGCATTGTCCGTACACCATTTCATCGGCGGTGCGATCAGCCGGAAGCCGTGCCTGTCCGCCTCGGCCTCGAGGGCGGTCCGAACTGTCTTGTTGGCGGCGACGCCGCCGGCCACGACCAGCGGACGCGGCGTGGCCACATCGGGGTAGCGCTCCGAAAAGAGTGCCAGGGCCCGGCCCGTACGGTTGGCGAGGCTGGCCGCAATGGCCGCCTGGACCGAAGCGGCGAGATCGGCCTTGTCCTGTTCGGCGGGGTTCTCCAGCCGGTCCCAGATCTGCCGGGCCGCCGTTTTCAGTCCGGCAAAGGAAAAGTCGCAACCGGGCTTGCCCTTGAGCGGCGTGGGCAGGTCGAACCGTCTCGCATTGCCCGATGCCGCACAGCGCTCCAGCGCCGGTCCGCCGGGAAAGCCGAGGCCGAGAACCTTGGCCGTCTTGTCGAAGGCCTCGCCGGCCGCATCGTCCAGCGTCGAGCCTAGGCGGTGATACGTGCCGACAGCTTCCGCGACGAGCAATTGGGTATGGCCGCCGGAGACGAGCAGCAGGAGGTACGGGAAGTCCAGCGGCTCGCTGAGACGTGGCGAAAGCGCGTGACCTTCAAGATGGTTAACAGCGATCAATGGTTTGCCGGAGCCGAGCGCCAGCCCCTTGGCCGTCATCAGTGCCGCCATAACGCCGCCGATCAGTCCCGGTCCTGAGGTCGCGGCAATGGCGTCGATATCGGCCAGAGTGAGCCCGCTCTCCTCCAGAGCAGCCCTGGCCAGCCCGTCCATGGCCTCCGCATGGGCCCGCGCGGCGATCTCCGGCACCACACCGCCGAAGGGGGCGTGCGCTTCGGTCTGGGAGAGGACGAGATCGGCCAGGACCTCGACGCCGCCATCGGATTTTCGGCGCAGGATCGCCGCCGCGCTCTCGTCGCAGCTGGATTCCAGTCCGAGCACGGTGAGCCGATGTTCTTGCGCCGGGGCGGCGGAGGGGTCTAAGTCCATGTCTGACCACTAGCCTCAAGACCGGGATACTGCAACGTGAAGCCACCGTCCTCTCCGCAGCCCATCGCCACCCGCAAATCCCCGCTCGCCCTCGTCCAGGCCCGCGACGTACAGGCCCGGCTGGGTGCAGCCTGCGGCCTCTCCGCCGGTGATATCGAAGCGGCCTTTCCCATTCTCGGTCTCGTCTCCACCGGCGACAGGATCCAGGACCGCACCCTGCTGGAAGCGGGCGGCAAGGGTCTGTTCACCAAGGAGATCGACGAGGCCCAGCTCGATGGCCGCGCGCGTTATGCTGTCCATTCGATGAAGGACGTTCCTACCGAGTTGCCCGACGGCCTGGTCATAGGCGCCATCCTCGAGCGCGAGGACCCGCGCGACATGCTGCTTTCGCTGGGCGGCGAGACGCGCCTCGCCGATCTGCCGGAAGGCGTGGTGGTCGGCACGGCCAGCCTGCGCCGCCAGGCGCAATTGCTCCATGCGCGCCCGGACCTCACCGTCGTCCCGCTGCGCGGCAATGTGGACACCCGTCTCGGAAAGCTCGCCGAGGGCGATATCCACGCGACTTTCCTCGCCCGGGCCGGCCTCAAGCGGCTCGGCAAGGCGCAGGCGAAGGGCGCGCCGCTCGAGGCCGACGAAATGCTGCCGGCGGTAGCGCAAGGCGCGGTCGGTGTCGCCGCACGCGCCGATGACGGCGACGCGCTGGAACGCCTCTCTACGCTCGATCATGCTCCGACCCGGATCGCCGTCACGGCCGAGCGCGCCATGCTGCGCGCCCTCGACGGTTCTTGCCGGACGCCGATCGCGGGCCATGTGAATATCGAATCCATGGACTTCATCGGTGAAGTTTTGACTCCTGATGGCCGGATTCGATGGCGCGAACAGGTGCGATTCGACGTGCAGAAAGCCGATATGGACAGCGCGACAGAGACAGGCCGGGCCCTCGGCCAGGCCATCCGGGACGCGGCCGGCGACCAGCTGCCCGCGGCGCTGGGTCTGGCATGACGGTATTGGTGACACGGGGCTGGCCCGGCGCGGAAACCACGATTTCGCGCCTGCGCGACATGGGGATCAACCCCATCGTCTCGCCCGTCCTCGACATCAATTTCAGGGCCCGCATCGACGCCAGTCTCGAGGATGTCCAGGGCCTGGTCTTCACCAGCGCCAACGGCGTGCGTGCCTGGGGCCCGCGGCGTCATGAACGCGATCTGCCCGTCTTCACCGTCGGCGATTCCACGGCCAGGGCCGCGCATGATATCGGGTTCCGCAAGGTCCATTCGGCCAGGGGCGACGTGAATGCGCTCGCCGAACTCGTCCGGCGCAAGACCAAGCCCGAGAAAGGCGCCTTCCTGCATGTGCGCGGCATTCATGTCGCTGGCGATCTCAATGGTGCGCTCAAGCCCGACGGCTATCGCGTGCGCGATGCCATCGGCTATGGCGCGGTGCCCGTGGATGCCCTCTCCGAGGAAGCCATCGCGGCGATCGTGTCCGGCGCTCCGGTCCAGGTCCTCGTCCACTCCGCACGCGGCGCCAAGACCTTTCTCGACCTGGCCCGCAAATTCGGACTGCACCACTGGCTCGGTTCGGTCCGTGCCTACGGCATTTCCGACAATGCGCTCAAGCCGCTGTCCGGCGCGGGCTTCGCCGCCCTCGTGGCCGCTCGCGAGCCGAACGAGGACGCGCTTCTTGCGCTGCTCGATGAAAGCTCGGAACTGGCGCCCGCAGGCGACGCACCCTAAGCTGGCCCAAACCCGCGCGAATCATGGGCGACCATGGCTGATCCAAACGACCCTCTCGACCCCGAACCCGTAGATGCCGAGTTCGAACCCGCTGACGATGCACCGCCGGCTGCGGCGCGCCCGAAAAGCGGTCCCGGCTTCCTCGCCCTGTTCACCGTTTTCGTCTTCGCCATGTTCGGCGGCGGCGCGCTCGGCTATTATGGCGCGATCTATTTCCCGCCGGCCGATGACGGCAGCACAGCCGCGGAGCACGCCTCGCTGAGCGAAACGGTGGATGCCCTGCAGGCGCGACTCGCCGGACTGGAAGATCGTCCGGCACCCGCCGATCCGACCGAGACGCTGACGACCCGGCTCGACAGCATCGCTGCGCGCCTCACCGAGCTGGAGACCAGGCCTGCGCCGTCCGCCGACGGCACGCAAACCGCCATCGATACGGACGCGCTCGAAGCGCGCATTGCCGCGCTGGAAGCCGCCGAGGACAATCGCCCTGCAGTCGAAGGCAATGTCGACATGGCGGCGATCGAGTCCCGCCTCGCGGAACTGGAGGCCTCGACCGCAACGCTCGACGCCCTCGCCAACCAGGCGCTCGACGCGGCCCAGTCCCGGGCGGCACCCGCCATCGATCCGGCCGTGCTCCAGAACTTCACGGAGCGGCTCGATGCGCTTGAGACGGCGATGGCGCAGCAGCAGACCGATCAGGGGGACACAGCCAGCACAGCGCAACTCGCGGCCCTTGCAGCCCGGATCGAGACACTGGAAAGCGCGCTGACCGATACCGCCGCGCTTGCCCGCAATGCCCAGTCGACCGCGAACGAAGCCTCGGCTCAGTCTCGCGACGCCGATACGGGCGAGGCTTCGCGCCGCCTGGCCGCCCGCGCGCTCGCCCTGACGGCCCTGCGCGAGATTGCCATCACCGGCGAAAGTTTCGAGGCAGAGCGCGCCGCCCTTGCCCGGCTCTGGCGCGGCAATGAGGATCTGGCCGCGATGAGCAGCTATGCCCGCTCCGGCGTTCCCTCGCGCGACGTGCTTACCGCCGATTATCCCGGCGATGCGATCCGCGAGGCCGCCGGACCGGGACGCGTCTTCTTCGGTCTGATCGAAGTCCGCCGGAGCGACGGAGAAGGCGATGCCACCGGACCACTGGCCATCACCGGTCTCGCCGAGAACCGGCTGGCCGAACAGGACCTCGCCGGCGCGGTGACGCTGACCGAACAGCTCGACGGCGCCGCGCTCGAGAGCGCCCGCGACTGGCTGCTGGCCGCCCGGGCCCGGCTCGACATCGAAGCGCGCCTGCTCTCGCTGCGCCAGGCGCTCGCCGAGGAAGCCGCCAGACAGGGAGAAGACCCGGCATGATCCGCCTCATCCTCGCCGTCGTCTTTGCCATACTTACGGCCGCGCTGGGTGCCTTCCTGGCACTCAATCCGGGCACCGCCCGCTTCGAGTTTCTCGGCACGACGATGGAGATGCCCTTCGTCGTCGCGGCCGGGGCCATCATTCTTTTCGCCTTTGTCCTGCTGGTCGTCTGGTGGGGCATCTACATGCTCTGGACCTCGCCGGACAAGGTGAAGGCCTTCCTCTCCCGCCGCCGCCGCGAGCATGGATATGACGCGCTCGAGCGGGCGCTGATCGCGTCGGCAGCCGGGGATGGCGAGACCGCCGTGCGCCAGGCGGCGCGGGCCGACGCCCTGCTGGACCGACCCGCCCTGTCGCGCCTGCTGGCCGCCCGGGCCGCGGAAGCCGCCGGCAATCTGGACGGTGCGGAAGCCCATTACGAAGCCCTGCTCGAAGACCAACGCACGCGGCTCGTCGCTCGCCGGGGCCTCGCCACGATCGCGCACGAGCGCGGCGACAGTCATTCCACGGCCGAGCATGCGGCTGACGCTTACCAACACGCTCGCACCGCACGCTGGGCCTTCGATGCGCTGTTCGACGCACAGGTTGCCCAGGGCCGCTGGCGCGAGGCCGCTTCCACACTGGCCGAAGGCGAGCGCCGCAAGCATGTCGCGCCGGACACGGCCAGACGCCGCCGGGCCGTTCTGCTTACCGCTGCAGCCCTCGATATCGAGGACAGCGATGCCGAACAGGCCCGCGAGCTCGCCGCCTCTGCGCACAAGGCCGCGCCGGGCTTCGCCCCGGCCGCCGCTCTCGCTGCGCGCCTGCTGGCCGAGGGCCGTCGGCACAAGCGGGCTGCGGACGTCCTCGAAGCGGCCTGGACATCGGCGCCGCACCCGGCCCTTGCCCAGGCCTATGGCGAGTTGCGCAAGTCGGATACGAAAGCCAAACGCCAGGAGCGCCTGACGCATCTGGCCGAGCGCAATCCCGATCACCGCGAAAGCCGTCTCATCCTGGTCCAGGCTGCGCTGGAAGCCGGTGATGCGGTGACAGCCCGCGAGCGCATCGCGCCGCTGCTCGAACCGGACACGCCGTCCTCCCGCGTCTGCGCGCTCGCTGCGCGCGTCGCGCGTCTGGAAGGTGCGGACGAGCAGGCCCGCCGCTGGATGACGCGCGCCTCCCACGCAGCAACGGAAGCCGACTGGACGGATATCGACCCGGACGGCCGCCTCTTCGCCTATACGCCGGACGACTGGAAACGCATGGTCTATGTCTATGGCGACGAAAAACGTCTGACCCACCCGCGCTATGAACGCTATGAGCGCACGGCCGGCGCCGTGCCCGAAACCACCCTCCTGGAATCCCCGCGACCCAGGCGCACAGCGGCCGCCCGCGCGGCGAGCTTCGCCGACACGCCGGCGCGCATGCCCGACGATCCCGGCGTGCCGGAGGAGGAAGAGGATAGCGGCGATACCGGCGAGGCCGCCTGATCCATGACGGCAACCTGCTATCTGATCGGCATTGTCGGGGGCTCGGCCTCGGGCAAGACGCGGCTGGCCCACGCCGTGGCGGAGCAGCTGGCCGGGCAGGGCAGCCAGATCATCAAGGAAGACGACTACTATGTGGACGCCGGCAATATGCGGGACTTCGACCCTTCCACCTTCAATTTCGACGAGCCCGCCGCCAAGGATCACGATCTGCTCGCCTCGCATCTCGACGCCCTGCGCGCCGGGCTCACGGTCGAAATTCCGCAATACGATTTCACCACGCATTGCCGCAGCGAGACGGTCCTGGCCTGTGAGCCGCGACCCGTCATCGTCGTCGAGGGCCTGCACCTGCTCGCCGATCCGGACCTCGCGGCACGCTTCGATCTGAGCGTCTATGTCCATGCCTGCGAGGCAACGCGCTATGCGCGGCGCGAAAAGCGCGACGTGGCCGAGCGCGGGCGGACGCCGGACTTCGTGCGGCAGCAATTCGACACCATCGTCCAGCCCATGCACGCCCTGTATGTAGAGCCTCAGCGCAAGCAGGCCGACATGGTGCTGGAGAATATGGGCGCACCGGATTTCGACATCCTCGCCGCTCCGATCCTGCGCCGGATCGATGTGCTCGCGGGCAAGGCGGTGCCGCGCGATGGCGGGGAGTGAATTTCGCGCTGCAGAGGGACTTGTGCACCGCCGCGTTCGCGGTTAGTTTCCGCCGCCTCTCGCCCAGCACGGGCGGGCACACACAATGGTCGGCCGCTTTAGCTCAGCTGGTAGAGCAACGCATTCGTAATGCGTAGGTCGCGTGTTCGAGTCACGCAAGCGGCACCATTTCTCCCTTGATCCCGCTCCGGTCGATCCGGGCGCTCGCCTGTTCTGATGACGAGGCGATACTCGAATGAAATGCGATCGGTGCTGCTCCGGGAGCGGTTCGCGTTATTCTCCCGGTACGGCAGCCGAGGCGGGCGGAATTTTCCGGGGCGAGCCGTGTTTCCAGCCGAGCCAGGACACCAGGATACCCGCTGCCAGACCGGCCGTGAGCGTGACCGGATCGGGAATGGCGGCATAGGCTTCGAAACCGCTGCGCAGGAAACCGATCGACGGGGCGATATACATCAGGACCGCCTGTCCCGCGATCATGAGCGCGGTGAGCAGGAAGGGGGCGCCGAACTTGCGATTGAACGCATACAGCACGAGGCAGAAGACGACGACGAGTGCCATGCTGATCACGATGGCGTCGAGAATGGTCTGCGGAAATTCCGACCCCGTGAAAATGAGGAAGGGAGCCTTGTCGAGCAGAATGCGGCTGAACGGAGATTCGAAGAGGACCGCCGGCGTCATCAGCATATAGCCCGCATGCAGCGCGATCGTCTTCCGGTTCTTCAACGCCAGATAATAGAGCACCAGATACATGGCGATGGCGGTCACCATGCCGATCCCGAAGCTCGGTGCGAAGGCCGATGTCACCGGATTGGGGTCGTTTGCAAGCCGCCAGGCGGTCATGTTGATGATCGCGACGAACCCTACGATCAGCAGCGGAAACATCGCCAGACTGGCCTTGCCCAATGTCTTGTGAAGGGCGTTTTTCCGGTTGTGGATGGACCAGACCTGGACCATCAGGAGGGTCACCCATGCGGTCGACGTGAATGCGTGGACATGGAATGCCAGCGGTACGTCACCGATCCGGGAGAAATAACTCGACCAGAATCCGGCAACGATAACGACGAGCGTAAGACCCACGAACCAGTTGGCGCGACGATAAACCATTGAAAGCCCCCCAAAGCTTCTTTCGGGCACGTTATCAGTCGCTGTCCTGTCTTGAAAGGCAATTGCTTGCGTGAAGCGACAATGATGACGTGAGAGTGCAGGCTTGCGAGTTGGCGTTAGCGCTGCGTCCGGCTTGATGTCTCCGGTCAGATATTCCCCGTCAAGGACACCGGCTCCCCGGTCGAGGCCTGTATTTGGGCGACCTGGGATGCGACCTCGTCGACGGCCCGCCCGGTCTGGACGGCATTCGTCGTCACCTCGCCGGCATGGCCGCGCCGCACATGATCACGCGTCTGTCATCATCGGTAGCATTGTCCCGAGCGATTGCGTTCCTAAATGTCCTCGCAGCCACAAGGGATTGATCATGACCGGAACGACCGAATACGTGCCGCCGAAAATCTGGGCCTGGGACCATGAGAGCGGCGGGCGCTTCGCCAATATCAACCGGCCGATCGCCGGCCCGACCCATGAGAAGCCATTGCCGGCGGGATCGCACCCCTTCCAGCTCTATTCCCTCGCCACGCCCAACGGCGTGAAGGCGACGGTGATGTTCGAGGAGCTTCTGGAGGCCGGTCATTCCGGCGCCGAATACGACGCCTGGCTGATCCGGATCAGCGAAGGCGACCAGTTCTCCAGCGGCTTCGTGGACATCAACCCGAACTCCAAGATTCCGGCTCTGCTCGACCGTTCCGGCGAAACGCCGATCCGCGTTTTCGAATCCGCCTCGATCGTCTTCCACCTGGCGGAGAAGTTCGGCGCCTTCCTGCCAACCGAGCCCGCGGCCCGTGCCGAGGTGATGAACTGGGTGTTCTGGCAGATGGGTTCGGCCCCCTATCTCGGCGGCGGCTTCGGGCATTTCTACGCCTATGCGCCGGCGAAAATGGAGTACCCGATCGACCGCTATGCCATGGAGGTGAAGCGCCAGCTCGACGTGCTGGACCGCAATCTCGCCGACCGTGAGTATCTGGCCGGTGACGCGTATACGATCGCGGATATCGTCACCTGGCCCTGGTATGGCGCGCTTGTGCGCGGCCTGCTCTACAGCGCCGGCGAATTCCTTTCGGTGAGCGAGTACAAGAATGTCGTGCGCTGGGCGGACGCCATCTCCAAACGCCCCGCCGTGAAGCGGGGCATAAGGGTCAACAAGGTCTGGGGCGACGAGGCCACCCAGATGCCGGAACGCCATTCCGCCGACGACTTCAAGACGCCGGCGGAATAGGTACCGCGTCTAGCCGAGCGACTGCAGCAGAGCACCGAGGGCCGAGAAGCGATCCGCATCGGCGCCCTCGGCACTTTCGGCCAGTTCGGAGAAGTGCGCCCCCATCATGACGAGATCGGCGGTGTCGGCATCGCCGGTCGACCAAGCCTCGATCAGATCGCGCGCCGCGCCAAGACCGTCGGCATCCATGGCTTCGCTACGGGCCAGCTGGTCGAGATAGGCGTGGGCCACGACCGGCTCGGCCGGCCAGTCGACATGCAGCTGGGTCTGGGTATTCGCCTCGTCGAAGCGGATCAGCTCGGCCGCAGCGATTTCGTTCGCCGTGAGGTGCTGGCTCGGCAGCAGGCGGAACACGTCGAGACCGCGGACGATTTCCGGTCCCCAGATACGGCCGTTATGCCAGTAGGCCGCCCAGTAACCTCCGAGATAAAGCTGGTCCTCGTCCAGCGGCCCGCGGTCGAAGAAGGCGATCTCGAAGATGTTTTCGCTGTCGGTGAAGTCGATCACGGACAAGCCGCCGGAATACCAGCCCTGCACCATGATATCGCGGCCCGGCACAGGGATCAGGGAGCCATTGTGCGCGACGCAATTCTCGACCTCGGTCTGCTCGCCGGGGATCTTGAAAAAGCCGCGGCGCTCCAGCCCGTCTTCGGTGATGTCGACGACAATGTCCGCGCCCCAGGTCTCCGGGTCCTCCGGCCGGCAACGTGCGCCCAGACCGCCACCCCACTCGTCGGTGAAGAGGATTTTGGTCGCGTCATTGTTGAAAGTGGCCGAGTGCCAATAGGCCATGTTCGGATCGAATACATCGTCGATCCGGACCGGGTTGGCCGGATCGGAAATGTCCAGAAGAATGCCGTTTCCGCTGCACGCACCTGCCGCGAGGTTCATCTCGGGATAGGCCGTAATGTCGTGACAGGACACGGTCGCCGAGGATTCCTGACTACCCTCTTCGGCGGCACCGCCGGCCCAGAGACCGGCAATCTCGCCGGTCTCCGCATCCGCGAAAATCCGCGGGCGGCCGATGACGGAGGCGGTCTCCGGGGCGTCGAGCGGCACCTCGATGATATCGATACCGTAGAGCGCCGTGTCGGGATTCTCGTCCGGCTCGCCGCCGGAACAGCCCGCCAGCTCGCTCTCCGGACGCACGCCTCCCGTGCCCTGGACATAAATATATATGCGTCCGTCATCCTCCGGATCTGGCACCACGGTATGCGTGTGCGAACCCCGGCAGGTCTGGACCGCCGCAATCTGGCGCGGCGCCGCGATATCGGAAATGTCGAAGATGCGCACGCCGAGGAAGCGCTCCGCGCTGCTTTCGCCTTCCACGCCACCGGCGCCGCAATCGAGACGGGCACGGCCCTGCTCGACCGACATGAAGAGCAGATCGCCCTGCACGGAGACATCGCCCTGTCCGCCCGGACACACGACCGACAGCACATGTTCCGGCAGGTCCGGCGTGCTCACATCATAGACGTTGAAGCCGTGAAAATTGCCCATCACCAGCCGGTCGCCGGAAAAGGCGAGATCGGTATTGGCAAAGGATATCGGGCTTGGCGGCGCACTGGGCGCCTCGTCTCCGGTCGCCGCTTCGTCTGTGGCGTCTGCGGCCTCGTCGCCGTCAGCGGCTTCCTCTTCCTCCGGGTCGGGCCGGACCGGCAGGGACCAGAGCGCGTCCGGTTCGAAGAAGCCGGGCGGTGAGGGCTGGGCGGAGGTCAGTTCAAGATTCCAGACCACCTCGCCGGCATCATGGATGCCCGGCGTCAGGCCGGCGCGGCTGGGCGCCTCGGCGTAGGTCATGGTCTCGGGGGCTGCGTCCTCGCCCGAGGGCTGGGAACAGGCCGTCAGCATGGCGCCCATCGCCACGCACAGAAACAGGGATGTCTTGGTTTTATTCATGATCTGGCCCCCCTTGGACCTCGCTTGAAACTCAGAGCCCCGCGAGCAGGGCCCGCATCCGGGCAATTTCCGCCGACTGGTCGGCGACGATATCGGACAGGAATTGAGACAGTTCGGGATCCTCGCCCGCGCCGGGCTCGGCACGGAGCGCCTCGACCATGTCGATCGCGCCCTGGTGGTGATGGATCATTCCGGTCAGGAAGAGCCGGTCGAACGCGTCGCCCTCGGCATCTGCGAGTCGCGCCATCTGGGCCGGCGAGAGCATGCCGGCCATCAGAGGCGTCTCCGAAGGCGGCATGTCGTGACCGGCATGCGGCTCGTCCGCAATATCCGCCATGGCGCTGTGATCCATGCCGGACATGTCGCTCATTTCCGGCGACTCGCCGCGGCGCTCCAGCCAGGTCCGCATCATCCCGATCTCGCTGATCTGCGAGGCGGCGATGCGCGCGCCCATCAGACGCACGCCCTCATGCGTGGACCGGTCGGCGATCAGGGCATTCATCTCCACAGCCTGGCTGTGATGCACGATCATGTGCTGCATGAAGCGGACATCGGCCGCGGTGTAGCGGCTCTGACCGAGTGCGACGGATTCCTCCGGCGTGAGACGGCGAGTCTCTTCGCCGGGCGCGCCGGGCTGGAAAATCGGCGGCGAAGCCAGTGCCATCGCGGCACCCAGTCCACTCGCAATCCAGTTCAGCATGCCTCTCTCCCCCGCATCGGGCCATGACGATCAGACGGGAAGACTAGCGTTGCACAGCCCGGACGCAAGCCGGACGAAGCCGTTTCAGAAGGGCGCTGCGAGCACCCGGTTGAGATCGATCACGGCGGAAGCGAGATCGGCCTCGGAGTCGACATGGGCTTCCCGGCTGGAAATCAGGGTGCGCTGGCCGTCGAGCACGTCGGTCAGACTGGCCAGGCCTTCGCGATAGAGCGCATTGAGCTGGGCGAAGGCTTCCTCGCTGGCCGAGACGGCTTCGGCAAAGTCGGCGCGGCGCGCCTCATAGCTCTCGATCGCGACGAAGGCCGTCTCAACTTCGCCCAGGGCTTCCAGCAGGGCCTGCCGGTAGGCGAGCGCGGCCTCGCGGGCGTTCGCCTCCGCGGCGCGCACTTCGGCCCGGCGCCGGCCAGCATCGAACAAGGGAATATCCACCACGGCGGAGATTGATGCGACGACGTCATCAGCTGCCGACCCGTCGAGATCGGCGCTGATAGAGCCGGGCAGGCGCAGTCCGGGATAGAGATCGGCCGTCTCGATCCCGATCGCCGCGGTGGCCGCCACGAGCTCGGCTTCGGCGGCACGCAAGTCCGGGCGGCTTCGAAGCAGGTCGGCGGGCAGACCTGCGGCCGGCGCACCCTCATATTGCAGCATCAGATCGGCATCCGCATCGCGCCCGGCCTCGGTCAGGCCGAAGGCCGCCAGTTCACCTTCCGGCGGGCGTCCAAGCAGGATGGAGAGCGCATTGAGAGCGCGGGTCTCCGAGAGGGCGAGCAGGCCGCGCTGGGCCCGGGTGCGAGCCAGATCCGCGGTGGCGCGCTGCACATCGAGATCGGCGGCGAGGCCGGCTTCGCGCCGGCGTTCGACGATATTGAGCGTGCGGGCCTGAAGGTCGAGCGAGGTGTCGAGCAAGGCGAGGCGCGCCCGCGTTCGGCGCAGTTCCACATAGCGTTGAGCCACGGAAGCGGCCGTCAACCGCCGCAAATCCTCGATCGCGTAGCCGCGGGCCGCTAGCCGGGCACGTGCGCGTTCGACGGACCGCCGCGTGGCACCGTTCACATCCGGCACGAATGTCATGTCGAGCGATGCCGCGGAATTGTCATTGCCGCTCGTATCGGCACGCCCGGAGAGGCCGCCATCGAGCGTGGGAATGAAGTCGGACCGGGCGGCCCCCGCAAGCGCCTCGGCGGCGAGCAGGCGCTCGCCGGCGGCAGCGATATCGATGTTTCCGTCCAGAGCAGCCTCGACGAGCGCGTCGAGCACGGGGTCGTTAAAACCGGCCCACCAGGCGCCGCCTGCGACCGGTTCGCCCGCCGGTGGATTGGCCGTCCAGCGATCCGGAACGTCCAGGGCAGGACGCTCATAGTCGGGGCCGACGGCGCACGCCGAGGCAAACAGGGCGAGCCCGAAAACCCCGATCCGGATCAAACCGCGATGCTGGATCATTCGGCGTGCTCCGCAATCGACTTGTCGCGACCGGCTTTCGATGCGGCATCGGTCAGCTCCTCGGACAAGCGCCGGGCGGCCGCACTGCGCGGCGTGCCGAAGCGCGCAACGCCCAGATAGATGACCGGCGTCAGGATCAGGGTGAAACTCGCAGCAAGCCCGAGCCCGCCGAACACGGTCCAGCCGATCGCTTCGCGGCTCTCCGCACCGGCTCCGCTGGACAGGATGAGCGGGAGTGCGCCGAGTACGGTCGACACGATCGTCATGGCGATGGGGCGCAGGCGGATATTAGCCGCTTCCTCGATCGCCTCGCGCACCGATTTGCCCTCGGCTCTCAGCTGGTCGGCGAACTCGACCACGAGAATGCCGTTCTTGGCCATCAGGCCGATCAGCATGACGAGCCCGATCTGGGAAAAGATGTTGAGCGAAATGCCGGTGAAGAAGAGCGCGTAGACCGCCGCGGCCAGCGCGAAGGGCACGGTCAGCATCACCACGACGGGGCTGGTCAGGCTTTCGAACTGGGCCGCCAGGACCAGGAAGACGATGACCAGGGCGAAAGCATAGGTCAGCAGCATGTCGCGCGTCGTTTCGTCGAGCGTCTGCGCCTCGCCTTCCAGCAGCATCTCGATACCCGGCGGCAGGGTATCGTCCGCCAGCCGCTCGAGCTCGGCCACAGCCTCGGCGATGGTCACGCCGGTCGCGATATCGGCGTCGAGCGCGATGGCGCGGCGCTGTTCGGTCCGGTCGAGCTCTGCGGCCACGCCCTCCTCGATGATCCGGGTCAGGCTGGACAGCGGAATGAGTTCGCCGGAATTGGAGCGGACATAAAGATTGCTCAGATCGGACGGATTGCTGATCGCGCCGACCGCGCTTTCCAGCACGATGGGGACCGCCCGGTCGTCGACATTGAGATCGACGATATCATCGCCGCCCACCATGGCGCGCAGGGTCACGGAGAGTTCGTTGAGCGGAACGCCGAGATCGGCGGCGCGGCGCCGGTCGATTTGCACCGACAATTGCGGCTGGGTGGGCTGGTAGGAGATTTCCGGATTGATCATGGTCGAACTGTCGACCTCGATCCGGTCCGCCAGGGCCCGCGCGGCGAGGAAGATGTCCTGGTAATTGCCGCCGGTCAGCGCCACCTCGATGCCGCTGCGGCCGCCGCCGCGGCCCACATCCAGGCTGCCGCGCCCGAACACGCTGGCGCGGACGCCCGGGATCTGCGCCAGCGGGCCCCGGAGTCTCGCGACCAGTTCCTGCTGGCTGATCTGGCGTTCATCCCAGTCCGCGAGCGGCACGGTGATCACGACGAGATTGGGGTCCCAGCGCCCGACGACGGTGAAGAGCGAGGCGATGTCGCCGCTGTCGACATAGGGCTGGAGCACCGCCTCGATCGCATCGGTCTGGCGCTCCATATAGTCGAGCCCGACCCCGTCCGGCCCGCGCGCAAAGACGAAGACCACGCCGCGGTCCTCGGACGGAACGAGCTCCTGTTCCAGCGAGGTAAGAAGGACGATGGCACCGGCAGCGGCACCGACAGCGATCCCGACCGTGGTCACCGGGCGGTTCAGCGCGAGGTGCAGGATATGGCCGTAAATCCCGGCGAGGCGGTTGCCGATGCGGGCGAGGAGACCATGGCGGTCATCGCCACGGGTGAGGTCGAGGCGTGCCGCGATTGCCGGGGCGATGGTCAGGGCCACGAAAGAGGAGATGATGACGGCGAGGGCGAGGACGAAGCCGAATTCGCGGAAGAGCCGCCCGGCCGTCGAGGGCAGGAAGGAGATCGGCACGAAAACCGAAACCAGAACCGCCGTGGTAGCGATCACGGCGAAGAAGACCTGCCGTGTTCCGATCACGGCGGCGGCGCGCTTGCCGATGCCCTTGGCCTGGAGGCGGTGAATGTTTTCCAGCACCACGATCGCATCGTCCACGATCAGGCCTGTGGCCAGAACCAGGGCGAGCAGGGTGAGAAGATTGATCGAGAAACCGAGCAGCCAGATACCGGCCACCGCGCCGATCAGGGCCGTAGGAATGGCCGCGGAGGGGATGAGGGTCGCCCGCATCTTGCCGAGGAAGAGCCAGATGGTGGCGATGACGATGAGGATGGTGAAACCGAGACTGGTGAGAACTTCGCGCACGGAGCCGCGGATGAAGACGGCATCGTCCGAGGTGACCACGATCTCCAGATCGTCGAAGCGGCGATTGAGCAGTTCGACCCGCTCTTGCACGGCATCGGAAATCCGGATCGTGTTGGAGCGGGCCTGCCGCACCACGCCGAGGCCAATGATATTGCGGCCGTCCAGCCGGGTGAAACTGGTCGCGTCGGCCGGGGCGAAATAGGCTTCGGCGACGTCGCCGACGCGGGTCTGGCCGGACACGATCACGTCCTTTATGCGCTCCGGCGTCGCCGCGGTGGCCTCGGCGCGCACGAGGAGTTCCTGGTCCTGCGAGCGGAAGCTGCCGACCGGAACATCGAAGGGCGCCTGGCGCAGCGCGGCGGCCACATCGCCGATGGTCAGGCCGAAACGGGACAGGCGGATGGGATCGATGACGACGCGCAGCTGACGCTCGCGCGTGCCGAAGAGATCGACACTCGCCACGCCCTCGATGGCGGTGAATTCGGGGACGATGTCGTTTTCGATAATGGCCGTCAGCGTCTGCTCGTCGTGCACGGAGGACAGCACCGCCATGCTGACCACGGCCTGGGCGTCATTGTCGGCCTTGATCACATTGACCTGCTCGACCCGGTCCGGCAGCCGCCGCGAAACGCGTGAGACCGCCTCGCGCAGATCGGCAGAGGCCGTGTCCAGATCAACGCCCGGATTGAACTCGACGCGGATGCGGGTGTTGTTTTCCTCGCTGGACGAGCGGATGTCCCGCACGCCGGAGACGCGCGCCGCGGCGCCCTCGAGAACGCTGGTCACCTCGGCGTCGACGGTTTCCGGCGCTGCTCCGGGATAGGTCGCGGTGACGGTCACGATCGGGCGGTCCACGTCGGGAAGCTCGCGCACCTCGACGCCGAACAGCGCGGCCAGTCCGCCGATCACGATCAGCAGATTGAGCACCGTCACGAGAATGGGGCGCTTGACCGCAAGCGCCGGAAGGTCGGAAGCGTGCGAGGTCACAGTGCTTCACCCCGGCTCGCGCCCGCCTCGGCCGCGGGTCCGCCGCCGAAGCGGTCGGAGCGCAGCGTGTCGAGAATGGTGACCGTCATGCCCTCACGGACCTTCTGGACGCCTTCCGCAATAACCAGGTCGCCGGGACCGAATTCCCCGGCAACGAGGACACGGCCCTCGCGGCGCTCGATCAGGGTGACGCCATTCTGTTCGGCTACGCCTTCGCGCAATATCCAGACATAGGGGCCGTCGCTGCCCCACACGATGGAGGCTTCCGGTACCGCCGGATAGGACTCGCCGAACAGGTCCAGTGTGACCCGGAAACTCATGCCCGGACGCAGCAGGTCCGGCGAATTGTCCAGCTCGGCCCGCACGGTGAAAGTCCGCCGGGTCGGGTCGATGCGGCTGTCGATATTGACGATGCGCGCCTCGTAATCGCGCTGGTCGCCGGCAAAGGGCGTGGCAGAGACCGTGTTGCCGACCTCGATACGGCCGAAGACCTGCTCGGGCGGATCGAAATCGACATAGAGCACGCTGCGATCGTCCAGACGGGTGATCTCGGTCGCGGTATTCACGCGGGCGCCCGGATCGATATCAGTCAGGCCGACATGACCCCCGAAGGGCGCGCGAACCGTGCGGCGTGCAAGGGCGATACGCGCCTGCTGCAGCTGGATCCGGGATGCGTCGAGGGCGGTTTCGGCCTCGTCGATCTGGCTGTCGGAGACGGCGCCGGTATTCTCGATGCGGCGATAGCGGGCGAGCAATTGCTCCGCCTCGCGCACGGCGACCTCGCCCAGCTGGACGTCGAGGCGCTCCTCGTCCGCTTCCAGCGCGACCAGGACAGCCCCGGCCTCGACGCGGTCGCCGGCGGTAAAATTGACGCGCTCCACCTCGCCGGCCGCTTCGGCGAAAATCGCCGCGCTGGCGCGTGCGCGGGCCGTGCCGACGGCCTCGATGCGGGTGGCTTCTCGCTCCAGCCCGATCTCGTGCACGATCACACCGGCATCGCCGCGTCCCGGCATTCCGCCGCCGCTCCGGCCGGGACCGCCGTTTGGGCCGGACTCGGGGCCGCCATCCGAACAGGCCGCCAGCAGAAGTCCGGTGGCGACAGCGATTGCGCGGGTGAATTCGGGCATTGGCAGCAGGCTCTCCAGTTTCGTCGTCTACGTCATCGACCGTGCACAGGATCACCGGCCGGTCTGCAACGAACAGATCGGCCGGCCGACGCTCAACTGGATTTACGTGCGGGGTGGCCGATTCCGTCGCGCCCGGCTGCAATCGCTACATCCGGTGTGCGGGAGCCATAGCCGAAACCGGTCCGCAGACCGGCCCGGCCTAGTCTTCAGTGGTCATCTGGGACTGCATGTAGCGCTGCTCGCCGATCTTCTCGATCAGGTCGAGCTGCGTCTCCAGATAGTCGATATGCTCTTCCTCGGAGGCGAGGATATCGGTCAGAAGCTTGCGCGAGCCGTAGTCCTGGGCTTCCTCGCAATAGGCGATCGCATTGACGTAGAAGGGATGCGAGCGGCGCTCGATCTTCAGATCGCATTCGAGGCACTCCTTGAGCGTCTCGCCGATATAGATCTTCGCCAGGTCCTGGACGTTGGGGAGGCCTTCAAGAAAGAGAATCCGCTCGATCAGAAGATCGGCATGCTTCATCTCGTCGATGGATTCCTCGTACTCCGCCTTGGCGACGGCGCCGAGTCCCCAATCCTTGAACATGCGGGCGTGCAGGAAATACTGATTGACCGCCGCAAGCTCGTATTTGAGCGCCTCGTTGAGCAGTTCGACAACCTTGGCATCGCCCTTCATGGGAAACTCTCCTCTCAAATCGCCGAGGACAGTCTAGGGGATTGTCGGGCGCGACGGAAACGTCCTTGCGCGATGCTCGGGGGATTATTCGGCTGCGGCGGGCGGCGCGGCGGGCGCGAGCCGGGTTGCGGCGACCATTTCGGCGACGTCGGGCAGGCAGCGCCCGCAGCGTGGCTTGGCTTCGCAGCGCTTGAACACGCACGCCGCACCTTTCACCGCCGGATCGGCGGCAGCGGCCTTTAGGTCTCGATCACGCAGGGCATTACAGATGCAGACAAACATGGGGCGCACGCGCTTTGCTGAGGACGTGACGCCAGATTTATGTGAATGCGAATGATTGTCAACTGCATATGAAATGAGTGCGGCAGGTCGACGCGGTCGCGGGCGGTCGGCCGCTTCAGATCGTCTGGATGTCCGCGCTTTCCGCCGCCTGGCGGATCAGTCCGGCGAGCTGCAGCGGTACGTCGCCCCGATCGCTGCGGAATCCCGCATTCTTGTCGAGCCGCGCAACATCGGCCGGCAGGATGTTTTCATCGATGCTCATCGAACCGGAGAGGATGAGAAGCGGCGTATCCCCGGCCAGATCCTGGGCGGTCTCGAGCGTTTCGGTCGGATGGATGGAGTCGGGCAGCCGCAGATCGAGCAGGACCAGATCATAGTCGTGCCGCTGCAGGCACCGGCGCGCATCCTTGAGCGTGCGCGCGACCTCGAACTCGATATCAAGATCGCCCGCTTCGCACACGGCATGCTGCACGAGCAGTGCATCGGCGAAATCGTCTTCGACGTGAAGAACACGCAAGGCTTGATGCGACATGAGTCTCTCCCGATACCCCAGACCTAACGCGGTTGCATTACCGAACTGTTTACGAATTAGGGAAAATGCCTCAGAAACCGGCCGGCAAGGCCAGTCCGGCTCGCAGAGCGGCCGCGCGGACCGTATTGCGCAGAAGCATGGCGATCGTCATGGGGCCGATGCCGCCGGGAACGGGCGTGATCCATCCGGCATGTCCGACGATCGCATCGAAATCCGCATCGCCCACCAGGCGTGTCTTGCCCTCGCCCTTCTCCGGCGCCGGGATGCGGTTGATGCCGACATCGAGCACGCAGGCGCCCGGCTTGACCCAATCGCCCTTGACCATGTGCGGACGCCCGACGGCCGGCACGACGATGTCCGCCTGACGCACGACATCCGCCAGATCTTTCGTCCGCGAATGCGCGATGGTGACGGTGCAGTTTTTTTCAAGAAAGAGCAGGGCCGCCGGCTTGCCGACCAGGATGGAGCGGCCGATCACGACCACCGACTTGCCGGACAGGTCGCCCATCGCCCGTTCGGCCAGCAGGACGCAGCCTTCCGGCGTACAGGGACGCAGGCCCGGCTTGCCGAGCACGAGACGCCCGGCGCTGGCTTCGGTCAGGCCGTCGACATCCTTGTCCGGATCGATGGCGCCGATCACGCTATTGGCGTCGATATGATCGGGCAGCGGCATCTGGACCAGAATGCCGTCCACGCTGGTGTCGTCATTGAGGCTCTGGACGATATCGATCACCTCGGCCTCGGTCGTCACCGCCGGCTTGCGGATCTCGATGGAGCGCATGCCCGCCGCCTCGGTACGCTTGCCCTTGTTGCGGACATAGACGTCGGACGCAGGGTCGTCGCCGACCAGCACCACGGCGAGACAGGGCGTACGCCCCAAGGCCGGCGCCAGCTCGGCGGCCACCTCGCCGGCCCGTGCATCGATTTCGGCCGCTATGGCCTTGCCGTCGATCAGTTCTGCGCTCATGCCCGATAGCTCTCCAGCAGCTCGATTATGCCGTCGCGCGCTTCTTTAGCCGCTTCGATCCGTACTGTCTTCAGACGAGATGTCGCGCCGCGGATCACATCCACATCGCGCTTGGCAATGCCGAAGGTCTTCGCAAGCAGCGCGACAAGGGATTTGTTCGCCTTGCCCTTCTCGGGGACGGCACGGACGCGAACGACGAAATGCGCCGCGCCGTCGGCGGCCTCCGCCCAGCCGACCAGCTCGTCACGGCCGGCATTGGGCGTCAGCCTGACATGCAGGGTCAGGCCGCTCATGTCGGCCTGATACCCCGTCATCTAGAAGATGATCATCAGCTGGCGAAGGACATAACCCTGGACGAAGCCGATCAGGAGCAGAAGCACGATGGGCGAGAAGTCGATCCCGCCCAGCGGCGGCAGGACGCGGCGGATCGGCGAGAGAAGCGGTTCGGTGATCGCGCTTGTCACCCGCCAGATCATGCCGACAAACTGGTTGTGCGCATTCACGACATTGAAGCTGATCAGCCAGCTCATGATCACGCTGATGAGAACGATGAACCAGAGAATATTGAGGGCCGGATGGAGGAGATAGATGATGATACCGTCGATCGGAGACATGTGCCGTTTTCCTCGCCATGCTTGCTGTCTACCGCTTCTAGACTGCAATGACCTGCAACGTCCAGAAGCTCATGCTTGACAGTGCAGCGCGGCGGTCCTAGGTGATCGCTTCCTTGGTTCGGGGCCGTAGCTCAGTTGGGAGAGCGCGTCGTTCGCAATGACGAGGTCAGGGGTTCGATTCCCCTCGGCTCCACCACCTTTCATACAGTTTCTGGTTCTTGGGGTGCTTCGGGAAGCGAGCCACATCGCTCTCCGGTCTCACGGCAATTCGCTACGCTCACGCCTCCGACAGGGCGGGCTGACCGCCCGACGCGCGGTCGCGCTTGCGCACCTTGCAGGCGCGAGCTTCCGTCAGGATCTCCCGCTAAACCCGTGCTGTCGGTTTCCGCGTTGCCTTCTTCGGCTTCATGGCGCCGGTGAGACGGACGATGTCCTGGACGAGGCGCCGTTGCTCTGCGATCCGTTCGGGCTTCGAGACAGAACCGATGACATTGGGGAAATCGCGAGCTCTTTCGACCGCGGCGAGATGCTGGCTCAGCACCATGACCGGGATCTCGCGCAATTCCGGGCGGCGCCCCATCTCGTGCAGCAGCCACATACCGTCATGCGGCTCCATCATCATGTCGAGCAGGATACAGGTGGGCAGAAGCCCCCGCGCGCGGGCGGCACGGGCCGTCAGCATGTTGAGGGCTTCGTCGGCGGAGCTGGTCCGCTCGAGCCGGATCGTCGCCTTGAACGGCGCAAAGGCCTCCCGGACGAGCTCGGCATCATCGCTGCAATCTTCGACAAGGAGGATGCGCTTCATCGTGCGACCCTAGGTTACCTGACCAACCCGGACAATTTGGATGATTGCGCGATCATGTAAACGCCGTTTTCGGTTATCGGTAAATTTTTAGCCAACCCGTTAGGCGCGTACGCCAACGCTTCCTTTACCGAGTTCTGCTAGACCGGACGCATGAGACCGATCACGACCCGCCTCGCCGCGCTTGCCGCGGCCGCGCTCACCGCTTCGGTGAGCCTGCCGGACGCAACCGCCTTCGCGGCACCTCCGGCGGAGTCGGGCAATCAGAACAGCGAAAGCAGGCACCGCACGATCACGTCGTCGGAAACCTATATGCCGCTGCCGCCGCTGACAGCCACCGTCCAGGCCAATCACCGGGCGCGCGGCCTGATCCAGATCGAGGTCGGGCTGGAAATTTCCAGCCCGCGGCTGCGCCAGCGCGTGGAGCGTTTCATGCCGCGCCTGCGCAATGCGCACGTCCAGGCGCTGACCATGTATACCGGGATGAATTACCGCTTCGGCGACATCCCCGATGCGGACCGGATCGCGCAGATGCTGCAGGACGCCACCGATGCCACGCTCGGCGAGGAAGGTGCGGAAATCCTGATCGGGATGATCATCATCCACGCCGGCTGATCAGGTCTTGCCGCTGATCGCATCCATGAAATGGGCCAGCTCGACATCGAGCTCCGTCACGCCGTCGGCATCATGCGTGGAGAGCGTGACGTCGACCTTGTTCCAGACATTGAACCATTCGGGATGATGGTTCATCGCCTCGGCCTTGACGGCCACACGGCTCATGAAGCCCCAGGCGGCGTTGAAGTCCTCGAATTCGAAGACCTTGCGGATCGCGTCGCGGCCTTCCACGCCGCTCCAGCCCTCGACTTGCCCGAGCGCGAGCGCCTTGCCGATACGTTGCATGCCGTTTTCCCCCAAATCAGCCTCCGCGCACCCTATTCGCCCTTGGCGGGAAAATTAACCCCGGCACTCGCCCGCAGACCGCTACTCGGCTGCCGGCATCGTCATCGGCTCGATTCCGAGCGCGTTGAAGAGATCGAAATCCTCGTGCTCGTCCGGATTCGGCGTGGTCAGCAATTCCTCGCCGACGAAGATGGAATTCGCACCGGCCAGGAAACAGAGTGCCTGCAGCTCGCGGCTCATGCCTTCGCGGCCGGCCGAGAGACGCACCATGGTGCGGGGCATCATGATCCGCGCCGTGGCGATGGTGCGAACGAAGTCGATGCCGTCCAGCGGTTTGGAATCGCCGAGCGGCGTCCCCGGAACGGCCACGAGATGGTTGATCGGCACGCTTTCCGGATGCGGCTCCATCACGGCCAGCTCGGTCAGCAGGCCGATCCGCGCCGCCTCGTCCTCGCCCATGCCGACAATGCCGCCGGTGCAGACGTGAATGCCTGCACCGCGCACGCGAGACAGCGTATCGAGACGGTCCTGATAGGTGCGCGTGGAGATCACCCGGCCGTAATCTTCCGGCGCGGTGTCGAGATTGTGATTGTAATAGTCGAGCCCGGCCTGGCGCAGACGCTCTGCCTGGCCGTCGGTCAGCATGCCCAGCGTGACGCAGGTCTCCATGCCGAGCGATTTCACGCCCTCGATCATGTCGCAGATCTTGTCTTCGTCGCGCGGCTTGAGCTCGCGCCAGGCGGCGCCCATGCAGAAGCGCGTGGCTCCGCCGGCCTTGGCCTTCTGCGCGGCGTCCATCACCTCGTCGAGCGGCATCAGCTTGGACGCGTCCAGCCCGGTATCGAAATGGGCGGACTGGTTGCAATAGCCGCAATCCTCGGCACAGCCGCCGGTCTTGATCGACAGCAGCTGGCTGGTCTGCACCTGGTTCGCCGGATGGCATTTGCGGTGCACGGCCTGCGCCGCAAAGATCAGGTCGTTGAACGGCGCCCGGTAGATCTCGCCCGCCTGTTCGCGGGTCCAGTCCGTGCGCGGCTGCGCCAGTGCATCGATATCGGTCAGCTTGGTGGTCATGTGAGCTCGCCCTGAAAATGACGGGGCGAAACTAGGTAGAGTGCGGCCCGGCGTCCAGACAAACCACTGCGCAGGACGCGATCGTCTTCACGTGAACGGCGCATCAGGAAGGCGGGCAAGGGATGATGACGGGCAAAAGAAAAGGGCCCCGCCGGAGCGGAGCCCTTTCCGTTTCGCTATCGCTGCGTCGATCAGTCGTCTTTCGACTCCTGCGCGTGGGTCGAGGTCTCGGTGATTTCCTCGGCGGGAGTCTCCTCCGTGCCCCACTTGTCGCCGGCCCAGTTCGGCGGCAGCTCGCCCGTCGTGTCGAAGCGCTTGGTCATGGTGATGACCACGCCCGACAGAAGGATGAGTGCGATCACGTTCGGGATCAGCATGGCCGAGTTCGCGATGTCGCCGAAGCGCCAGAGACCGTCCACATTCAGGACCAGCGTGCCGATAAAGGCGACGCCTACCCAGACGAAGCGGAAGGGACGGGCGATCCAGTCGCCGGTGATGTAGGTCAGGCACTGCTCGGCATAGTAGGACCAGCCGATGATCGTGGTGAAGGCGAAGAGCGCCTGCGCCGCGAGCACAACCCAGGCACCGCCGGCCATACCCTCGGCATAGGCCGCCGTGGTCACCGCGGAAGCTTCCAGCGAATCCGACATCCAGGCATAGGGCACCGTGCCGCCGTCGCCGGACGGGAAAGAGCCTTCCACGACCAGGATGACAAGGGCGGTCATGGTGCAGATCACCATGGTGTCGATGAAGACACCGAGCATGGCGATCTCGCCCTGCTTGACCGGGTTCTTGGTTTGCGCGGCCGCGTGGGCGATCGGGGCGGAACCCTGACCGGCCTCGTTGGAGAAGAGGCCGCGGGCCACACCGGCCCGGATCGCCGCCAGCACGCCGTAACCGGCTGCGCCGCCGACTGCCTGCTCGAGGCCGAAAGCGTGGCTGAAGATCGTGCCGAAAGCGCCCGGGATATGATCGAGATGGGTGACCAGCACGAACAGGGCCGCGAGAACATAGGCCAGGGCCATGAAGGGAATGATCTTGCCCGCCAGGGAACCGATCGACTTGATGCCGCCGATAATCACCAGGAAGACAAGCGCCGCGAGTACCAGGCCGACGGCCCAGTTCGGGATGTTCATCCCCAGCGTGGTTCCGGCCTCGACCGCACTCTGCGTGATCGAGTTCGCCTGGATCATGCCGCCGGTCGCCAGCGCGGACAGGACCGTGCCGACGCTGAACAGGATGGCGAGCCAGCCCCAGTTCTTTCCGAGACCGTTCTTGATGTAATACATCGGGCCACCGTGGAAGTGCCCGTCCGGATGGCGTTCGCGGAAGCGGACCGCCAGGCTGGACTCGGCGTAGGCCGCAGCCATGCCGAAGATCGCCGTTACCCACATCCAGAAGATGGCGCCCGGACCGCCCAGCGTCAGCGCCGTGGCGACGCCGGCGAGGTTACCGGTACCGACTTGCCCCGACAGGGCCGTCGAAAGAGCCTGCCAGGGCGTGATCTCACCCTCGCCGCCGCCGCGGCGGCCGGACCAGAGTTCGCCGAAGGCCGGGCCGAGCCGGCGCAGCGGGCGGAAGCCCAGGCGCAGCATGAAATAGAGGCCGGTGCCCAGCAGCATGTACGTAATCGGACCGGACAGCGGAACGATCCGCGTCCCGTTCCATTCCCCGCCCCAGAGAAAGTCACTGATCGAAAAGATCAGGTTGAAAATGGGTTCCATCGTGCTCCCCGCATGGATTTGCTTGGGCGCACATTAGGAAGTCGAACCCCTTTGTGAAAAGGCTTTTCTGCTTTGCCGTCGCAGCACGCAAGCTTCTGCCCGCTCTGCGTGCACGCTCCGCAGAAGTGTGCGCAATGCCCGGGCGGGCCCGAAATCATCCTGGAACCGGCGCGCTTCGCGCGGTCAGGTCCAGCTGCCTCCGAGGGTTACCACCTCGCCGCCCGTCCCGATCTTGAAGCGCGCAATGCCCGCGCCGGAGACCGTGTTCACACCTCCCAGATCGAGCTGGAGTACACCCATTTCGCGCAGGCGGCGAATGGCGTCCCACATCAGAAGATTGTGCGCACCGGGCGCTTTCACCTCCCGGTTCAGCCAGCCCATATGATAGGTGGCCGCGCAGCCATGCACGAGGAAGAGCATGGCCGCTGCTTTGGTCTTGCCGATATCCGCGCGCAGAACGAGGGCCGCGTCCCGGTCTCCCTTTGCGTCCAGATAGGCCGGAACCAGCGCCGCCGGCGTCGCGCGATAGCCGCGATCCTGCCGCTGCGCTTCCTCCGCCCCCATCAGCCAGGCCAGCTGGGCCGGCTTGGTTCCATTCCGCACAATGTCGAATCTGACCTTCCCGGCCGCCTTCAGACTATTGCGCCATTTCGGATGGAGACCGGCCCGAAGCTTGTCCTCGGAGGGACGCAGATCGAGCATGACAGTGGAATAGCCGGTCATGACCCGCTTCATCCGGTTCACGCCCGCCGGCACGGTCTCGTCAGGCGAAACCAGGGTCACGCGCGGCCAGCCGAGGTCGAGCCCGGACTTGAGCGCGCGATAGCCGTCCGCGCGCGTTTCCGCATCCACATCGCCAAGCCAGACCGGCCCGCGGGTACAGGCCGCCATGGAGACGAGTCCGCCCATCCGTCGATTGGTGAACTGGGCGAGCCCCACCAGGGTCTGGCCGTCCAGCAGACCCACCCGCTTCACGCCGGCGCCCAGCGATGCCATGGCTTGCCCATAGCACCAGTCCTGCTGCAGGGCGGCGGGCCGGGTAGCAAGCGCTATGTCCCAGGTGGCCCGGTCGATATGAGGATCGAGTCGCATGTGACGAAGCGTTAGTCTTTGGGTGTTAACAGGCGTTAAGCATGACTGTTGCACGAGTCGCCGACATGTTCGCCCGCAAACCTGAAACCGTCCTCGGACACGCCATAGCCGAACCGCGCCCCACCCTGATGGCGGTGTGGCTGGTCTTTCTCTATGTCGGCCTTCCGCTGCTGGTTTTCACCGGTCTGCTCGATCTGGCCATGCAGCTTGTCTTCGGCGTCTGCACCGGCCTGTGGTGCCTCGCCTGATCCTTAACTGCGGGGCGTGACCCGGCCGGCATCGGCGAGATGCTGGAAGAATTCCCCGACCGTCTCGGACAGGGGCCGGTATTCCATCCCCAAGTCCTGCACGCTCCTGGAATTGTCTGCGAGGAAAGGTACGCCGACATTCCGGGCGACCATCTTGCGTGTCAGCGCCTTGTTGATCATCGGCCCGACGAGCCAGACCAGGAATTTCGGCATCACTTTCCTCGGGAAGCGATACGCGTCTCCGAATCGCTCGCGCAGATGGCCGGCGATTTCCGGGAAGCTGGAATTATGACCGGAGACGATATAGCGGCCGGACGCGGATGGCGTGAATCCGGCCTTGATATGGGCGTCCGCCACCTCGCGCACATCGACCACGCCGATGCCGAAATCCGGAACGCCGGGCGCCATCGTACCGTCGCCGAACTGGATCATGATGGAATAGCTCTCTCCGGTCGCATCCGGATCGATTCCCGGTCCGAGAATGAAGGACGGATTGATCGCGACCAGATCCCATCGCGACTGGGCTTCAGCCATGTCCCAGCCGGCCTTTTCGGCGAGTGTCTTCGACAGGGAGTAGGCCTGATGGTCCAGCGAGGCCGATGTATTCCAGACGGCCTCGGTCAGCTTGCCGGCCGGCATGGAGCGGATGTCGGTATTGTCACTGTAGATCGCGGCGCAACTCGACGTCATGACCACCCGCTTCACCGTTTCCACCGAATTGGCGGCAGCGAGGACGTTGCGCACGCCGGCGACCGCCGGCTCGACGAGGTCGCGCTGGGGGGTCTCGACCGAGGTGATGAAGGGCGAGGCGGTGTGGATCACCAGCTCGCATCCGGCCATGGCCGGCGCGAACGCGTCCGCATCGCGCAGATCGGCCTTGAAATACCGGATCCGGCCCGGCGCTCCGGCCGCGACGGCGTTGAGTCGGGCCAGCTTCTCTGTCCGCTCCGGGTCGCGCACGGTGGCATGCACAGTATGGCCGGCCTCGAGCAATTGGCGGATGATGACTCCGGCCAGATACCCCGTCGCGCCTGTCACCAGGATCGGGGCGTCGCGATCAATCTCGGTCATGGTCGTCCTCTTTTCCGTCCGGCGCGGCAATGCCCCGCCAGAAAACGTCGAAGCTTGTGGCCGCCACGGACGAGCGATCGGCCTCCGGCGTCTGGGTGATGTAGTGAATGGTGGCGTCCAGTTGCCCGGCCGCGATGGACTGGATGAGCGGTAATGGCATGGTCCGGATTTCGCCCGCTTCCTGCGCGTTGCGGACCAGCGCGAGCACGGGTTCGAAAGCAGCATCGCCATCGGCCTGTACCGCATCGGCGACGTGCTCGGACAATTTCATCTGCATGAGCAGCGCATGGCGTTGCGGATGCGCCATCGCCCATTCGACCGCCCGCATCCAGACATGGCGCATGGCCTCGCGCGGGCTCAGCGCCTGTCCGTCCTCGGGCATGAGATAGTCGACCCACTCGGACTTCAGACCCAGGAAGACCGCCTCGATCAGGTCCGTCTTGGTCGGAAAATAATTGAAGAGCGTACCGTTCGCGACGCCCGCCGCCTTGGCGATGCGGGCGGTCGGCGTTTCCCAGAATCCCCGCTCATGGAAGAGCCGGATCGCCGTGTCGATCAGGTGCTGGCGCTTGTCCGTCATGAGGTCAGACTAGACATGACTGACTACTCAGTCAATTTCCAGACCAGGCAATCATGCCGCCGGGTGCGGTGCCCGGGAGCACTGCGCTACTTTTCTGGTCCGCACTTGTTGTTGCAAAACCATACGAATACGCTTGGACGCGTTCTGCAGGAGTTCCACATGCCCACAGTCACGAAGCGTCCGGATCTCACGCCCAAGGGCGAGCGCACGATGAATGCCATCCTGGACGCCGCGCGCGAGATCATCACCGCGGAAGGCATGGGGGCGGCATCCCAGGACTCGATCGCGCGACGGGCCGGTATCTCGCAAAGCACGCTGCGGCACTATTTCCCCACCAAGGAGCAGCTGGTCTCGGAAATCTACCGGACCGGTTTCCAGCGCACGCTTGAGAGCGTCGAGGCCGACCTGCCCGATGCCGCCACCGAGCCGGAAGCGCGCCTGCTCAGAATGGCGCGGAACCATCTTCACTTCATCATGGCGCGCGACGGCGCCTATGCCTTCGAAAGCTTCGCACATCTCGCGCGCAATGCCGGCGACCGCCGCTATCGGGACGAATGGTATGAGGCGCTGGCCGCGCGCTATGCGGATCTGATCGGCCGCATCCGACCCGGTCTCGCGGAAACGGAATGCCGGCGCCGCGCCTTCCAGATCATGACGCTCTGCCTGGGCGGATGGCTGACCATGACGGAATCGCGCCCGCGCCTGCATGACGCCTCGTCCGACGAACTGGTCGAGAGCGCCCTGGCCGGCATCCGCGCCATCATGCACGCCGACTGACAGACCTCCGGCGACCGACAGACAGCCGGCGACCCGCAAACGCGGACGGGCCGGACGCCATCGCGCCCGGCCCGCCCTGGCGTCGAGTGGTTCGCCGCCGCGCGATCAGCGCCGGAAGCTGAGCAGGTCGGCGAGATTGTCGCCCTGCATATTGACCCCGAAGAAGAAGTACCGGCCCGTCACACCGACCGGGTAGGCAATGGTCGAAAAGAGCGGGTCTTCCTCGAAGACATTGTTGACACCACCATAGAACTGGATGTTCTCGCTATAGTCGTAGAGCGCCGAAATGTCATGGCGCCACAGCTCGTCGGACCAGGCATTGACGAAGTCGTCGGCGGTCTCGATCTCGAGACGCGGCGTGATTTGCAGCATCTCTCCGTAATAGCTGGTCTGCCAGTTCACGACCCAGTTTCCGACCATCCAGCGCGCATTGAAATTGGCCGAATCCGCCGGCTGTCCGGCTTCATAGAGAAGATCGTTGACGATGGTCGGATCGGTCGGATCCTCGAAGCGCTCGAGAGCGTCGACATGATTGCCGAGCACACTCAGCGTCATCGATCCGAGGCTGTCGAGCGATTGCGAGATATCCCTGAAATCGAAGGAATAGACGATCTGGTAGTCCCAGCCGCTCGTCGCGACCTTCGCGAAATTCAGCTCGCTCGAGGTGAAGCCGGACAGGCCCAGATAGGTCGCAGAACCGACATTCGTGTCGCGCTCGAACTGGTTGCAGAACTGGTTCGGGAAGGTCGCCGCATCGTAGCAGGCCTCGAGGATTTCCTGGAAGCCGACCGCATCGATCGCATCATTGATCTCGATATCGTAATAATCGACCGTCACCGAGAGGCCTTCCAGGAAGGTCGGCTCGAACACGAAGCCGAGCGTGACCGTGTCGGCCTCTTCCGGCTCGAGATCGGGATTGCCGCCGGTAAAGCCGGCCACACGGGCCGTCAGCGGGTCCGTCCATCCAACCGGTATTCCGTCGGCTGCACAGTTCGCCGCCCGGAATTGCGAGCCATTATTGATCGCGCCCGCATCGCAGGGATCGATCGGCCGGGCCGTCGTTGCCGTCAGAGGCGAGAACAGCTCGAAAATGTTCGGTGCGCGCACGGTCTGAGAGACGGCACCACGGAAGCGGAGCTGGTCGACCGGCGCCCAGGTGGCCCGGATATTCCAGCTGTCGCTGCTCGATGTATCGCCGGCAATATCGTACTCGGAATACCGGAACGCCCCATCAAGCGTGAGAATCTCCGCGAAGGGCTGATCGACGAGGATCGGCACCGAGACCTCGCCGAATAGCTCGGAGACGTCGAATTCGCCGGAGACCGGCGCCACCGGCGCGTTGACCGGGAAGATCAGCGAACCCGTACCGGTCTCGACCGCGTCCGGCGTGAAATCGCTTTCTTCTTTGCGGTATTCGGCACCGATCACGAAATCGATCGGGCCGGCCGGAAGGTTGAGCCAGCCGGACGTGTCGCCGGTGACGAAACCGCTCAGAACGGTCTGTTCGATCGTGCGGGTGCGGAAGGTCGTCGTGGTGACGAAATCGATCGCCTCCTGGCTCGGTGCACCGACTCCGAAGAGGTTCATCGGCGCGCACTCGCCCTGGCCCGGGGTGAAGGAATTATAGCCCGACCAATAACCCGCGCTCGACAGGAAGGAGCCGACCGGCGTCTGGCTCGGGTCAAGCTCGGACCGGCAGACGATATCGCCGGAGACCGGATCGACCACAGCATCCGCCGCAGCATAATAACGATCCTGGAGGACTTGCCCGCTCGCGGTCGTGTCGGCATTGGTCTGGCCGTAGTTCAGCGAGATCTCGTAGAGCAGGCCGCTATCGCCCAGCTCACCCTCGAAACCGGTCACGAAACGATAGGTCTCGCGCGTGGATTCGAACAGTTGCGGTCCCAGATCGGTCGGGTCGCGGCCGATCAGGATATTGACATCGTCGAGGGTGAAGACACCCGGATTGTCGTTGACGAAGGTGGTGATGGCATCGCGCAGATTCTGCGGGATGTAGGGATTGTCCCACTCGATCACATGCGAGTCGTAGAAGGAGTGGACGGCGGAGGTCGCATTATTGACGGTCTCGGACAGCGAGACCTTGCCCTCGAAGAAGAAGGTATGGTCGGCGCTGACATCGTAGCGAAGACCGATATTGGCGGTAAAACGCTCATCGCGCGGAATAATATCCGCGAAATCGCGGCCGGAATTCGTGCCGTCGCCACCGAAGGCGTTTTGCGTGCCGCCGAGCAGGCCGTCGGCGAAGACGTCGGCCGGCTGGCCCGGCGTGCGGGTCACATGGCAGCCGGCAAAGCCGCCGAAACGCTGGAGCTGGGTCCCGTTCACCGTCTCCAGGCAGTCCTCGATGCCGTTATTGTTGAGGTCGAAGATCAAACCGTCCGCGCCCAGATTCAGGCCGGCCAGGTTGGAGCCGAAAATGTCGGTGAACGGATCGCCCGGATAATAGGCCAGGAAATCGAACCCGTAGAAGTCGACACCGATCAGCGAGCCGTAGCTGGACAGGTTGAAGCGCGGGAACTCCATGATTGCGCGCGAGGGAATGCCGTCGATGCGGGCGCAAAGGTCCGCCTGGCCGCCCCCCAGCGTCGGATCGCCGGCGCCGCAATAGAACGAGATGGAATCGCCGAGCAGGAGCGGGTCGAGACCGTAGGTCGCGACATCGGCTGCCTGGACGAAGCGGGCCGGGTTGGGCCAGTCCGACGCGACCCGGTCGCCGCGGGTATGCTCGCGGTCGCCCTGGCGGACATTGTCGCTCGTTTCATAGCTTAAATTGAGCGTCGCATTGCCGCGATCATTGTCGAAATTCCGGCCCATCGTGACCGAGAACATGTACTGGCCGGCATCGTTTTCGTCTGAAAGGCCGAACTGGGTTCGCGCATCGATGCCCTCGAAATCCTCCTTCATGATGAAGTTCACGACACCGGTCACCGCGTCCGCGCCGTAGACGGCCGACGCGCCGCCGGTCAGCACCTCGACGCGCTCGACGAGCGCAGCCGGAATGGTGTTGACGTCGACCGCCGACGTACCGGCCTGGCCGGAGACGTGGCGGCGGCCATCGACCAGGACGAGCGTCCGCTCGGTGCCAAGATTGCGCAGATTGAGCGTTGCGGCCCCCAGCGTGCCCTGGCCGCCGGAATTGTCTGCGGTGGTGTTGGAGCCGATCAGGGCGGGCAGGTCGTTCACCACGTCGACGATGTTCAGGTCGCCCGACAGGGTGACATCGTCGTCATCGACGGACTGTACGGGAACGGGCGCCGTCAGATTGGGGTCGCGCTGGATTCGCGAGCCGGTGACCACGATCCGGTCCTCGGTCGTATCCTCGTCCTGCGCGAGTGCTGCGCCCGGCGCTGCGAACATGCCCAGCACGAGTGCTGCGGCGCTGGTTGTGCAAAAAAGCTGATACCTGATCATGTCGACCCCCTCTAAGGTTGGCTGATGCAACCATATGACGAAATTGGGGAAGCGTCGATTCGAAGCTGGGCTGGATTGGTTTCGCCGTGCCTCAGGATCAGATTTCAGAATGTCCGTTCAGCAGGCGCTTTTCCCGTCATTCAGGCAACTTATACGCGACGAAGCTCGCTCACCGATCCGTCAATTGAGACACGGTAGGCAGGGGGAGTGAGCTGCGTCCTGAGGGTGAGGCAGGCTTATGCTTAACCACTGGTTTCCGCGCCATAAACGTCAAATTTAGAAGAGTGTCCCATAACGGTGCGCATAGATGCCCCACCGATCGCGGTGGCGAGGTCGACAAGGCCCGGCAGTTCAAATGGCGACCGAAAAGGCGTGGGTGATGGTTAAATCTGTTCTGATCG
Organism: Maricaulis sp. B-26; assembly: GCF_056857855.1. NCBI lineage: Bacteria > Pseudomonadati > Pseudomonadota > Alphaproteobacteria > Maricaulales > Maricaulaceae > Maricaulis > Maricaulis sp. B-26. The sequence goes on from NZ_JBSXNX010000017.1 coordinate 49,153, forward strand.
TCGACGACGATCCGACGCAACGCCGTCTGCTGCAGGCGGTTATCGAGAAACAGGGGTACAAGGCCGAGACCGCGGAAAGCGGTGAGGCCGCACTCGATTGCGTTTCCGAGTCCAGTATCGATGTGATGCTGCTCGACCTGATCATGCCTGGCATGGACGGGATGGAGACGCTCGAGGCGGTGAAGCACAGGAAACCGGATCTACCGGTCATCGTGCTGACGGCCAGCGGGGGAATCGAGACCGTCGTGTCGGCCATGCGTGCCGGCGCCGTCGACTTCTTCGTGAAGCCGGCAAGCCCCGAGCGCATCGCGGTGTCCATCCGCAATGCCCTGAAAGTCCAGAATCTCAGCGGCGAGGTGAAACGCCTCTCCAAAAAGGCCGAGAACAAGCTGGGCTTTTCGGACATGATCGCGGGGGCACCGGCCATGCGGCAGGTGGTCCGGCTCGGCGAGCGGGCTGCGCAATCCGACATTCCGATCCTGATCACCGGTGAGTCCGGCGTCGGCAAGGAAGTGGTCGCCGGATCGATCATGGCGGGTTCAAAGCGCGCGAACGGTCCTTTCGTGACCGTCAATTGCGGCGCGATCCCGGAAAACCTCGTGGAATCGACCCTCTTCGGTCACGAAAAGGGGGCGTTCACCGGGGCTGTGGGCAAGCATATGGGCAAGTTCCAGGAAGCCGATGGTGGCACGCTTTTCCTGGACGAGATCGGCGAACTGCCGCTCGACATGCAGGTGAAACTGCTGCGGGCACTGCAGGAAGGCGAGGTCGACCCGGTCGGTTCCAAGCGTCCCGTGAAGGTCAATGTGCGGATCATCTCCGCGACCAACCGCGATCTGGCCGAACAGGTTTCCGCCGGCCAGTTCCGCGAAGACCTTTTCTACCGGCTCAACGTCTTCCCGATCGAGGTGCCGTCCCTGCGAGCCCGCAAGGAGGACATCCCGGCGCTCGTGCGGCACTTCATCGGTCGCTTCAACGCCCAGGAAGACAAGTCGATCCTGGATGCCGCGCCGGAGACGCACGCCCTCCTGGCCTCCTATGATTGGCCCGGCAATGTGCGCCAGCTCGAAAATGCGGTCTTCCGAGCGGTCGTGCTGTCCGACGGCGATTGTCTCAAGCCAGAGGACTTCCCGCAGATCTCAGGCCTGACGCCGTCTTTCGAGGCGACGTCGCAGGCGCCGGCGGACATGTGCCAACTGTCCGGACTGACCGCGGTCGCCGGAGATCTGGCGGCTGTCGAGCAGAGCAGGGTCGAGATCATGGACGAGGGCGGACATCTGCGCTCGCTGGAGGATATCGAACGCGATCTGATCGAGTTCGCCATTGAGACCTATGCCGGTCGGATGAGCGAAGTCGCGCGCCGCCTCGGCGTTGGCCGTTCGACGCTTTACCGCAAGGTCCGCGAATACGATCTCGACGTGGACGGGGTTCGCGCCGCGGGCTGATCACACAAATGACGCCCTCCCCACCACGGGAGGTCATGAACGCCTGAACAGCGGGCGGGGGTAACGGGCCGGCGCCGGGGAAGCGCCGGCCCGTCTTCATGGTCGGAGGGGGATGGGGGAGACGTCATGCCGGTCCAACCAGCCGGCAAAGACGGGTTTCAGGGCCGCTTCGCGCTTGAAGCGGACCCTGAGATGCCTGACCAGGTGGTCCAGGTCGCGATCGAGCCTTCCGGCATCGACAGGCTCGTTCAGGAGAGCCAGAGCGATATGGACCCGCAGCACGTCGATCTGGGTGGCAACGTCGTGCAGCTGACGGTCAAGCCGCGACACGTAGTCCCGCGTGAGCGGGTCGGTCGCGAGCGGGGTGTAGATCTGGTCGAGGCGCGAGGTATCGATATCGTCCAGCGCATCCATCGCCCAGTTGAAGCTAGCCCGGCCTTCGGGCGTCGCGAGCCCGGCACGCGCGGCGTCGGAGAGGGCTGTAAACAACGCCACTTCCATGAGTTCGAAGTATTCGACCGTCTCGTGCATGCCCGAATCACCTGACTAACAAGTCGAGGATAGGCGGGCGTGACGGGCTGGCTTTCGAAACCGGTTCGCGCGGTTAACGGCAGGTTAATCGTCCGCGGACTCGTCCCGGCCGCCGGCGATGAGCCGGAAGCGCGCGCGAAGGGCCGCCGCATCGGATGCGGGCCTAGGTTCCGGGGCCGAGCGCGGTTCAGGCTCGGGCGTTGCCGACTCGGGCAGGTCGATATCCTCGTTGATGTCCCGCGCGCGGCCGCCACGCTGTGGCATTTTCCGCTTGAAGCCGGAGCCGCGAGACATGGGCTTGCGGGCCTTGCCCTTTGCCTTTTTCTCGATCTCTTTCAGCTTGATGGCCTGCCGGACCGAGAGGGCCTCCTCGGTACTGCCCTTATCGGGATCGTTGAAGGCAGAGCCGAACTTCTCCAGGCGTTCCTCGAGCGAGCCGAGAAATTCGCCCTCCCATTCGGACAATTCCTGTTCGCTGGCACCCGCCTCACGGGCAGCCTTGCGCGCCCGCTCGAGACGTCTGAGCGCGCGGCGTGTCTTCTTTTCGTCGACCTTGCGGACCAATCGGGCCTCCGGAACGGGAGGCGGTCAGTCTAGCTTTCGACAGCGCCGAGATACAATTCCAGAAGCGCTTCGGCTTCCTGGCGCTCGTGCCGGTCGATCTTGCGCAGGGAGATCACCTTGCGCAGGACCTTGGTGTCGTAGCCCATGGACTTGGCTTCGGCATAGACTTCCTTGATGTCGGCCATGATGTTGGCCTTGTCTTCCTCGAGGCGCTCGATGCGCGCGACGAAGGCTTTCAGCTGCTCGCGGGCGGCACCGCCGATAGCGTCGGACTGGTCGATCGGGCCGGACGTTGCGGGGGCGGATTCATCAGTGAAAGCCATGTCGGAAACCTCATCTTGGGAGCGGCGTGGACACTAGTCCGAGGCCTGCATCGCCTCAAGCGGTTCGGCCAGCTTTCATTCGGCATTTTGCACAGCGAGGCCGGACGATCCCGCCGCCCGCTCGCGCAGGGTGAGGATAGCGTCGTGCACCGCCTCGGGATGGTGGTGATGGAGATTGTGGCCGGCACCGCCGATCCAGCGCATCTCCCCGTTCGGCATCCGGGCCGCGACCTGGCCGCCATGCCGGTGAGACCAGAGCACGGTATCCCCCTTGCCCGCGAGGACGAGGGTATGATGCTCGATGTCCTGATAGCGCGTCTCCTGGACTTCCAGGTGCTCGTTCACGCATTTCATGTCCGCCGCATTGGCGCGCCAGGTTCGCGGCCGCAGCAGGAGCGGCAGGCTGGTCCGGCTCACATAGTCCGCGGGGACCGGTTCCGGGTGGAAGGCACTGCGGGCACCGGCCGCGGTCTGCTTTTCGCCGACGATGGGGACGATGACATGGGTCAGCAGCCAGCCGGCGCCTGGCCAGAAGCTGACCTTGTTGAACCAGGCCGCTTCGCCGATCCAGGCCGACAGGGCCGGCGCGATCAGGAGCAGGGCATCGACGCGGGCAGGATGGTCCATCGCCAGACGCATCGCGATAGCGCCGCCCCAGGAGTGTCCGACAACCAGGGCCGAACTCACGCCGATCTCGTCGAGGAAATCCGCGATCAGTGCGGCTTCGCGCTCGGGCGACCAGGGGCCTTCCGGGCGATCGCTCCAGCCGAGACCGGGCCGGTCCAGCCAGATGACATGCTCGCCTTCCAGGCGTTCCGACAATGCCGCAAAGGGCTCTTCCAGATTCGAGGTCGCACCGTGCAGGACGAGGATGGCCGGTTGCGCAGAATTGCCGGTTCGGCGGTAGTGCAGGCGGATGCCCGCAACGTTGATGAACTCGGCTGACGGCGGATGCCGAGCCTCGATGAGGCGGACCCGGTGCCGGGCCAGCAGGAATGCTCCGATTAGTGCTGTGAGGGCGATCAGAGCCAGAATGACGACGGTCAGCATCTGCGTCAGAGGGCGCGGCCGGCGCGTGCAGCTTCCAGCCGGGCGCGGGCCTCCTGCGCGGCTTCATGGGCCGGGTAGATTTCCAGGGCGGTATTGTAGGCGTCCAGCGCCGCCTCCCATTCCTCGGCCTGTTCGAAGACGCGGGCGAGGGCGAGCCAGGCATCATAGCGGCGCGGTTCCAGCGTGAGCGCCGTGTTCAGCGTCTCCAGCGCATAGGCCCAGTCCTCCATTCCGGCCGCCACGCGTCCGGCGGCGAGCCAGCCCTGGGCGAAATCCGGGTCGAGACGGGTGACATGGTCGTACATGCGCGCGGCGATCTCGGCATTGCCGGCCTGTTCGGCGAGAGCGCCGCGATCCATCAGCAGGGAAATCGTGTCGCTGCCCGAATGCGCCCAGAGCGCCTGGATCTCGTCCACCAGCGGGGCCGCTTCGCGTGCATCGGCCTCGGCGAGCGCGTCGAGGCGTTCCTCGAGGCGTTCCCCAGGCGTCTGGAATTCGGTCTGCGGCGCGATCTGGACATCCGGCGGCGGCGTGTCCTGGAGCGCAAACGCGAACAAGGTGGAAGCAAGCAGGGTGATCATCGCTCACAGGATAGCCCGCAGCGGCGCTTCGTCCAGCGTTCGCGGGCAGATCATGGACGAGAATTAAGCCGGATTGTCTCGCGGCATCGCCACGGTCGCGAATTCCCTCCGCAACAACCTGTGATGTGATATGATCGGGTTTTCTCCAGGGAGGCGAATGATGGATTTCGAAATCGATGTCGACAGCGAACTTCTCGCGCCGCCCGTCCGGCGCGCGGCCTATTCGGATCGCATGGCGTGGCTGATGGCGGTTATGTCGCTCCTGGCCTATGTGCCCTTCGAGGCGCCGCCGACCCGGGCGAAGCTCCGCGAGATGGCCGAGGCGATCGCCGGCAGGACGGATGTCGATGAGGTTCTTTCTGAATTGAACAAGCTGGTTCGCCCCGGCGAAGGCAAGAAGGGCAAGGCGGTACTGGAAACCCAGCTCGGCAGAATCGGCTTCGAGCTGATCGATACGATCAGCGTGACCGACGGCATCCGCATCGATACCCAGGCCTTCATCGCCAAGGTCCGGATCGCAGACGGCCAGTCGGATGCCGGTGATCCGGACAAGGAAATCCTGGTGATAGCCTTTCGCGGTACCGAGCCGACCAAACTCGCGGACATCCGCGTCGATGCCCAGGCCGAAATGATCGCGCCGGCAGACATCCAGCCGGCGGAGATCGAGCCGGAGGGCCAGCTCACTCTGGAAAAGCGCGGCCCGGCCCGCGTCCATCAGGGCTTCTACACCGCGTACAAGAGCGTCGAGTCGCGGCTCAACGAGATCATCATCGCGCACAAACCGGCGCCGGTTTACGTCACGGGTCACAGTCTCGGTGGTGCGCTGGCCATGGTGGCGACGCGCTTCATCGCCAATCGATCCGAGGGCGCCTGCTACACGTTCGGCGCGCCACGCGTCGGCAATGAGGCCTTTGCCGAGCAGATATTCACCCCGGTTTACCGCGTGGTGAACGAATCCGACGGCGTTCCCGGCGTTCCGCCAGCACACTGGCAGATGGCGGGTCTGATCTGGCTGGCCGACCGGTTCGAGTGGATGGCCTCGGTTATCCCGGTCCTCAAGCGGATGAGCGAATACCGCCATTACGGCGATATGCGCCATCTCTCGGCGAGCCGCATCGAGATGACGGAGACCGGAATGGCCCGTTATCCCGAACTGAAAATCCGCACGGCGCCGCTTCCCTGGGAACGCTGGAGCGGCCTCATGGTCGGCGGTATCTGGAAGCGCTTCGCCAGACCCCTGGCCGATCACGACATAGCCAGATACGCCGACAAGCTGCGCGCCCACGCTCGCGCGCGCCTGGACAGCCGGCGTGCGCTCAACAGGCAAAAACCGACCGCAGAACCGGAAGTGCAGGCAGCCAAAGCCAAGTCCCGGGCCGGGAAAAAGGTGGAACAGGCGGAATAGGCGGAGTAGGCGGTAGCCTGTATTCCTGAGCCCGGATGTTTATCCCCCGGCGTGAGGCGAAAGTTTATCCGGAGCCCGTGGGAAATTCGGAAAGTTGAGGCAGGTGGAATCGGCGCAGTAAGCAGGCGCCTGCCGTCTTCCGGTTGGCCGGTTTCATCAATTATCGCTCGCACCGGTAGGGCGGGATGCTTATATCTCTCGCATGCCCGCACAGATTTCGTCCCTTTCGCCTGTCGCGTTCCGCGATCATTCCGGTCCTTTCGACCTGATCGGGGATGTACACGGCTGTGCGGGGGAGCTGGAGCGTTTGCTGCACCGGCTCGGTTATGAAGTTCGCTATGAAGGTGTCGCCGGGTCGCGCGATTACCGGATCTGGCACCCGGAGGAGCGCAAGCCGGTCCTGCTCGGCGATCTCGTCGATCGGGGGCCTCGCTCACCGGACGTGATGCGCCTCGCCATGCACCTCGTGGAAGAGGAGCGGGGGTATTGCGTGGTCGGCAATCACGACGACAAGTTCCGCCGCTGGCTGGCCGGGCGAGACGTCAAGATCAGCCATGGTCTCGGCGAGACGATCGAACAGTTCCAGCGGGAAAGCGAGGCCTTTCGAAATCGTGTTGCGGCCTTCCTCGACGGCCTGCCCCATCACCTCGTGCTCGACGGCGGCGATCTGGTCGTCGCTCATGCCGGTATCCATGCCGACATGCATGGCGAGGAATCGTCGCGCGTGCGCGCCTTCGCCATGTTCGGCGAGGTGACCGGCGAGCGGGACATGCATGGCCTTCCGATCCGGCGCGACTGGGCTCGCAATTATTCGGGCGAAGCCACCGTGGTGCACGGCCATATCGCCGAGCCGGATGTGCGCGAGCGCAATAATGTCGTCTGTGTGGATACGGGCTGCGTCTTCGGCGGCCAGCTGACGGCCATGCGCTGGCCCGAGCGAGACTTCGTCCAGGTCGAGGCCGAGCAGGCCTGGTACAACTCGCCGCGCTGGGAAGCCTAGGTTTCGGGCATCAGGTCCGGGGGCCGGGGCCGTAGCGCAGCTTGCCGAGAATGCTGCCGATATCGGGCAGGTCGGTTGTCAGCTTGGTCATCTGCGCCTTGGTCTTCTCGAAATCCATGACGTTCTGGATGCGCCGGTCGAGGAAAGCCTGGGAGTCCGGCTTTGCGGCATCCGACTCATTGAGCCAGGTCGAAAGCGTGGACGCGAAGACGCCGGAGAGAATCGTCCGCTTGGTGTAGAAGTTCACGTCGGTCGAGGTGTCGCCGATGGCACGCCAGATCGTGTCTGCGGTGGCCCAGAGCAGTTGCGGCGCTTCGGCCGCTGCGTCGGGCAGAAGCAGACGGGCGCGGGCACGCCGGGCGGCCTCTTCATGCACGCCGATCGCTTCAAGGCGCGCCATGACGCCGAAGCGGACCCGCTCGCGGATTTTCATGGATTTGATGTCCGCCGCATTCACCGCGTCAACGATGGCCTGGTCCAGCTTGCGCGACCAGTGGGCGATCATGTCCAGTTCTCCGCGGGGGCAGGCGATATGGCCCTCACCCTCGCTCAGGCCCCCATCGGAACAGGCGCGCTTGAAACTGTCGGCGGTCCAGCCGTCGAAGGCGGCGTGTTCCAGCATTGGCTGCAGGATCGCGTCGCGTGTGCTAGACTTGGACGAACGGGTGTCGGTAGCGGCATCACTCATGCCGCATATCTAGACCAGGCTGCAGGGCGCGTCACCTGGACAGGACGTCGCTGGAACGACCTGCGACGACTCGTCTGCACTGCCGTGCATATGACTCGATAGTGTGGACAGGGCCCTGTAGCTCTGGTAGTAGCCCCGCCTCTGGCGAACTAGCGACGTGAGGATGGCCCTCGCGTCCAACCTAATGGAGAGAGAGCCATCGTACAGATCGTTGTGCGCGACAATAATGTGGAGCAAGCGCTCCGCGCGCTGAAAAAGAAGATGCAGCGGGAAGGTACTTTCCGCGAGATGAAGCGCCGCAATCATTATGAAAAGCCGTCGGAGAAGAAGGCTCGCCAGAAGGCTGAAGCCATTCGCCGTGCGCGCAAGCTGGCCCGCAAGCGGGCGCAGCGCGAAGGCCTCATCGCGAAGCGTGGCGGTCGTCGCTAGGGTCGCCAGGACCTTCGATAAGATCTGAGAAAACACCGTGTCCTCCCGGACACGGTGTTTTTCTTTGTCCGGATTTCACGGACCCGCAACCGGGCGGTATCAGTTCTTGCGTCCGCCGATCCGGAACCAGCCCTTCACCGTGTCCTGGTTCGCCTGGTTGAGAGCCCCCATCCGGAAGAGCACGCCGGCACCCCAGATCACGAAACCGGCCGTCGCCAGCATGAGTACGGTCGTGCCCACGATCTCGAACATGGAGATGTCCTGGGGCAGGCGCGTGAGCATGACATAGGGCGTCCAGAGCGGGACCCAGCTGGCGACCGCCACGATGGGCGAATCGGGTGCGTCCACAGCCATCATGGCCAGGAAGAGCGGCACCATCATGATCAGCATGATCGGGCTCATCAGCGTCTGCGCATCCTGGATCGTCTCGCACAGCGAGCCGACTGCCAGGAAAATGGCGCCATACATCAGATAGCCGATGATGAAATAGCCGATCGCGGGCAGGAGAAGGCTGGGCGAAAGAACGGTGCCCATGATGTCCGCGATGGGCATCCCGGCCGCGGCGGCGGTCTGCTGGACCGTCAATCCGACCAGGGTCGCGATGCCGCCCCAGAAGAGGAGCAGGGTCGCGGAGACGGCGGCCACGCCGAGCAGTTTGCCGGTGAGGATTTCATGATGCCGCGAGGAGGCCAGCATCATCTCCAGCACCTTGTTTCCCTTCTCCTCGATCATCGCCGTGAGCAGCATGTTCACAACCGAGAAGATCACGATCCAGAGACCGAAGGTAGTGGCGACGCCGACGAAGATGGGCAGGCGTTCCGTATCGGTGATCTCGGCCTGTTCCGCCGCGCGTTCCGGATTGAGCTCGCGAACCACGGGCGCCAGATTTTCCGCGGTTTCGATCAGCTCGGTCGAGACGCCGGCTTCGACGAGATGCCGGGCCTGCATGTATTCGCGTAGGGTGTCGCGGATGGAATTTCGCAGACCGCTATCGGTCAGATTGGTGCTCCAGTACTCGACCTCGATCCGGCCGTCTTCGGGTTCGCTCAGATAGATCGCGGCGAAAAGGGATTGCGGGCCGTCCGGCGTGTCGATCTCGCTCTGCCCGGTCAGATAGGGCCGGAGTGCATCAAGATCGTGCGGACCGGGATCGATACGGACATAGCCGCCATTGAGCCCCCGGCTGGCGGGTGCATTCTCCAGTGCCGCCTGGACCTGCGGATGGTCGCCGAACATCTCCGTCGCGGCCTCGCGGACGCGTTCCTGTTCGGCGATACGGGCGGCGTCCATCCCGGCCTGAAGGGCGCGGTCGAGATGGCCGTCGGTCTCGTCGACCAGGACGTAATAGCGGGTCGGCTGGGAGCTCTCGATCAGGATCGGCATACCGAAGCCCAGCGCCATGAAGAGCGGCACGGAGGCGAGGGAGAGCCAGAAGCCCCAGGTGGCGACGTAGGAGAGGAATTCCCGGCGGGCGATGAGATAGATGGCACGCATCAGACGGTCTCCCCTTCGGTCCGGCCGCTGGTCTCGACGAGGTGGACGAAGGCATCGTGCAGGTGGGCGCGCATGGGCTCGAACCGTGTCAGCCGCACATCCGCGTCGACGCAGGCCTTGAGCACGTCCTGGGCGTCGGCGCCGGGTGCGAGATCGACGAACCAGACATCCTCGCCCTCATGCGTTTCGCGATGCACGCTGCCCATGCCCTCCAGGATGCCGGCAAGGTCGTAGTCGGACGCGGTCTCAAGCAGGACCCGGCGGGGCACTTCTCCCAAAGCGTCCCGGACCGTGCCGTCGAACACCTTGCGGCCCTTCGCCATCAGCACGATCTTGTCGCAGAGGCGTTCCGCGTGCTCCATCACATGCGTCGAGAAGAGCACGGTGCGCCCGGCCTCGGCCTGACGGCGCACCACCTGCTCGAGCGATTTCTGGTTCACCGGGTCGAGGCCGGAGAAGGGCTCGTCCAGGATGATGAATTCGGGCTCGTGGATGAGGGTGGAAATGATCTGGACCTTCTGGGCCATGCCCTTGGACAGCGTCTTCACCTTGCTGTCGGCGACCTCGGCCAGTCCGAACTCTTCCAGCATCTCGAGTCCGCGCCGGCGCGCGTCTTCGGCATGTACGCCCTTCAGCCGCGCGAAGAAGACGATCACGTCGATCACCTTCATCTTGCGGTAGATGCCGCGCTCTTCGGGCAGGAAGCCGACCCGGTCAAGCGCGCTGCTGCGCGGCGGCCCGCCGAAAAGCGAGACCGTCCCGCTATCCGGCGTCAGAATGCCCAGCGACATGCGCAGGCTGGTCGTTTTCCCGGCGCCGTTCGGGCCGAGGAAACCGGTGATCTGGCCGCGCTCGACCGTAAAGCTGACATTCTGGACGGCGCTCGTGCCGTTGAAGGATTTGGAGACAGACTGAAGGGAAAGGATGGTATCGGTCATGGGAGCCCGTGTTTTCTTGAAACCGAGCTTAGAGCCGGGCGGGTGAGCGATCCACCGGTATTCCGCACCGTGTCAGTCCCGCCTGCTTTCGGAGGGCGTTTCTGGCAAGGCGGGAGGAGGAAGGACGGGAGCATGATCGACGAAACAAAAGCCCGGCAACGGCTTCTGGCCCTGCAATCGGAACTGCGCGACTTGTCCGAGGCGGCGAGCGAAGACCGCAAACCGGTCGAGCTCGACCAGCAATCTGTCGGCCGTCTGTCGCGCCAGGACTCCTTGCAGGTACAGGCCATGGCCAAGGCGGCCGATGCCCGCCGGGCGCAGGAATTGCGGCGCATCGAGGCCGCGCTTCAGCGCCTGGAGGAGGGCGAGTATGGCTGGTGCGTCGAGTGCGGCGAGGCGATCGAGAGCAAGCGGCTCGATGTCGACCCCGCCGCTCCGCGCTGTGCCGGATGTGCTTGAAGAGAATACGTGTTTCCGGTTCCAGATTTCCGTTTGTGAACGGTAGCTTACGGTTCATTCACTTGCAAATCGTAGGGCGGCGCGGCGTAATTTCGCGCGGTCGCTGGGGGGCGATCAACTGGGGATCGCTCCATGGAACTGGGTTGGACCATCGACCCGCGCGCCTCTCATTCGCGCCTGGCGAGATCGGGACGTTGCCGGATTGACGATTTTTTGTCGCCGGACACGCTTCAAGACGTGCTCGCGCAGATCGACCGGGTCCCGAGCTGGAATCTCGTTACCCTGCTGGGCGGCCGCCACCTTGATCTCGATGCTGCGGCCATGCGCGATCTGCCCGCGCAGAAGAAACGCGAATTCGAGCAGCATGTGGAGGCGGGCGCCCGCAACGGGTTCCAGTATCTCTACGAGACCTATCCCGTTTACGACAAATGGCATGGCGGCGTGCTGACGCGAGAGGCGCCGGCGATGGCCGAGCTGTTCCAGCTGATCAATAGCGACGCTTTCCTCGACCCGATGCGCGACATGCTTGGCACACCCGATATCGGTTTCGCAGACGCGCAACTCACTTGCTATCGCGGCGGGCATTTTCTCTCGACCCATGACGATGCGGTCGCCGGCAAGGGGCGGGTCGCGGCCTTCGTCCTCGGCCTCAGCGAGGGCTGGCAGGAGGATTGGGGCGGCTTGCTGGAATTCTATGATGCCGACGGTCAGGTCCGGGACCGGTTCACGCCGCGCTGCAATACGCTGTCCCTCTTCAAAGTTCCTCAATTGCATGCCGTGACGCGGGTGGCGCCGCGCGCGGGCAGACCGCGCCTGAGCATTACGGGCTGGCTGCGCTGCGGCGAGGATCCGGGCCTTGCCGGAGAGGTCGCCGCCTAGCCGGGCGCGTATCCGGACCGCTCCAGGACCGACGACAAGGCGGCATCTCCGGGCGAGGCCAGTTTCAGTATCTCCACATAGGGATCGCCGCCCAGGCCCAGACAGTGCGCGAAGGCCGGTTCCGTCTTCAGCCCGGAGCGCTTGGCGGCGCGGACATCCTCGCGCAGTCGAGGGGATGCCAGAGCGAGCAGCCGGTGCTCGGCAAGCCAGTGGATATAGCTCTCATGCGTCTCGACCGGGCGTGTCCGTCCGAAGACCTCGAAGGGCGTGTCCTCGACCGTGAATTTCGCGATTACGGAGGCTTCGCCGGCATGGACATTGTCCTGCACGATCGCGCCGTAGCGGTCGCCGAACCGGCTCTCCAGTGCCGTTCGGAAGGCGTCGAGCCCGCCAGGCGCGGAACAGCAAATGTCGATGTCGGCACCCGGTCCGTGAATATCCAGCGGGATCGACCCGACCCAGCGCGGGCCGAAGGCCGAGAGCGTTTCGGGCACGCCGCTCCGGGACAGGAGGTCGCGCGCCGCGTTCACGGTCAGGACGGGATCGGGCATGGCGTCCGTTTGGCGCGGACGCCCGGTCGTGTCAACGTAGCCTCGCCGCAGTCGCCGGATGCGACGGGAGCCGGAGCAAAAGAGATGGGGTTCTACGAAGAGCGAATTCTGCCCAATGTGATCGCCTGTGCCTGCGGGATGAAGCCGATCCTGAAACAGCGCCGGATCATGGTGCCGGAAGCGAAAGGGCGCGTGCTCGAAGTGGGCATGGGCTCCGGTACGAATCTGCCCTATTACGATGCTTCCAGGGTTACGCAGATCATCGGCGTCGAACCCTCCGAAGGGATGAGGATCAAGGCGGCTCGGGCGATCGCCGGCCAGGAGATTCCCGTCGAGCTGGTCGATGCGCCCGGCGAAGCCCTGCCCGTCGAGGACGGATCGATCGATACGGTACTGCTGACCTTCACGCTGTGCACCATTCCCGATTATCAGGCCGCGCTGGAGGAGATGCGGCGCGTGCTCAAGCCAGAGGGCAGGCTCGTTTTCGTCGAGCACGGGCTGGCTTGCGATGCCGGTGTCGTAACCTGGCAGCGGCGCATCGAACCCATCTGGAAGCGGATTGCGGGCGGATGCCACCTGACCCGGCCCATGGACAAGCTGATCGCCGATGCCGGCTTCCGCATCGACCGGCTCGAGGCGGACTATATTCCGAAGACGCCGAAGATTTCCGGATATGTCTACAAGGGGCTGGCGGGCGTGCGCTGACCGGGCGGCGTCAGGGTAAACCGGGGAAGCTGTCCACGAGCATGATCCTGACGTCCGGGAAACTGTCCACGAACTGGATGGTGAAGTCCGGGAAGCTCTCGACGAATTCCCATTCCCCGCAATCGTCCGGGAAACTCTCCACCGGTTTCACCTTGAGATCGGGGAAGCTCTCGACGATCTGCACCCGGATGTCCGGAAAGCTTTCCACCACCTCCACCTCGCCGTGCAGCGGGACACCGTTGAAGGTGCAATCCTCGGCGACTTGACCGGATAGAAGAAGGGCGAGGGCGGCGATCATGCCGTTATCCTCGCCCGTTCAAACTGAACCGCTACTGAACTAGTCCAGCGTCTTGATGATGCTCTCTGTCATCTTCTTCGCATCGCCGAGCAGCATCATCGTGTTGTCGCGGAAGAAGAGCGGGTTCTCGACGCCGGCATAGCCGGAGCCGAGCGAGCGCTTGACGAAGAAGACCGTGCCGGCCTTCCAGACCTGCAGGACCGGCATGCCGTAGATCGGCGAGCCGGGATCGTCCTCGGCGGCCGGATTGGTCACGTCGTTCGCGCCGATGACGAAGGCGACGTCGGCATTGGAGAAGTCCGAATTGATGTCCTCCAGCTCGAAGACCTCGTCATAGGGGACCTGGGCTTCGGCGAGCAGGACATTCATGTGACCGGGCATGCGTCCGGCAACCGGGTGGATGGCATAGGCCACTTCCACGCCTTCTTCCTTGAGCATGTCGGCCATTTCCCGCACGGCGTGCTGGGCCTGGGCGACGGCCATGCCGTAACCCGGGACGATGATGACCTTGCCGGCATTCTTCATCACGAAGGCGGCGTCCTCGGCCGAGCCCTGCTTGGCATTGCCCTGCGGGCCTGCGGCTGCGGCGGCGTCGCCGGTCTCGCCGAACCCGCCCAGTATGACCGAGATGAAGGAGCGGTTCATGCCCTTGCACATGATGTAGGACAGGATCGCACCGGAAGAGCCGACCAGCGCGCCGGTGACGAGCAGCGCGGTGTTCTCCAGCGTGAAGCCGAGCGCGGCAGCAGCCCAGCCCGAATAGGAATTGAGCATGGAGACCACGACCGGCATGTCGGCGCCGCCGATCGGGATGATCAGCGTCACGCCGATCACGAGGGCGAGAATCGTGATCAGCCAGAAGGCCGTCTTGTTATCCCCGCCCGAGGCGATCAGGAAGGCGATCAGGGCGGCGATGCCTACACCGATCAGGATATTGATGAGGTGACGGCCCGGCAGCAGGATCGGCGCGCCGGACATGTTCCCGTTCAGCTTCGCGAAGGCGATCACCGAGCCGGAGAAGGTTACGGCACCGATGGCTGTACCCAGCGAGAGCTCGAGCAGGGAAAGCTGTTTCAGCTTGCCCATCGGTCCGGCGATGTGGAAGGCCTCCGGCGCGTAGAGCGCGGCTGCGGCGACCAGGACGGCGGCCATGCCGATCAGCGAGTGGAAGGCGGCGACCAGCTGCGGCATGGCGGTCATGGGGATGCGGCGCGCAATGACCGCACCGATGCCGCCGCCGATCATGACGCCGCCGACGATCAGCACCATGGAGGCGCCGTCGAGGTCGACGGCCAGCAGCGTCGTGACGATGGCGATGGCCATGCCGGCCATGCCGAAGAAATTGCCCTGGCGGGCGGTTTCCGGGCTCGACAGGCCGCGCAGGGCCATGATGAAGAAAATGCCGGAGACGAGATAGAGAAGGGCTGCGAGATTGGCTGACATGCTCTAGCGCTCCTTCTTCTTGTACATGGCCAGCATGCGCTGGGTGACGAGGAAGCCTCCGAAGATGTTCACGCTCGCCAGGATGATGGCGATGGCCCCCATGGCGCGCGAGAAGCCTGCGCCGCCTTCGCCGTCATCGGCGCTTCCGCCTGTCGCGGAGGCCGTCGCGGCCAGCAGGGCACCGACGATGATGACCGAGGAAATGGCATTGGTGACGGCCATGAGCGGCGTGTGCAGGGCCGGGGTTACCGACCAGACGACGTAATAGCCGACGAAAACCGCCAGGACGAAAATCGCCAGGCGGAAGATGACGGGATCAACGGCTTCCATGGATCAGGCCTCCTCTTTCGTCAGGCTGGGATGCACGACCTTGCCGTCCTTCGTCAGCGCCATGCCCTGGATGATTTCGTCGTCCCAGTGCGGCGCCTTTTTGCCCTCCTCGTCGACGAGGAGGGGCAGGAGATTGGCGAGGTTTTTCGCGTAGAGGGCGGAACTGTCAGCGGCGAGACGGCCTGGCAGATTGGCATAGCCGGCGACTTTCACGCCCTTGTGCTCGACGATCTCGTCGGCCCTGGTCAGCTCGCAATTGCCGCCATTGGGGGCGGCGAGGTCGATCACGACCGAGCCCGGCTTCATGCTTTCCACCATGGCCTTGGTCACGAGTTTCGGCGCCGGGCGTCCGGGGATGAGGGCCGTGGTTACGACCACGTCCTGCTTGGCGATATGGCTGGCGATGAGCTCGGCCTGTTTCGCCTGGTATTCCTTGGACATTTCCTTGGCATAGCCGCCGGCGGTCTCGGCTTCCCTGAACTCCTCGTCCTCGACGGCGACGAATTTCGCGCCGAGCGAGGCGACCTGTTCCTTGGCGGCCGGGCGAACGTCCGTGGCGGAGACCACGGCGCCGAGGCGGCGCGCGGTCGCGATCGCCTGGAGACCGGCCACGCCGGCGCCCATGACGAACACCTTGGCCGGGGCGACGGTGCCCGCCGCCGTCATCATCATGGGAAAGGCGCGACCATAGATCTGCGCCGCCTCGATCACCGAGCGATAGCCGGCGAGATTGGCCTGGCTGGAGAGCGCATCCATGGCCTGTGCGCGCGTGATTCGCGGCACGAACTCCATGGCGAGGGCATCGATGCCGCCCTTGGCGAGCGCTTCGGCCTTCCCGGTCGCACCATGCGGTTCGAGATGGCAGACCAGCAGCATGCCCTTGAGCTTGGCCAGCGTGGCGTCGTCGGGAGCGTGGACGCCGAACAGGGCATCGGCGCCCTTCAAGGTTGCCGCTGCCGTGCCGATGGTCGCGCCTGCATCGGAAAAGGCGTCGTCGGTGACCGCGGCTGCGAGGCCGGCGCCTTTCTCGATCGCGACATCATGACCGGCGGTCACGAATTTTTTGACGGTTTCAGGGGTTGCCGCGACGCGGGTTTCCCCGGTCCGGCGTTCTTTCAGGATGGCTATACGCATGTCGTCCCGCCGCTTTTTGGCTTGTTGGCGAAACCATGCGCGAATTCCCCCGACAGGGGAAGCCCTGTCGGAAAATTTCCTGAATTCAAAAGTGGATAGGCCTGCCGGAGGGCAGGCCGGTCCGTCGCGTCAGCCGGCGAGTGCGGTGCTGAACAGCCAGGCAAAACCGCCGCAGATCAGGCCGAAGACGAACATGCCGCCGACGGTCACGTACCAGGCCGTTTTCATTTTCATCACCAGACCGAGGATGACGCCGATGACGGCGCAACCGATCAGGGACGCCATCCAGTCGAGGCCGACTGCGAAGACGAGGGTCAGGTAGAGAATGGTGAGGCCGATGATCAGCGAGGACCAGACGCTCACGGAGATGAAGCCGTTGAACGTGCTCTTGTGGTCGGCGATGTCCATTTCGCCGCGGACGTAATCAGTCGCCATCGGTACTATCCCTGTCGTCAAGAAGCGATTGGAAGAGGCGGATAGCACGCGTTGCGCGGCCCGCCAAGATACCTGCGCCGTCCGGTCGCATGACAGCTGTCATGCCCGAAGGGTGATGCCTGCTTCTGCCGCCCGGTCGGGAAGAGGGGCAGTCTCCGCCCGTCGAAACAAGCTGACGGAGCGACAGACCATGTCCGATCTTGCCCGGATCATCCTCAATGAACGACGCCGCTATTGTGCGGAAGCGGGCGGGGGCGTCTCCCTGCCTGTCGCCGGCGCCGTCTACTGGGCGGCTGCCGCGATCGCCGGCGTCTATCTCGAGCCCGGGGACTGGGCGTTTGCGGCGGCCGCCGGTTCAGGCCTGATCTTCCCGCTCGGACTGCTTCTTCAGGGTATTTGCCGCTCGCCCTTCATGAAGGCCAAATCGCCGCTTGGCGGATCCGCCATGGCGGGGATTCTCGCGATCAATCTTCTCTGGCCGGTTCATTTCGCGATCATTTCGGTGTTTCCGGAAGCCGCGCCGCTGACCCTGGCCATCGGCATGGCTCTGCACTGGCCGATCATCGGCTGGGGCTATGCGAGCCGTGTCTGTCTGTTCCACGCCATCGTCCGCGTAATCGCGGTGACGGCGCTCTGGTACGCCCTGCCGGAGCTGCGGCTGGTCGCTATTCCGCTCGCCGTTTCCGCGCTTTATGTTCTGGCGGCAATGGGCCTGTCCTGGGAAGCCAGCCGCTTCCGCGGCATGACGACCGCCCGGGTGGCGTTGAACGGACGAAGCCCCGGGGGAATGAGCCGGGTGGAAAAGGGACAAGACCCATGGCAGTCGACTGGCGCACGCTGATTTCGCCCAACCGGCCCTGGGTCCATCTCCTCTATCTGGGCCTCTTTCTCTTCAACTGGACCTGGCGTACGCCAGGCACGCTTGAGGTCGTACTGTCGCTCGCCGCGCTTGCCGGCTTCGCGGCCCTCTATGTGGTAACGCTCCGGCGCTTGGACTGGACGGTGTTTGTGGCGGCAGCCGTCGCCATCGTGCTGGGCTTCGCCTTCATTCCGGTCAATCCCGGCGGGGCGGTCTTCATCGTTTTCGCGGCGGCCATGTTTGGCTGGCTGCTACCGTCGCGGGCCCAGCTCGCCGGCTTCGGCCTGGCGGCTCTGGCAGCGATCGCTGCCGGGCTGATGATCGGTTCCTGGCTGGTCGCCCTGGTTACGCTGGGCATCGGCGCCATGGCGACGACGGGGGCGGTGGTGGCCACGCGCCGTGTGCAACAGATGCGAGAGGCGGAAGGCGCGGCCTCGCGCGCGGCGCTCCATGCGACGGACGCCGAGCGCCAGCGCATCGCGCGCGATCTTCACGATCTCCTGGGGCACACCCTGTCCGTGGTCACTTTGAAGGCCGATATCGCCGCGCGCCTCCTCGATGACGATCCCGAGCGCACGCGGGCCGAATTGCAGACAATCCAGGACATCTCGCGAACGGCGCTGGCGGAGGTGCGCGAGGCAGTGACCGGATTGCGCGAGCGCGATGTGGTCACCGAGATCGCCGCCGCCCGATCGAGGCTGGAGGCGGCGGGGCTGAGAGTGGATGAGAGCGTGGAGGCTGCGGAGCTCGCTCCGGAACGGGCGACCGTGCTGGCCATGGCGGTCCGCGAGGCCGTCACCAATATCTTGCGGCACGCGTCCGCCTCGACGGTCCGTTTCGTCCTCGCAGAGGCCGATGGCATCGTCACGCTGGATGTGATCGATGACGGTCATGGCGGAGCCGACCGCTCCGGCGGCGGTCTGACCGGGCTTGCTGCCCGGCTTGCCGAAGCGGGTGGGTCGCTGGCTGTGAGCGATGGGGGTGCGGGGCGCGGGACGCATCTGATCGCACGCCTGCCGCTGGGAGAGACGGATGCTTAAACTCGTCATCGCCGAAGACCAGACCATGCTGCGCGAAGCTCTGGCGACCCTGTTGGGACTGGAAAGCGATATCGAGGTCGTCGGGCTGGCCGCGAATGGACGCGACGCGCACGCACTGGTGCGCAGCCATGAGCCGGACGTCGTCGTCACCGATATCGAGATGCCCGACATGACGGGGCTGGAGCTCGCCGCCCTGCTGCAGCGCGAGCAGCGGCTGACACGCGTTCTCGTGGTCACCACTTTCGACCGGCCGGGCTATTTGCGGCGCGCCATGGAGGCCGGCGTGGCCGGCTTCATCCTGAAGGACGGGCCCTCTGCCGATCTTGCCGATGCGGTGCGCCGGGTCGCGGCGGGCGAAAGGGTCATCGCGCCCGAGCTGGCGGCACGCGCCTGGGACGGGGAGGACCCGTTGAGCGATTCCGAGCGGCGCCTCCTGCGGCTCGCCGAGGCGGGGCTGGACAGCAAGGCCATCGCCGAGGCCTCCGGCCTGGCACGCGGTACGGTCCGCAATTACCTGCATAGTGCGATCGCGAAGCTCGGCGTTTCCAACCGGATCGAAGCGGCGCGCCTGGCGCGGGAAAAGGGTTGGATGTAGCCGTTCGGCTGTCTAGGATTGCATCGCTGCAAGTCTGGAGTATCGCATGCGTGTACCCTTTGCCCTCTGGTCGGGAGTTCTCGCCCTGCTGGTCTATGCCGGTTTCGTGGGCTTCGAGTACATGAATTTCGGGATTATCGATCCGGTCCTGCCGATGGCGGCCCGGATCGGCGGTGTCTGGCTCGCTCTCGTCATTCTGGTCGGCGTCGCCGGCATGCTCCGCAAGGCGATGACGGCGCGGCCCGCCGATCTTCCGGACGATGTCGCGCGCGAGATCCGCGCCCATCCCGAAGACGGTTGACCCGGCCGGGGCTCAGCCGCCCCAGCCCGGCCCCGTCAGGACTTCCAGCGCCGCGCCGACCGCAATCGGCTGATCCAGGATGACATGGTGTTCCGCGTCGGGAATGGAGACGAAGCTCGTTTCCGCGCCGAAAGTGTCCTGCATGTAACTCCAGACCTCGTCCGTCACCAGACGGGAGTTTTCCCCGCGGAAGAAGGCGAGCCGGGTCTTCATTTCGGCGGCAATCTCGGCCGGGTCCCCGCGGTCGTAATCCATTTTCTCCCAGAGTTTCGGATCGAATTTCCAGGTCCAGCCTTCGCTGTCGTCCGGCCGCGGCGCCGTCTTCAGCGAGCAGCGGGCGATATGGTCGACCAGGAAGAGGTTCGCGCAGCCCTGCTCGGGCAGGAGACGGAAACGGGCAAGGGCCGCGTCGAAGCTCGCATAGACATTGCCGCCGCGGCTGGGCGGAGAGGAGCGACGCTGGGTGTCGCGCGGGCGGATCGGGCTGTCGAGCACCGCAACGCCGCGCAATTCCTCGCCGAAGAGCCGTCCGGCCATGAGCGAGGCGAAACCTCCGAAGGAGTGACCTGCCACAAAGGGGGCGCCGGCCTCGAAAGCACCGCCATCGCGCCCCACTGCGAGGATTTCCTCGGCATAGACCGGCAGGGAATAGGCGTCGCGATGGTCGCTATCGCCCATGCCGGACAAATCGAGCGCCACAATGCGGCGCGTGCCGGACAGGAAGGGCGCGATGCTGACCCACCAGTCCTTGTGAGCCACACCGCCATGGACGAGAATCAGGCCCGGCTTGCCGCGCTCGCCCCAGGCTTTCCACTGGATACGGGCATCACGCACAAGGCTCGATCCGCGCTCGGCGGGGACGGCCAGTGCCTTTTCGAACCAGGCCGGTGCCGGCGGACGCTCGCCGTTGAATTCTACCAGAGGTGCAGGGGGGCGTTTGGAGGAGGAGTGATTGTTTTTGCTCATTGCCTGGCGCTAGCTGTGAATTCCCGTTGGGTTTTATTGCCCATGCGGGAACCGTGAAGTTGTAATTGCGAAACGGCCATCATTAAAGAAAAGCTCAGATGAAGGCCCACAGGAATGCCAGAACCGCGTCGTCTGGGCGAGCCCTGATTATGCCGCTGATGCCTGACTGATAGGGCGTGACCCGTATCTTTCGTTCTGGTGGTCCTGCCCCTGTGCGCGAATGCCGCATCTTCTGGACTTGATAAATATCAAGACAAGGTTCAAATCGGAGGCCTTCCCGGTACCTCTCCTGTCGCCGGGGGGACAGGCCGGTCGCCGGAGTATGCAATGAGCCAACCGAAGCAAAGTCGAACTCCCTCCAGATGGCGTACGCGGAACTGGGAGGGTGTGGATCGAGTAACCCGGAAATTCCGGTCCACATCCCTGCTACCCGTTTCCACCGCGCTGACGTTCGCTTTGCAACGCGTACTCCGGCGCCGGCCGCAGCTTCTTTCCCGCCTCGGTGAGGCCGAAGGACGCACTATCCGAATTCGTCCGAATGCCTTCCCGGTGGTTTTTCTCATCAGAATAGATAGCCGGGGCGGACGGGTCGAGGCGCGTCCCGCTGCCGACCCGGGCGCAGCCGACGCGAGCGTCGAGGCGTCTCTCGAGACGCTTCTGGATGTATTCGAGGGGCGCGCCGACGGCGATGCGGCTTTCTTCTCCAGCGACCTCTGGATCGATGGCGATACGGCCAGCGTGCTCAGCCTGCGTAATGCGCTGGAAGAGGCCGAACTCTCTCTGTCCGATCTTCTTCCGCTGCCTTTGCCCCCGGTCATGGAGGCGCCATTCTCCGCCGCCCTCAGAGGGGTGGGAAGGCGCTTCGCATGAGCGCGGGGCGACTGGAACTCGTCTGTCCCGCAGGGACACCATCCGCCTTGCGCGCGGCCGTCCGGGCCGGAGCCGATACGGTCTATTGCGGTCTCCGCGACGAAACGAATGCGCGCAATTTCCCCGGGCTCAATTTTTCGCCGGACGAACTGGCCGAGGCTGCCGATCACGTCCATAGCAACGGGTCGCGTCTGCTGGTGGCGATCAACACCTTTGCGCGGGCCGGCAATACGGCGCCCTGGCGAGCTGCAGTCGATCGGGCCGCCGCTGTCGGTGCGGACGCCATCGTCGCCGCGGATATGGGCGTTCTGGACTATGCGTGCGAACGCCATCCTGGACTGAGGCTCCATCTTTCGGTCCAGGCCGCTGCCGGAACGCCGGAAGCGATCGAGTTTTATGCGCGCAGTTTCGGCGTTCGCCGGGTTGTGCTGCCGCGCGTTCTGAGCATTCCGGAAATCGCCGCCCTAGCCGATGAGGTGGATGTCGAGGTCGAGGCGTTCGCCTTCGGCGGGCTGTGCGTGATGACCGAAGGCCGGTGCAGTCTTTCTTCCTATGCCACGGGGCGGTCGCCGAACCTGTCCGGTGTCTGTTCTCCTCCGGAAGCGATCAGCTATACCCGCGAGGGCGGGTGCCGGTCGGCCCGTCTGGTAGGGCTGACCATTCACCGGGAGCCAGAGGGGAAGCCTCTGGGCTATCCGACCCTGTGCAAGGGCCGCTTCAGCGCCGGCGACCGAACCGCGCACTTGTTCGAAGACCCGGTCAGCCTGAACACCATCGATCTGCTCCCCGAACTCTCGGCTGCAGGCGTGTCCGCGCTCAAGATCGAAGGGCGGCAGCGTGGCAAGGCCTATGTCGAGAAGGTCACCCGCGAATTCCGGGCTGCGATCGATGCGATCGGCGACGACAAGTCCCGAACCGACCGAATCTCGGATCTCGCCGGTCTGACCGAAGGGGGACGCAGCACATCGGGAGCCTACAGGAAGACATGGCGCTGACCTTACCGCGACTGCAAGTGACGCTTGGACCCGTTTATTTCAACTGGGGTGCCGATCTGCTCCGGGATTTTTATGCCCGGATCGCCGACGAGGCGCCGGTCGATCGCGTCTATATCGGTGAAGTCGTCTGCGGCAAGCGGACGCCCCTGATTGCCGAGGCGCTCGCGGATTCGGCTGACCGCCTGCAGCGGTCCGGCAAGGAGGTCGTCTGGTCGAGTCTCATCGCGCCGGCCAACCGCCGCGAACGCGCCTCGATGAAGGAACTCGCAGCACTCGGCGATGAGCTGGAAATCAACGACATAGGCGCGCTGACGCCCGAATCGGCGAGCGGTTTCACCGCCGGGCCTTTCCTCAATATCTACAATGAGGCGACGCTCGATACCCTGGTGCGCCGTGGCTGCAGGCGCTGGTGTCCACCCGTGGAACTCTCGATCGACGCGGTCGCGAAAGTGAATGCCGCCCGTCCGGACATTGCCGTCGAGTTGTTCGCTTTCGGCCGCCTCCCGCTCGCACATTCGAGCCGCTGCTATCACGCGCGCTATCACGGCCTGAACAGGGATAGCTGCCGCTATGTCTGCGAGACGGATCCGGACGGATGCCGGGTGGACACGCTGGATGGCGAAGCGTTTCTCGCCTTCAACGGCCTGCAGACGCTGTCCGACGGTGTCCAGGTCTGCGACGCGCCGCTTGAGCGGTTGCGCGAGGCCGGCATTGGTGCCCTGCGTCTCTCGCCTCAGTCCTGCGACATGGTTGCCGTGGCGCATGCGTTCCGCGACCGTCTGGATGCCCGTATCAACGCGGGCGAATTGAAGGCGCGGCTCGCCGGCGAGACACTGGGGCGGCCCATGGTGAACGGTTATCTCAACGATCGGGCCGGCATGGCGAGGATATCCCGTGAAGCGTGACAGGCTCAGGGTCGTTCGCACGGAGATCGATGCGGTCGATCGCGAACTCGTCGCCTTGATGGCGCGGCGCAAACAGCTGGTCGAACGAGCGGCACGCATCAAGCGCCATGCTCGCAACGTCGTCGATGCGGACCGGAATGAAGCCGTTCTCGACAATGTCCGCGCGGCGGCCCTGCGCTACGGTTTGCCGCCCGGCTTCGCCGAGCGCGTCTGGCGCTTGATGACCGAGCTCTGGATTCGCCACCAGGTCAGGATGCTGTGCGATCCCGAGGAAGCCGTTCTCGACGAGCAGCCCGGCTAGACCGGAGCAGCCGGGGGCTTCTCAGCCCGAAGGAAACAAGAATGCGAAAGGCGCGATCGATAACGTCGCGTCGGGGACAAAACGTGCCTGGACGTGCGAGATGGCTCCTTGGTGCCCGAGTCTTGATAAAAGTCAAGATTTCTGACCTGCGCCTCATGGACGCGCGGCGAGGCGCCGCATTTGAGACAGGCCGCTCATTTGCAAGAAATTGTGTCTCAAAAAATTACGGACACAACATCTTGTAGGCTGGAGATTGAAATGGCGGTTATTGAATCTGAAGGCGTTCGGACTGTGGCGGTGGCGAAACCCGCCCATCTGACGGTCGATGTCGAACATGCGATCGAGGAATATCTCGACCGGCTCGACTGGCGGGTGAAGGCAAATGCGAACCAGGGCTACTCCCTGGGCGGGCTCATCCTGAATACGTCGGGCAAGGTGACCGCGAACTACTGGCTTTCCCATATCTACCCGGCGGAGATCGGTTACGCGCACCGGGAAGGTGATCTGCATATCCACGATCTGGACATGCTCGCCGGCTATTGCGCCGGCTGGTCGCTTCGGAATCTGCTCAATGAAGGGTTCAACGGCGTGCCCGGCAAGATCGAAGCGGCGCCGCCGCGCCATTTCTCGAGCGCGCTCGGCCAGATCGTGAACTTCCTCGGTGCCCTCCAGAACGAGTGGGCAGGGGCCCAGGCGCTTTCGTCTTTCGATACCTATCTCGCGCCTTTCCTGCGGGCCGACGGACTCGATTACGAGCACCTCGTCCAGCTGATGCAGGAATTCGTCTTCAATCTGAACGTTCCCTCCCGCTGGGGCACGCAGACGCCCTTCACCAATCTGACTTTCGACTGGGTCTGTCCGGAAGACCTGCGCGATCAGACCCCGCTGATCGGCGGCGAGGAGACGGATTTCGACTATGGCGACTGCCAGGCCGAAATGGACATGATCAATCGTGCCTTTATCGAGGTCATGACGCGGGGTGATGCGAAAGGCCGGGTCTTCACTTTCCCGATCCCGACCTACAACATCACCGAGGATTTCCCGTGGGAAAGCGAGAATGCGCGGCTGCTCTTCGACATGACCGCGAAATACGGCCTGCCCTACTTCCAGAACTTCATCAATTCGGAGCTGAAGCCAAACCAGATCCGGTCTATGTGCTGCCGGTTGCAGCTCGATCTGCGCGAGCTTCTGAAGCGCGGGAACGGCTTGTTCGGTTCGGCCGAACAAACCGGTTCGATCGGTGTCGTGACGATCAATTGCGCGCGCCTGGGACACCGTTTCGCGCATGACGAGCGCAGCCTGTTCGCAGAACTCGATCGTCTGCTCGACCTCGGACGCGACAGCCTGGAGATCAAGCGCGGTCTTGTGCAGCGGCTCATGGATGAGGGGCTATACCCGTATTCGCACCGCTATCTGGGCACGCTCCGGAATCACTTCTCCACGCTCGGCGTGAACGGCCTCAACGAGATGATCCGGAATTTCTCTGGCGATACCGAAGATATCACGACGCCATTCGGCGAAGCGATGGCGGAACGTCTGCTGGATCATGTCCGCGCCCGCATGCTCGAATATCAGGACGAGACCGGGCACATGTACAATCTCGAAGCCACGCCGGCGGAAGGGACCACCTATCGCTTCGCCAAGGAAGACCGGAAACGCTTTCCGGGCATCCTGCAGGCCGGTTCGGACGATGCGCCCTACTACACCAATTCCAGCCAGCTTCCGGTGGGCTTCACCGACGACCCGTTCGAGGCGCTGGAGCGGCAGGACAAGCTCCAGACCCGCTATACCGGCGGCACGGTGCTGCATCTCTACATGTCCGAACGCCTGTCCTCGGCCGAGGCCTGTGCGGCCCTGGTGCGCAAATCCCTGGGACGGTTCAAGCTGCCCTACATCACGATCACGCCGACCTTCTCGATCTGTCCGCATCACGGCTATCTGGCAGGCGAGCATCATCACTGTCCGACGTGCGACGAGGAGGCGCGCGCGGAAGGGCGGTATGATCCGGACGACCGGCAGGCCTGCGAGGTCTGGACACGGGTGATGGGTTATCACCGCCCCGTCTCGGCCTTCAATCCCGGCAAGCGGTCCGAGCATGGCGAGCGGACGCACTTCCTCGAGACGCGTCTTGCCCGCGCCGCGGCCTGACATGCCCGAAGCGTTGCGCGTCGGGGGAGTCCAGACTTTTACGAGCCTGGACTTCCCCGGGCGCCATGCAGCGGTCGTCTTCTGTCAGGGGTGCCCGCTGCGTTGCGTCTATTGCCACAACCCCGACCTGATTCCGGCGTCCGGCACTTCGCCGCTGAGCTGGACCGATATCCGAAATCTCCTCGAGGAGCGGGAGGGCTTGCTGGACGGGGTGGTCTTCTCCGGAGGCGAACCGCTGGCGCAAAAGGCGCTGCCGGCTGCCATCCGGGAGGTGCGATCCATGGGATACAGCGCAGCCCTCCACACGTCGGGGGCATTGCCGGAGCGGTTTTCGGCGGTTCTGCCTGAGCTCGACTGGGTCGGTTTCGATCTCAAGGCGCCATTCGGCGATTATGAAGCGCTTACCGGCGTGCCAGGCGCGGGCGAGCGGGTCAGGCGGGCTTATGCCAGCCTGCTTCGCTCCGGGGTAGAGCATGAAATCCGCACGACCGTCTGGCCCGGTCAGCTCGGATCGCCGGAGATAAGGCGGATCGCGGCGAGCATCGATCCGCGTTTTACCAAACACTTTGTACTGCAGGAGGCCCGCCATCCGCGCGATGGCCGGCCGATGGGCGGAGAGGCTCTGCTCGATGCGGGTCTGCTCGCCAGTCTGGAGCAGCGCTTTGCGCATGTCTCCGTCAGACGCGCGTCAGGCTGACGCAGGTCAATAAGTCTCATTTGCACAAGCCTGGGCGGCGTCTACCCCTGCCTTATTCAATGGAGTTGCCCATGCCACATCATACGGAGAGCGAAGCAGGACGCCGGCGCCGTGCAGCCGTGCCGATCCTGCAGAATGCTTTCAGACCCTTCTTCCTGGCAGCCGGCCTCACCGCGGCTGCGGCGGTGCCGGTCTGGGCGGCCGTCTATCTGGGGTGGATGTCGCCGTCCTGGGCTGACCTTTCGATGCATACGCATGAGATGCTCTACGGTTTCCTCGCAGCGATGGTGTGCGGCTTTGCCCTGACGGCCATTCCCAACTGGACGGGGCGCGCGCCGGTCGCCGGACTGCCGCTGGCCATCCTGTTCGGTATCTGGCTTGCCGGGCGCGGGCAGGTCATTGCCCCGGACTCGCCGATGGCCAATCTGGTCGATCTCGTCTTTCTTCCGAGTCTGGTCCTGATCGCAGCGCGGGAAATTCTGGCCGGAAAGAACTGGCGCAACCTGCCGATCGTCGTGCTGCTGACGCTGTTTGCAGCCTCCCATCTTCTCTTCCACCTCGACGGATACGCGCAGGTCGCTGCACGCGGGACTCTTGCCGTCGCGAGCCTGCTGATCGCCCTGATCGGCGGCCGCATCGTGCCGAGCTTCACGCGCAACTGGATGGCGGGATTGCGCATGCCGGATGTCGCGAAGCTTCCCGCGCCGATGCAGGGCTTCGACAAAGTGGCGCTCGCAGCGCTCGCCGTGTCGATGGCCGCGTTCACGCTGCGGCCCGACCATGCCGGCACGGGAATCCTGCTGGTCCTGGCCGGCGCGCTGAACCTCGTCCGCCTCGTCCGCTGGAGAGGGATGTCCACGGTGTCGGAGCCGCTCGTCTGGTCGTTGCACGCCGGGTATCTGTGGGTCGGAGCCGGAGCGGTTCTGGCCGGACTCGGCGTGGTCTGGCCGGGACTGGTCCCGCCGAGCGCCGGCCTTCACGCCCTGGCTGCGGGTGCTGTGGGCAGTATGGGGCTCGCGGTGATGACGCGCGCCAGCCTGGGCCATACGGGACGCTCGCGATCGGCCGGCCCGGCGACGACGGCGATTTTCGTCCTGGTTCATGCCGGCGCACTGTTGCGCGTCGCCGCTGCCATACACGCGCCCGCGTCCGTGCTGCTGGCAGCCGGGGCTCTGGCCTGGAGCGCCGCATTCCTGCTCTTCGTGGCGGTTTACACGCCCATACTCTTCGGACCCCGAGCGACGTGACGCAAAGCGCGTGCTGGCGCAGCCGGGCGCTCTCGCGTCAGTCGCGTCCGTCCAGAGTCAGGATTTCGACCAGGTCGCCACGCCGGGCTGCCTTGGCATTGATCGTCCGGCGTATCAGGCAGTTTGCGCGAACGAGCGCGGAGAGGGCGGAGGAGTCCTGGTTGGACAGGGGCGCCACCCGCCCGTCTGCGGTCCTGGATGAGCGCAAATAGGTCTCGCGGTGGTCGTTGGCCGACAGGTCGGCGTCGAGCGTTGCCGTCTCGAAGAGCGTCGTCGCTGCGGCGCCGTTGAGGCGTGTTACGGCCGGTCGCAGCAACAGCCTCGCGATAACGAGGGCGGAGACGGGATTGCCAGGCAGTCCCAGATGCGGCACGCCGCGCAACTGGCCGAACCAGGTGGGCTTGCCCGGCTTGATGGCGATCTTCTCGAAATCCAGCGCGCCGCCTTCATCGTTGAAAACCTGCCGGAGATGGTCGTGATCGCCGACCGATGCGCCGCCGATCGTCACCACAAGGTCGAGATCGCCACCACGCGCCAGGGTGTCGCGTACCGAAGCCGGCGTGTCGCGCGCGATGCCGAGATAGACAGGCTCGCCGCCCCATTCGCGAACAAGCGCATCAATGCCCTTGGAAACCGAATTGATGATCTGGTGCGGGCCGGCACTCTGGCCGGGCTCGACGAGTTCGTCGCCGGTCGAGACGATGCCGACGCGCGGCTGCCGGTGCACAGACAGGCTGGTGAGGCCGGCGCCGGCCGCAAGAGCGATGGCTTCCGGCGTGAGACGCGTGCCGGCGCGCAGGAGGGTGTCGCCCTCCCGGAAGTCGATACCTGCGCTACGAACATTGGCCATCGGCCGTTGTGTATCGGCCAGCGTGACAC
Organism: Maricaulis sp. B-26; assembly: GCF_056857855.1. Taxonomy (NCBI): domain Bacteria; kingdom Pseudomonadati; phylum Pseudomonadota; class Alphaproteobacteria; order Maricaulales; family Maricaulaceae; genus Maricaulis; species Maricaulis sp. B-26. Next base: position 77,638 of record NZ_JBSXNX010000017.1, read on the forward strand.
GATCTCCGCTCCGCTCCGTCTTTTCCTGGATAACGACTTGATCGGCGCCGTCCGGCAAGGGCGCGCCGGTCGATATCCGGGCAGCGGTCCCGGGTTCGAGATGTCCCTCGAAACCATGCCCGGCCGCCGACTCGCCGACCAGGTCGAGAGTGACCGGCACATCGCCCATATCCGCAGACCGGACCGCATACCCGTCCATGGCCGAAGCAGCGAAGGGCGGTTGGGTCCGCGCCGCGACCGCGTCAGCCGCCAGCACCCGGCCGAGGGCCGACTGGAATTTCATCGGCAGCGCCTCGGTGGCCGTAAGGCTCCGCAGGATGCGTTCGCGGGCTTCGTCAACAGTGATCACTCGAACGTCCTCGCGCGCTATTTCTCTGTCAGACGGGGGAGGAGCTCGACCAGGTTGCACGGCCCGTGATCCCGGTTGAATTCATGCGTGAGGATCCCGTTCCATGCATCCTTGCAGCCGCCCGTCGAGCCGGGGATGGCGAAGAGATAGGTCCCGTTGGCAATGCCGGCCGTTGCGCGGGACTGTATCGTGGACACTCCGACCGCCTGGAAGCTGATCTGGTGAAATACGGCTGCGAAGCCCTCCATTTCCTTTTCGAACAGGGGCTTGAGGGCTTCGGGCGTCACGTCGCGACCGGTCAGGCCCGTGCCGCCGGTCGCGATGATGGCGTGGATTGACGGGTCGTCGATCCACTTTTGCGCCTGTTCGCGAATAAGCGGAATTTCGTCGTGAACGATCGCATGGTCGATGACCTCATGTCCGTCCCCGGCGATCTTCTCGCGCAACCACGGTCCTGTTTTGTCGGTTTTGGAGTCGCGCGTGTCCGATACCGTCATAACGGCAAATCCGACCCGGTTCGGTGTGGCGGTCATTTCGAGACTTCCTCTGTCTTTTCCAGCCAGGCAGCCGCAGCTTCGTTATCGTCTGCCCTGGGCTCCACCCATCGGGAGCCGCTGGCGGTTATTTCCTTTTTCCAGAATGGCGCCTGGGTCTTCAGGACATCGATCATGAATGAAACCCCGTCCAGCGCAGCCCGCCGGTGGGGTGCCGCAGCTCCGACGAAGACGATCGGATCGCCGATCTCCATCCGCCCGACACGGTGAACGATAATGGCGCGATGGAGAGACCAGCGCCCGCAGGCATGATCAGCGATGCGTTGCAGGGCGTTTTCCGTGACACCCGGATAATGCTCCAGCTCCAGTGCCGTAAGCGTCCCGCCCGAGCGAACCTGGCCGACAAAGCTGGCTGTTGCGCCGCACCCGCTCGCGCCCTGTCCGAGACGATCGAGCAGCGCGCCGGGCTGGAAGGCCTGCGTCAGGACTGCAACGTCGATTTGCGCCACATCAGCCTCCTGAGAAAGGCGGACAGAATGCGATTCTGTCCCCGTCCCTCAAGGGCGTATCGGCTGTGGCGATCATATCGTTCACGATAAACCGGACAGACCCATGTCCGAGCGGTTCGGCATGCTCATCGCGCCGGATCAGCCATTCGACCAGCGCGCGCGGTGTGGCGGCGTCCGCCTCGATCGTTTCCTCGGCAGTTCCCATGCGATCGCGCAGGGCCGCGAAATAGTTCAGTGTCAGAGCCATGGGTCAGCCTCCCGTATGGGCCATGTTGCGCGCTACAGCAGGGCCGGCATTGCGTGAAATGTCAAAATCGTGGGCTTCCGGCTTGCGCGCCATGGCTTCGTCGAGCCGGGCATCAAGCGCGTCCGGACCTTCTTCTCGCAGGGTCTTGCGCAGATCCAGCGCTCCGTCCCGTCCGAGGCACATGAAGAGCTTGCCCGTGCAGGTCAGGCGGACGCGGTTGCAGCCTGCGCAGAAATTCTCCGTCAGTGGCGTGATGAAGCCAAGCCTGCCGCCGGTTTCGGCAACCCGCACATAGCGCGACGGGCCGCCCGTCCGGTCTGCCAGCTCGCTCAGCGTGAAATGAGAGGAAAGCCGGTCGCGGACGGTCGTGAGCGGGAGGAACTGGTCCGCCCGGTCCTGGTCCACTTCGCCCATCGGCATGATCTCGATGAGCGACATGTCGTATCCGCGGCCGTGAGCCCAGACCATGAGGTTTTCGATCTGGTGTTCGTTCTCGCCCTTCAGGGCCACTGTGTTGATCTTGATGTGCAGACCGGCCTCGCTGGCGGCGTCGATACCGCGGAGCGTGTCGCCGAGAGCGCCCCCGCGCGTCAGTCGGCTGAAAGTGCGCTCGTCCAGCGTGTCGAGCGAAACGTTCAGACGCTTCACGCCTGCGCGTGCCAGCCGGGTCGCGTATTTGGGAAGCTGGGTGGCATTGGTCGTCAGGCAGACCTCTTCGAGCGATGACACGCCGATCCGGGCGCCGAGATTTTCGATCAGGGTCATGATGTCCCGGCGAACGAGGGGCTCTCCGCCGGTAACCCGGATTTTCGACACGCCGCGGCGAATGAAGGCATCGCAGAGCATGGTCAGCTCCTCGAGCGAGAGGAGGTCGCGTTTCGGGAGGAATTCCGGGCGCGCCTTCATGCAATAGACGCAGCGCAGATCGCACCGGTCCGTCACGGACAGGCGCAGATAGCTGATATGCCGTCCGAATGCGTCGACTAGAGGCGGGTGAGTCTGGGTCTGGAAAGAGCGGTCCACTGAGGGGCCTCCCGGTTTGGCTTGTTGCCCTTGACAAACATCAAATCGTGCGCGCTTGCCAAGCGACCAGTCGTCGCAGGCTAGCGCGAGGAGGTTAGCCTTGCGAACGCCTCCGGGGTGTTCACGTTCTCGAGACCTTCCATCAAACCGGCAGGCAAGGTCAGGGATTCGGCTTCGACCGAGGCAAGCAATCGCTTGATGGACCAGATGTCCTCCCGGTCCGGTGGGGCAAGGCCGCAGGAAAACCAGGCGGGAAGGGGGTATCCGTCCCAGATGCGCGCGACGGGGCGTGGTGCGGCCAAAAGCGGCACAAGGTGGTCGATGGTGAGTTTCGGCATGTCGACAGGGATCACCAGGATGCCCTCTGCCTGCGACCGAAAGCGATCAAGCATGTCGATGATCGCATGGGCCGGCCCGCCGCCGGGATTGGTATCCTCCAGCCCGTCCGGCTCATCCGGGCGACCACTGACGTAAATGCTGCTGCAGCCGGCGGCTTCGAGCAGCGCGCGCGCGTGGTCGAGCAGGGTCTGCCCGCCATAGACGAGCCCGGCCTTGTCTTCGCCCATCCGGGTCGACCGCCCGCCCGCGAGGACGATGCCGACCAGGGACGTTGCGTCAACTGGTCGGGTCATCGATCAGCCGGTTCGGCTTGCAATAGCTTTCGAGGGCGTCCCGGTCGACGACTTCGATCCGCGGACCGTCGACCAGGATGCCGTGGGATTGAAGTGCGCCGAAAGCCCGAGACAGGTTTTCGGGCGTCATGCCGAGAATGGAAGCGAGATTCTTCTTGCCGTAGGGAAGTTGGACGACGTTGCGACCGTCGGTCTTGTCCTGGAGCCGGATGATATAATTCCCCACGCGCTCGACGGCGGTGCGCAGTTTCAGGTTCTTCATGGATTTTACCACCGACCTGTAGCAGGTCGACAATTCGGTCACGATCGCCCGGGCGAATGCGGGGTCGTCCTCGAAGACTTCCCGAATGTTGGGAGACGGAATGAGCAGGAGTTTGCTCGCAGTGACCGTCCGCGCCGACATCAGGAAAGGGGCATCCTTGATCGTTGCGGCGAGAATGAAGGTGGAGACCGGCGTGATCATGGCCATCGAGGTCTCGCGCCCGTGGCTGGACGAGAAGAGTTCCACGCAGCCCTCGAGAACGATGTAGAGAAAGTCGGCCGGCTCGCCTTCACGAATGAGCTCCACATGCGGCGGCATGCGCTGCACGTAAGCTGCGTTCAACAAGGCGTCGAACCGATCCTGTTCGACATGCGCGAACAGATCCAGTTCGCGAATTGCCAGTCTGTCCCCGTCGCGCATGCCTGCTCCAGCTTGTTTCTGAGCCGCTTTCTAGCTGCGCGCTTGACTTAGATCAAGGGGGTGATTGATGTGCAGTAACTTTGTGAGCCATATTTTTGTTATTACTGATTTTGATTTCAAGCTGATTGAATTGTGCGTGCGCTGCATTGACGCGCGACAAGTCTGTACATTCAAATCCGCAGACCGCCTTGCTAGTAAATTCTCATCGTCATTATCCCGTTGGTGGGAAAATAATGGGGGCGAGGATGCATTCACTCGATGGTGTAACGCGCGGACAGCAGAGACAAGCGCTCGGAATGAGTACGCTGGCCTTTACGGTCTGCTTTGCGGTGTGGACGATCTTTTCGATCATCGGCATCCGCATCAAACAGGAGCTGGGCCTGTCCGAGACCCAGTTCGGCCTGCTGGTCGCCACGCCGGTCCTGACCGGCTCGATCAGCCGCATATTCCTTGGTGTCCTGACGGAGACCTATGGCGGCCGGATCATGTTCCCGATCCAGATGGTGACCACTGCCGTCGCTGCCTTCCTGCTCTCAATGGCCAACAGTTATCCGCTCTTCCTGCTCGCCGCGCTCGGCGTCGGTCTTGCCGGTGGATCCTTCATCATCGGGATTGCCTATGTCTCGCGCTGGTATGAAGCCAAGGCGCAAGGAACTGCGCTGGGCATATTCGGCGTCGGCAATATGGGTGCCGCAGTCACCAATTTCGGCGCGCCTTTCCTGGTGGTGGCCTTCGGCTGGCAGCAGACGGCACAGATCTATTCGCTCGTTCTGCTGATCATGGCGGCGATCTTCTGGATCTTCACCAAGGACGATCCGGTCCTTGTCGAACAGAGAAAATCCGGAACCAAGCCTCCCTCGGCCCTGATGCAGCTCGAGCCGCTCAAGAATGTGCAGGTCTGGCGCTTCGCTACCTATTACTTCTTCGTCTTCGGCGCCTTTGTGGCGCTCGCCTCCTGGCTGCCGCGCTACTATGTCGGCGCCTACGGTCTGGACCTGCAGACGGCGGGCATGCTCGCTGCGGCCTATTCGCTCCCGGCCTCGATCTTCCGGGCGCTGGGCGGCTGGATGTCCGACAAGTGGGGTGCGCGTTTCGTGATGTACCTCACCTTTATCGTGTCGCTCGTCTGCCTGTTCATCCTGAGCTATCCCGAAACCGCCTACATCGTTCAGGGCATCAATGGCCCGATCGAGTTCAGCTTCGGCATCGGCGTCCCGCTCTTCGCGACGCTGTCGATCGGCCTCGGCTTCGTGATGTCGCTCGGCAAGGCTGCCGTCTACAAGCACATCCCGGTCTATTATCCGCACCATGTCGGAGCGGTCGGCGGGCTGGTCGGCATGATCGGGGGCCTGGGTGGTTTCATCCTGCCCATCACATTCGGCATCATGAATGATCTGACCGGCGTCTGGACCAGCTGCTTCATGCTGATGTTCGTGATCGTCCTGGTCTCGACGATCTGGATGCATGTCGCGATCCGCCGGACCGAACACCGCAAGTATCCGGAACTCAGCAAGGAACAGCATCTCAGCGATGTGCCCGACCTTCCCGTGCCCGCTCCCGCGGCCGGGCGGGAGGGCGCCGCTGCGTCCGGAAAGTCATTCAGCGACACGACGGTGCGCCCCGTTCGCTGAAGCCGGTCTGGGCCCTTCCCCGCCCGCCCCGGATCGGGGCGGGGCCCAGCCCACCAGAATTTTTGAAACAAGGAGCCTTCGATGGCCAAGGACCTCAAGGACTGGAACCCGGAAGACCCAGAGCAATGGGAATCCACGGGACGGAAAATCGCCAATCGTAACCTCTGGATCTCGATCCCGGCCTTGCTCTGCGGCTTCGCCGTGTGGCTCTACTGGGGCATCATCACGGTCCAGATGCTCAATCTCGGCTTCCCGTTCAGCCAGGGTGAGCTGTTCACGCTGGCTGCCATCGCAGGCCTGACCGGTGCGACCCTTCGTATCCCGTCGACCTTCTTCATCCGCATGGCCGGCGGACGCAATACGATCTTCCTGACGACGGCGCTCCTGATCCTCCCCGCGGCCGGGACCGGCATCCTCCTGCAGAACCCCGACACCCCGCTCTGGCAGTTCCAGCTGATGGCGCTGCTGTCGGGCTTCGGGGGCGGCAATTTTGCCTCGTCGATGTCCAACATCTCCTTTTTCTTCCCCAAGAAGGTGCAGGGCTATTCGCTGGGCATGAATGCCGGTCTCGGCAATTTCGGCGTTACCACGATGCAGATCCTCATCCCTCTGGTGATGACGGCCGGCGTCTTCGGCGGCGCCCCGATGATCCTGGAGAACACGTCCGGTACGCTGATCGGCAAGATCGCCGCCGGCACGCCGACCTATCTGCACAATGCAGGCTTCATCTGGGTGGTGATCCTGGTGCCCGTCGTCGTGGCGGCCTGGTTCGGCATGAACAATATCGTCGACGAGCACGTCTCGCCGGAAATCGGGTCGACGCCGGCGGCCTTCGGCAAGATCATCGGCATGCTTCTTATCGGCCTGGTCACCGCCTCGGCCGGCCTGTGGCTGATGCTGCCGGAAGGCGCCGGCGGCTCGGGCTGGAACGTGTCGAAATGGCTGGTGCTGCCGCTCGTGATCGCCGCGACCGTGTTCGCGCTGAAAATGATCCCGGGCGCGATCCGCAAGAGCCTCGACCGCCAGTACAAGATCTTTAACAACAAGCATACCTGGGCGATGACGGTCATCTACACGATGACGTTCGGCTCCTTCATCGGCTATGCGGCCGCCTTCGGTCTCGCGATCAAGGTGATCTTCGGCTACCAGCACGTGATGGTCGATGGCGTGATGACGCACGACCTGGCGAACCCGAACGGCCCGAGCGCCCTGATGTTCGCCTGGACGGGCCCCTTCATCGGCGCGCTCATCCGGCCGGTCGGCGGCAAGCTGGCTGACCGGTTCGGCGGCGCGATGGTGACCCAGATCATCTCGGTGATCATGGTCGCCGCAGCGCTCGGCGTCGCCTACTTCATGAAGGAAGCCTACGCCTCGGCCACCCCGGAACAGTATTTCTGGCCGTTCCTGGGGCTCTTCCTGATCCTGTTCGCGGCGACCGGAATCGGCAATGGCTCGACCTTCCGCACCATCGCGATGGTGTTCGACAAGGAACAGGCAGGCCCGGTCCTCGGCTGGACCTCCGCAGTCGCGGCCTATGGCGCGTTCATCATCCCCAAAGTGTTCGGCGAGCAGATCAACGCGACCACGCCTGAATACGCGCTCTATGGCTTCGCCGCCTTCTATGCCGTCTGCATCGCACTGAACTGGTGGTTCTATCTGCGTCCCGCCTCGATGCGTCCCGCCACTTACATGTACAACCCGTAGGAGCGACCCGTATGAGCCATCTCCTCGATCGTCTCACTTTCTTCACCCGCCAGCAGGAATCCTTCTCGGATGGTCACGGCGTGACCACCCGGGAGGACCGGGGCTGGGAAGACGCCTATCGCAAGCGCTGGCAGCACGACAAGATCGTCCGTTCGACCCATGGCGTGAACTGCACCGGGTCTTGCAGCTGGAAGATCTACGTCAAGGGCGGGCTGGTCACCTGGGAAACCCAGCAGACCGACTATCCGCGCACGCGGCCCGATCTTCCCAATCACGAGCCTCGCGGCTGCTCCCGCGGAGCGAGCTATTCCTGGTACATGTATTCCGGCAACCGGGTGAAGTATCCGCTGATCCGGTCGCGGCTTCTCAAGGCCTGGCGCAAGGCGCGCGAGACCATGCAGCCGATCGCGGCCTGGCGGTCGATCCAGCAGGATGCGGACACCCGCCGCGCCTACGTCTCCAAACGCGGTGCGGGCGGCTTCCTGCGCGCCGACTGGGACGAGGTGACGGAAATCATCGCCGCGGCCAATGCCTACACCGCGAAGACCTACGGACCGGACCGCGTCTTCGGCTTCTCGCCGATCCCGGCCATGTCGATGGTCTCCTACGCAGCCGGTTCCCGCTATCTGTCGCTTCTCGGCGGCGTCTGCATGTCCTTCTACGACTGGTATTGCGACCTGCCGCCGGCGAGCCCGATGACCTGGGGCGAGCAGACGGACGTTCCGGAGTCCGCCGACTGGTATAATGCGGGCTACCTGCTGATCTGGGGTTCCAACGTGCCGCAGACGCGGACACCGGATGCGCACTTCTATACCGAGGCCCGCTACAAGGGCACGAAGAGCGCGGTGATCTGCCCGGACTATTCGGAGGCTTCCAAGTTCGGCGATGTCTGGCTGAACCCGAAACAGGGTACGGATGCGGCGCTGGCGCTTGCCTTCGGTCATGTCGTCCTGCGCGAGTATCATCTGGATCGCCAGGCTCCGTATTTCGAGCAGTATGCGCGCGAAAACACGGACATGCCGAACCTGGTGCGGCTGGTCGAGAAAGACGGCCGCTACGTCCCGGATCGCCTTGTGCGGGCCTCGGATTTCGACGGTTCGCTGGGCGAGGACAATAATCCGGAATGGAAAACCGTTGCGCTCGACCGCAAGTCGGGCCGCATCGTCACCCCGCAGGGCTCCGTCGGTTTCCGCTGGGGCGAAGAGGGCAAGTGGAATCTCGAGCAGAAGGACGGCCAGGGCGAGGAGATCGACCTCGAGCTTTCCTTCATTCTCGACGAAAAGCACGACGATGTCGTCGATGTCGGCTTCCCCTATTTCGGAAACAAGGGCCACGACGCTTTCGCCGGCACGGACCATCCGGACGTGCTCGACCACAAGGTTCCCGTGAAGAAGCTGCAGCTGGCCGACGGAGAGACGATGGTCGCCACCGTCTTCGATCTGTTCTGCGCCAATTACGGCCTCGATCGCGGGCTGGGCGGCGATTTTTCCGCCAAGTCCTATGACGACATGATGCCTTATACCCCGGCCTGGGCGGAGGCGATCACCGGTGTGCCGCGGGACAAGATCGTCGCCGTCGCCCGGGAATTCGCGACCAATGCCGAAAAGACCCAGGGCAAGTCGATGGTCATTCTCGGGGCCGGTCTGAACCACTGGTACAATATGGACATGAACTACCGGGGGATCATCAATCTCCTGGTGATGTGCGGCTGTGTCGGTCAGTCCGGCGGTGGCTGGGCGCACTATGTCGGTCAGGAAAAGCTTCGGCCGCAGACCGGCTGGCAGCCTCTCGCCTTCGCGCTCGACTGGAACCGTCCGCCGCGGCATCAGAACTCGACCTCCTGCTGGTATGCGCACACCGATCAATGGCGCTACGAGACGCTGAGCGCGAAGGAAATCCTCTCGCCCACAGCGCCGGACGGAGACTGGTCCGGCACCATGATCGACTGGAATGTCCGTGCCGAGCGTATGGGCTGGCTGCCGTCGGCGCCGCAGCTGAAGGCCAATCCGCTTGAGCTCGCTCGCGAAGCGGAGGCGGACGGGAAGGATCCCAAGGATTATATCGTCGACCGGCTGAAATCCGGCGAACTGGAAATGTCCTGCGAGGATCCGGACGACCCGGTCAACTGGCCGCGCAATCTCTTCGTCTGGCGCTCAAACCTCCTGGGGTCTTCGGGCAAGGGACACGAATATTTCCTCAAGCACCTGGTCGGCGCGCAACACGGCGTGCTCGGCGAGGAGTGCGAAGAGGAGATGCGTCCGGAAGAGGTGAAGTGGGTGGCCGAAGCGCCGGAAGGCAAGCTCGACCTGCTCGTGGCCATCGACTTCCGCATGTCCACCACCTGCGTCTATTCCGACATCGTTCTGCCGACGGCCACCTGGTACGAGAAGAACGACATGAACACGTCGGACATGCACCCCTTCATCCACCCGTTGACGAAGGCGGTCGACCCGGCATGGGAAGCGCGTTCCGACTGGGACATCTTCAAGGGCATCGCGAAGAAATTCTCCGAGATCGCTCCGGAAGAACTGGGGGTCGAAACGGATGTGGTCCTGACGCCGATCCTGCACGACACGCCCGGCGAGATCGCCCAGGCGGTCGACGTGAAGGACTGGAAGAAGGGCGAATGCGATCCGGTTCCCGGCAAGACCATGCCGCAGATTGCGGTGGTCGAGCGCGATTATCCCAACCTCTACGCTCGATACACCTCGCTTGGCCCGCTCATGAACACGCTCGGCAATGGCGGCAAGGGCATTGGCTGGAATACCGAGCATGAGGTCGAACTCCTCGGCGAGCTCAACGGTGTCCATGCCGACGGCGCCGCTGCGGGACGTCCGAAGATCGAGACCGCCATCCACGCGGCCGAGACCATCCTCATGCTGGCCCCCGAGACCAATGGCGAAGTGGCCGTGAAAGCCTGGGACGCCCTGTCGAAGAACACCGGTCGAGATCACAAGCACCTGGCCCTGCCCAAGGAAGACGAGAAGATCCGCTTCCGCGACATCAAGGCCCAGCCGCGCAAGATCATTTCCTCGCCGACCTGGTCGGGTCTGGAGAGCGAACATGTCTGCTACAATGCCGGCTACACGAATGTGCACGAGCGCATTCCGTGGCGTACGCTGACCGGCCGCCAGCAGCTCTACCAGGACCATAAATGGATGCTCGCCTTCGGCGAGGGGCTGTGCGTCTACCGGCCGCCCATCGACACCAAGGCGGTGGCGCCGGTGATCGACAAGAAGTCGAACGGCGAAAAGCAGATCGTTCTGAACTTCATCACACCGCACCAGAAATGGGGCATCCACTCCACCTATACGGACAATCTGCTGATGCTGACCCTGTCTCGCGGTGGACCGATCGTCTGGCTCTCCGAGACGGACGCGCAAGCGGCCGGACTCGAGGATAACGACTGGGTCGAGGCCTATAACGCCAACGGCTCCCTGGTGGCCCGCTGCGTCGTTTCGCAGCGCATCAAGGAAGGCACGATCTTCATGTATCACGCACAGGAGAAGATCGTGAACGTGCCCGGGTCGCAGATGACCGGCCAGCGTGGCGGTATCCACAACTCGGTTACCCGGGCCACGCTGAAGCCGACCCACATGATCGGCGGATATGCCCAGCAGTCCTACGGTTTCAACTATTACGGCACGGTCGGATCCAACCGCGACGAGTTCGTCATCGTGCGCAAGCTCAACAAGGTCGATTGGCTCGAAGGCCCGGCCGCCGATGCGAAGGAGGCCGCAGAATGAAGATCCGTGCACAAATCGGCATGGTCCTCAATCTCGACAAGTGCATCGGGTGTCACACCTGTTCCGTCACTTGCAAGAACGTCTGGACCAATCGTGAAGGCGTCGAATACGCCTGGTTCAACAATGTCGAGACCAAGCCTGGTATCGGCTATCCGAAGGACTGGGAGAACCAGAAGCGCTGGAATGGCGGCTGGACCCGGAACGGCAATGGCTCGCTGCGCCCGAAAATGGGCTCGAAATGGCGGATCCTGGCGAAGATTTTCGCCAATCCGGATCTGCCGGAAATCGACGATTACTACGAGCCCTTCACCTTCGACTACGAACACCTCCAGACCGCCGGGGAAAGCAAGGCCTTCCCGACGGCCCGTCCGCGCTCGCTGATTACCGGCGAGCGGATGGAGAAGATCGAGTGGGGTCCGAACTGGGAGGAAATCCTGGGCGGCGAGTTCTCGAAGCGCTCCAAGGACTATAATTTCGAAGGTGTCCAGAAGGAGATCTACGGCGAGTTCGAGAACACCTTCATGATGTATCTGCCGCGCCTGTGCGAGCACTGCCTCAATCCGGCGTGCGTGGCCTCCTGTCCCTCCGGCGCGATCTACAAGCGCGAAGAGGACGGCATCGTCCTCATCGACCAGGAGAAGTGCCGCGGCTGGCGGATGTGCGTCTCCGCCTGCCCCTACAAGAAGATCTATTTCAACTGGTCTTCGGGCAAATCGGAGAAGTGCACCTTCTGCTATCCGCGCATCGAGGCAGGCGAGCCGACCGTGTGTTCGGAAACCTGCGTCGGTCGCATCCGCTATCTCGGCGTGCTGCTCTATGATGCGGACCGGATCGAGGAAGCGGCATCGGCGGAAAACGAGCAGGAGCTCTACGATGCCCAGCTCGGCATTTTTCTCGATCCGCACGATCCCGAAGTCCAGGCGCAGGCGCGCAAGGACGGTGTGCCGGACGCCTGGCTGGAAGCGGCCAAGGAATCGCCGGTCTACAAGATGGCGATGGAGTGGAAGGTCGCCTTCCCGCTCCACCCGGAATACCGCACCCTTCCCATGGTCTGGTACGTGCCGCCGCTCTCTCCGATCAACAGTGCGGCGGAAGCCGGCGCGATCGGTGTGGATGGCGAGATGCCGGATGTCCGCTCCCTGCGCATCCCGCTCAAATACCTGGCGAACATGCTCACCGCCGGCGATGAGGAGCCGGTCGCGCTCGGGCTCGAACGCATGCTCGCCATGCGGGCCTATATGCGGGCGAAGACGGTGGACGGCGTGATCGACGCCGAAGTCGCCGAACGCGTCGGTCTGACGCCGGCCCTGATCGAGGACATGTACAAGATCATGGCCCTCGCGAACTACGAGGACCGCTTCGTCATCCCGACCAGTCACCGCGAATACGCCGAGAACGCCTACGACCTGCGCGGCGAATGCGGGTTCAGCTTCGGCAATGGCTGTTCCGATGGTGCTTCGAGCAGCTCCCTGTTCGGGAAGCCGAAGAAGAACAATCCCATGAACCCGATGGAGAAGGCCTGATGGTCCGCACATACAGAGTTCTCGCGGCTCTTCTGAGCTATCCGACGGCCGAAATACAGGCCGCGGCTCCCGACTTCCGCAGCGTCCTCGACGAGGAAGCGCTATTGCCCGCCGGGCAGCGGTTGCGCCTGGGCCATCTGATCGACCAGCTCGCCTCACGCGACCTCTACGATCTGCAGGAGCGATACGTCGCCCTGTTCGACCGGTCCAAATCGCTCTCGCTGCACCTGTTCGAGCATGTGCATGGCGAGAGCCGGGATCGCGGGCAGGCCATGGTCGATCTGCAGCGGCTCTATGCCGAGCGCGGGCTCGAGATATCAGCCCGCGAGCTGCCGGACTATCTGCCGCTCTTCCTTGAATTCCTCTCCACCCTGCCGGAGCCGGAGGCGCGGGAACTGGTCAGCGAACCGGCCCACGTCCTCGAAGCCCTGCGCGACCGCCTGCGCAAGCGGAAGTCCATCTATGCAGCGGTCTTCCGTGCCCTTCTGACACTGACGAGCGGCCAGGCCGCGGCAACGCCTGAAGATGTCCGGACGGAGGATGACGATCCGGACGATCTGGAGGCGCTCGACCGGGCCTGGGAAGAAGAGCAGGTCACGTTCGGACCCGGCGAGGAGGGCTGTCCCCTGGCCGACCAGATGATCAGCAATATGAATGCGCCGGCAGCGCCGGCCCAACGGACGCGGGAGGCTCGGTCATGAGCGACTTTCTCCACACAGCCCTGTTCGGCATCTATCCGTATATCGCGCTCGCCGTCTTCGCGATCGGTTCGATCATCCGTTACGACCGCGAGCCCTATTCCTGGCGTGCGGGGTCGAGTCAGCTCCTGCGCCGGCGCCAGCTGGTGACCGGGTCGGTCCTCTTCCACCTGGGCGTCCTGGTCATCTTTTTCGGCCATCTCGTGGGACTGCTCACGCCGATCGCGGTCTTCGATGCGCTCGGCATCGGCCATGGCGCCAAACAGCTGCTGGCGATCATCGCCGGCGGCGTCGCGGGCGTCCTGGCGCTGATCGGTGCGACCCTGCTCATGCACCGCCGCTTCGCGGATCCGCGCATACGCAAGACGTCGAACTTCTCCGACAATGCCATCCTGGTGATTCTCTACGTCCAGCTACTGCTCGGCCTCGGCACGATCGCCGTTTCCATGCAGCATCTGGACGGCCATGAAATGACGACCTTCATGGCCTGGGCGCAGGGCATCTTCATCTTCGACTTCAATGCGGCGAGCTATATCTCGCACGCTCACTGGATCTTCAAACTGCACATCTTCCTCGGCCTGACGATCTTCCTGATCTTCCCGTTCACGCGGTTGGTGCACATCTTCAGCGCGCCTGCCCGCTACATCTTCCGCCGGGGATACCAGGTGGTCCGGCGCAAGGCGCCGGCAGGAGGCGCGAAATGACCCACTCCATCCTGACACCGAAACAGGCAACGCCGGACGTGCGCGTCAATGGCGTGCGGATCGAACCGGAAGCCATCGCCTCGGAAGCGCAGCATCATCCCGCTGCGCGACCGGAGCTGGCCTGGAAGGCCGCCGCCGAAGCGCTCGCGATCAAGGAAGCTCTGTTGCAGGCCGCGAGGGAACGCGATCTCAAAGCCGAACCGCAGCAGGATGAGGATGGCCGCGAAGAAAGCGAGGAGGACGCGCTCATCCGCGCCCTTCTCGAACGTGAGGTCATCACGCCGGATCCGGACGAGGAAAGCCTTCGGCGCTATTTCGAGAACAACCGCCAGAAGCTCCGCACGCCCGATATTTTCGAGCCTGAACACATTCTGCTGCAGGCCCGCGCCGACGATGCGGATGCTTATGAAAAGGCACGCGAACAGGCCCAGGTGCTGATCAAGCACCTGGGCAACAAGCCGGACGATTTCGCCCGCCTCGCACGTGACCGCTCCGATTGCGCCTCATCGGGCGAGGGCGGAGCGCTCGGCCAGGTGGTTCGCGGCGAAACCACACCGGAATTCGAGGCCGCGATGGCGGCTCTGGAACCTGGCGAACTCTGCTCCGAACCGGTGGAAACGCCATACGGGTTCCACGTAATCCGTCTCCGGTCGAAGCTGCCGGGCAAGCCGCTCGACTTCGATGCGGCCCGCCCTCTCGTCGAGGAGTTCTTGCGCGACGCCAGCTGGCGCCGTGCCGTCGCCCAGTTCGTCGCGCTCGTGGTCGGTGCGTCGAAGATCGAGGGCGTCAAGCTGGATGGAGCATCGTCTCCGCTCGTCCAGTAGCGGCCACGCATGGCCGGCACCATCGGGGGAGCCGGCAACACAAGGGAAATAGGTCATGAAACGCGTTTCCAACGTGAACGGCGCCGTGTGCGCCGCAGTGAGCACGGCTGCGTTGCTGGCGGGGGCAGGCCCCGCCCTCGCAGACGGGGATATCATCCTGAACATGCGGCTGCGAGCCGAGACGGTCGACCTGTCCGGAGCGCCCAATGAAGCCGAAGCGCTGACCCTGCGTACGCGGCTCGGATACGAGAGCGATGTCTATAACGGGTTCAGCTTCCTGGTTGAGGGCGAGAATGTTCTTCATCTCGTCGACGACTTCAACGACACGATCAACGGGTTGCCGGGCTATCCGGTTATTGCGGATCCGGAAGCCACGGAGCTGAACCGGCTCCAGGTCAGCTATTCCGGCTTCGAGGACACGAACCTGATCCTCGGGCGCCAGCGCATCATCCTCGGCGATGCGCGCTATGTCGGCAATGTCGGCTTCCGGCAGAACGAGCAGACCTTCGACGCTTTCGTCGCGTCCAACGGATCGCTGGAGAACACGACATTCACCTATGCCTATATCGACCGTGCGCATCGCATTTTCGGCGACGACCACCCGGCCGGAGAGCTGGATATGCAGACGCACGCGCTGATGGCGTCGCACGAGATGCAAGCGGGAACCCTCACGGGTTTCGCTTTCCTCGCCGATGTCGAGGACGTCGCCGCGCTGTCCAGCGCGACCTATGGCGCGAGCTGGCGCGGCCGGCATGAGTTCGGCGAAGGTGTGAGCTTCGGCTATTTCCTCGAATATGCGTGGCAAACGGACTATGCGGACGCACCGCGCGATTTCGACCTGTCGATGATCCGTGCCGAAGCCAGTCTGAGCCGCAACGGGCTGAGCGGTGCCATCGGCATCGAACAGCTGGAAGGCGATGGCGTGCAGGGTTTCAGTACGCCGCTGGCGACGCTGCATAAATTCCAGGGCTGGGCCGATGTCTTTCTGGCAACGCCGGGTGTCGGCGTCCGGGATGCCTATCTGCGCGGCAGTTATCGTTTCGACGAGGTTCCGTTCGGAACCGGCTTGAGCGCGGCGATCGTCTATCACGATTTTGAAAGCGAGACCGGCAGCATCGACTTCGGCTCGGAACTCGACTTCGTGATCACCTCGACGCTCACCGAGCATGTGTCCGTCCAGCTGAAAGCCGCCTCCTTCGATGGCGAGGCCGGTGGTCCGGCGAGCCGCGACAAGGTCTGGCTCGCGCTGACATTCAATCGATAACGGCTGACCGGGCCCGGCGCTGCCGGGCCCGGGGCCCCGACGTCCGGAGGGTATACTGCGATGATCAGCGAACTCCTCGAGAACAACCAGGTATGGGCAGACTCGAAAACCGAAGCCGATCCGGACTTCTTCCGGCGTCTCTCACAGCAGCAAAGCCCGGATTATCTCTGGATCGGATGTTCGGACAGCCGCGTCCCGGCAAACGATATTGTTGGCCTCGACCCCGGCGAGCTCTTCGTGCACCGGAATGTGGCGAATATCGCCCCGCCGAGCGACGCCAACTTCCTTTCGGTCCTCCAGTTCGCGGTCGAGGCTCTGAAGGTGAAGCATATCATTGTATGCGGTCACTATGGCTGTGGCGGTGTCGCAGCCGCGATGTCGGGCAAGCGTCACGGCCTGATCGACCACTGGCTACAGCCGATCCGCGAAATCTCCGACGAATGGGCCGATCACCTGCTTCGCATACGTGATGAACATGCCCGGCTCGACGCCCTGTGCGAGGCGAATGTCGCGGCTCAGGTCCGCTCGGTCGCCTGCAATCCGATCGTCCAGGATGCCTGGCGCCGGCGGCAATCTGTCGCCGTACATGGCTGGATCTATTCGATCTCGAACGGTCTCATCCGCGACCTGGACGTCACCGTGTCCTCGTTTTCTCAATTGTCGCGCCAATTTCCCGGGCGGCTTTCGGCCCAGATCGGAGCGCCGGCCAGAGCGCGCGAACACAGTTAGCTCCCGGTGCGAGCCGAGCGCGAACAACGCGCTTGCAAGGCTTGCCGCCGCGGCGTGCGAGTGGTCGATTGTCGGCCATGCAACAGGCGAGGCAGGTTAAGCCTGGCCGCCAATCCAGAACGGACCGTCCAATGACCGGATCTTCCTTCTCCAGCGATGCCTATTTCCTCGGACCGAAATCGGAGAACGCCGCCTGGGTGCGCGCCGAATTCCAGGCGATCCTCGATCACTGGTTCGACTGGCGGAAGTCGCTCTTCCCGGACGACCCGTCGCCGCTGCCGGACGACCGCCGGCTGTCGGCCGAATTTCTCGGAGAGCGTGAGCGGCTGGCCCAGAATCTGCGGACCTTGCGCGACATGTTGTGCTCGGAGGTCCC
Source organism: Maricaulis sp. B-26 (assembly GCF_056857855.1). NCBI lineage: Bacteria > Pseudomonadati > Pseudomonadota > Alphaproteobacteria > Maricaulales > Maricaulaceae > Maricaulis > Maricaulis sp. B-26. Next base: position 94,773 of record NZ_JBSXNX010000017.1, read on the forward strand.
GAAATACACGCCGCGCTATAATGGCCACATGGTTTCGGAGACGTCGCTTCCGGCCTTGTTCGGTCACTTTGCGACACTGCTCCACAATCCCAACAATACCTCCCGCGAGGTCGCCCGCGTCGGCGGTGCCATGGAAGACGAGGCGATCGCCATGCTGGCCGACATGGTCGGCTATGACCCGGCGCTCGCGCAGGGGCATTTCACCGGCGGTGGTACGGTCGCCAATTTCGAGGCGATCTGGCGGGCGCGCTTCCGGCTCGACCATTTCCTTGCGCTTGCCCTCTGGGAGGCCGAACAGACCGGCCGGTCCTGCAATGCGTTCGAGGCCGGGCATATGGGATGGCAGACCTATCGCGAGCGCGAGGCGAGGGCAGACGTGGACGATGCGTCCCTGCGCGGCTGCAGCGGTGTTCTCGGCAATCCGTTCGAAATGGCCGAACGCCTGACGGCCGCAACCGGGCGTCCATGGCGAGGACCCGTCGTCATCACGCCGGGCAACAAGCATTTTTCCTGGCGCAAGGCCGCGAATGTGTTCGGTCTGGGCGAGTCGGCCTTCTGGAATGCGCCGCTGGATGCGGGAGGGCGGCTCGATGTCGATGCGCTGGAAGGCTTGATCGAGAAAGCGCGTGAGGCGGGACGACCGGTTCTGGCGGTGGTCAGCGTGGCCGGTACCACAGAGGCGGGGGAGATCGATCCCGTGCACCGCGTCTGCGATCTGCTCGACCGCTATCGCGCCGACGGCATCGATATCTGGCATCATGTCGATGCTGCCTATGGCGGATTTTTTTGTTCCATGCTCGACGGCGATTCCGAGAGCGTCCTCGCGGCGGACCGGGCCGCTGCCCTGCGGGCCATTGCGCGGACGGAGTCGGTCACGCTCGATCCGCACAAGCTGGGCTATGTGCCTTATGCCTGCGGCGCCTTCCTGACCCGCGACAAGACCGGCTATCTCGCCTCGTCCTTCCAGGCGCCCTATATCGAGCGGGCGGCGACGAACGACAAATGGGCCTGCACGCTGGAGGGTTCGCGCAGTGCCGCCGGTGCCGCCGCGACCTGGCTGAGCGGCAAGGCGATGGGGTTCGGCGCCGACCGGTTCGGCGCCATGCTGGCAGTGACGGTGGAGACACGCCGGCATTTCGAACGCGATCTCGCCGATGCGCTTTCCTTGGTGCATATCCTGCCCGCCGACACCAATATTTCCTGTTTCAGTCTCGCCGAATCCGGGGAGGCGCTCTCGGCGTCAAATGCGAGAACCGAAGCGGTCTTCGCCAAATTCCAGAAGGATCCGGATTTCTCGGTTTCGAAGACCGTTCTGAGCGCGGATTCTTATGGCCGCCTGATCGATTCTCATCTGGCGAGCTATGGCGGAAAACGCGACACCGATACGCTGAGTCTCGTTCGCTGCGTGTTCATGAATCCGTTCTGGCAGGACCACACGACGGCCCGGTATCTCATGCCCCGTCTGATTCAGAGATTCTCGGAACATATAGAAGCCGCCGATTCAGAAGGTCGCGACGGTCAGTGAGCGATGCCAGAGGCTTGACCGGAACTGGGGCGGGGCGGTTGCCCTTGGCCGGGCATCAAAGGCGCATAACTATGTCAGGCCTCGCCCGGGCGACGTGACCTGAGTACCTTCCGTGCCCGGTAGATGCGCACCTCGACCGCTTTTTCGGTCAGGCCCATCACCGTGCCGATTTCCGCCAGTGGCATACCTTCTACCGAGGCGAGGAGCAGCGGTGTCCGCAGTCCTTCGGGAAGGCGCGCAAGGTCGTCGCTGAGGCGGCGCAGTTCGCCGCGATCCCCGGCGATGGTTTCCGGGTCGGCCTCGCCTCCCTCGAACCGGTCGAAATCGGTCTCTTCGCCCAGCCAGCGCAGGACGGTCCGTCGCCTGAAATGGTCGCGCATCTTGTTGCGCGCGATCGTGAAGAGCCAGGTCTCGAAGGGTTTGTCCGGATCGAAACGGTCCAGATTCCGATAGAGCGCGACGAAGCTGTCCTGGGCGATGTCCTCGGCGGCGGCGGCATCGCCCGTCTGTTGCGTGAGGAAGCGGACGATACGCGGCGCGTGCCGGCTCATCAGCCGATCGAAAGCCTTGTCCTCGCCGCCGGCGGCGGCCCGGACAAGGGCGGCATCGCTCTGACCGTCCGGGGCCGGAGGAGCTGACTCAGTCGGCGACATCGAAGGACTGGGCCAGCCGGGCGTCGAAATAGGCCTGTTGCTGCGGGTCGAGCTCGGCCCGCATGGCGAGCACGTGGGTCAGGCTCCTGATCTGCAATTCGCCCATAGCATCGTGGAAACGGTCTGCTGCCTCGATCACGTCCGGCGACAGCGCATGATCGGCGAGCAGGGCCTCCCCGATCTGCCGGCGCGACTGCGCCATGCGCGCTTCCACGTCCGCGCGTTCGGCCGCGAATGCTTCCTCCAGGGCGTGGATGCGGGCATCCTGCGCCTCGGTCAGCGTGATCTCGTCATGGACGATGTCGTGGATTGAGCGCTCGTCCGGACCCGCATTGCCGAACAGGGCGAGGCCGCACCAGACGCCCGCCAGGCCGGCGAGGAAACCGAAAATCGCCGCGACCAGTGCCGTGCGCCACATCATGACCGGCCATCCTCGTCGAAGAGACGACCTCCGAGCAGATGATCGGTTCCGGTATCGAATACGGCGAGCGCATCGGGTGGATCGGTACGGCCGACCGCCAGGCCACCGGCGAGGATGCCGATGGCGAGCGCCAGCAAGGCCGGTGCCGCCCTGACGCTGATCGCGGGCGCGAGACCGGTACGGCTCCCGCGCGCATCGCCTTTGTCCTGCGTCCGCGCCCTTACCGTTTCGGCAAAGTCGGGATCGAGATCGGGCAGGCGCTCCGCGAGTCGGGCCAGTTGCCGGTCGAGCGTGTCATCCATCATGCTGCGCTCCGGTCAGGTCAGGATGTGTGGAGATGGCGGATGCGCCAGCCGTCCGGCGTCATCTCGAGGATGGCGGTGCCGTGGGCATCGCGTTCGCGGGCCTCGCCGCGTACGGTGTATTCCATGCGGATGTCGAAGGTCGCGACGGCCATCTCGCTGCCCACGCGGATGTCGTAATCGCGCCAGTCATAGACTTCGAAACTGACATGCTCGGCGGCGAATTCCGGGGCCAGATGATGGTCGCGATAGCCGGCCCAGCCGACATCCTTCCCCGATCCCTCGAAAATGGTGAAATCCTCGCCCTCGGCCAGGACCCAGTTTTCCGCCGACGCGACATCTTCCTGCGACAATGCGCCGGAATAGGCTTCCAGGACAGTTTCGACGTCCTGTTCCGAGGCGGTGTGCCCATCGGCCAGCGCGGTCGAAAGGGTCAGGGTCGCGGCCAGTGCCGCAAGGCTCGTCGTCATCATTTTCAGTCTCCCCGTTCAAGGCATTGCAATCATCATAGCAGGTGGCTGGCGTTTCAGCCGCCCATCAAGTGGCGCAGTCCGCCATGCGCCAGCGAACCGCCGAGGAAGCCGTTGACGGCGACGAGGGCGGCGCCGGCCAGAATGGCGGTCCCGGCCAGCCAGTCGGTCAGGGCGCCGGGGCGGCGGCTACGCAGTTCCACGAGGACGGCGACCGCGAACAGGCCGGCCGTCAGGGCGGTTCCGATCCAGCGGTGCGCAGCCATTATGCCGCTTTCGCCGGTGGCCATCGGGCCGGCATGGGCCCAGCCGAGAAGGCCGGCGCCGAGACCGCCCAGAGCGGCGGTCCAGGCAAGGAAGCGAACGGTTTGACCGAAGCCGGTGCCGGGCCGCATCCAGGCGAGAATCTGCGCCAGCGCGGCTGCCAGCATGAGCGCGATCGGGAAATGCACCGCGACGGAATGCAGCGCGCCGAGACGGGCGATCGCACGTTCGAGATCGCTTTGCGGACCGTGGTCGCCCCAATGGGCGTGCCCGCCGGCGGGCGCCGCAGCGGCCCCGCTCTCCATGTGGGGTGCGGCATGGCCGTCATCGCAGGGCGCTGCTCCGGCCGGGTCGTGATGGCCGGCTTCGGTCCCGGGCATGTCCTGATGGTCCGCGTTGCCGGCGGCGTTCGCGGCCGCGTCATGCGCATGCGAGCCGGTGTGCGCATTGGCGTCTTCCCCGGTGCCCGCCCCGGTCTCCGCCTCCTCGCCGACCGGGTCGCCGGTCGGGGCTTGTTGCATGGCGTCTTCCTCCGCCGGGCCGGAATGCTGGGCGGGCGGATGGGCGCTGGCTGCGCCAGCGGCGATCAGAAAGGCGAATAGCAGGGCGGTCAGGCCGACCAGAAAGCGATGGGACACGCGAACTCCTCCGGATTTGTCCTGAATACGCAGCTGCTCTCCCGACCCCTCACGGCAACCGCAGCGTTCCGGCGCGGCGTCAGTCGTGCGTCGGTCCGGGTCCCGGATCGAGCGCCCGCAAGCGCGAGAGGTAGAGTTTCTCGAAGGCAAAGACGGCGATCATGCCTCCGACGGAGACGATGATGATGAAGGGGTCGGTCATGGCTTTCAGGGTCATGAAGGCGCCGAGTGCGAGCAGGTCGAGCACGATGGCCGCGACCAGGACCGGGGCCCGGGCGCCGGTCTCCACGCGCAGATGCCGGAGCACGCCCCAATGGATGATGATGTCCATCACCAGGTAGAAGATGGCGCCCATGGAGGCGATGCGCCCGAGGTCGAAGAAGGCGGCGAGCAGCCCGGCAAGGACCACGGTATAGACCAGGGTGTGTTTCTGGATCCGTCCCGGCATGCCGAAATGGCGGTGCGGAATCAGCTCCATCTCGGTCAGCATGGCGAGCATGCGCGAGACCGCGAAAATGCTCGCGATCACGCCGGAGGCTGTCGCAATGATGGCGATGGCGACCGTGTAAAGGACGCCGGCATCGCCCAGGGCCGGGCGTGCGGCCTCGGCAAGGGAGTAGTCGCGCGCCGCCACGATCTCATCGATCGAGAGCGAGCTGCCGACGGCGAAGCTGACCAGCATGTAGACCAGCAGGCAGATCGCCAGCGAGATCATGATCGCGCGGCCCACATTGCGTTCCGGATCGACGACTTCGCTGCCGCTGTTCGTGATCGTGGTGAAACCCTTGTAGGCGAGGATGGCGAGCGCGGTCCCGGCCAGGAAACCGCTCCAGCTCATCTCGCTTGCCGCCTCTTCCGTGGCGGCCCCGAAACTGCTTTGCCCGGCGATCAGCGCGATCCCGGCAAAGACGAGGATGCCGCCGACCTTGGCGATGGCGGAGAGTTTCGAGATCGTGCCGATCGCCTTGTTGCCGGCAATATTGACCAGGAAGGCAAAGAAAATCAGCGCGACCGCCAGGACCGGTACGAGCCAGCCCGGCGGGTCGCCGTCGACAAGCTGCAGCGAATAGGTCGCGAAGGTGCGTGCGACGAGGCTCTCGTTGATGACCATGGAGAAAGCCATCAGGAGAGCGGCGCCACCGGTGATCATGGTCTCGCCATAGGCTTTCTTCAGGATCATCGCGATGCCGCCGGCCGAGGGATAGCGGTTCGAGACCTTGATATAACTGTAGGCACTGAAACCGCTGATCACGGCGGCGAACAGGAAGGCGAGCGGAAAGGCCGGTCCGGCGAATTCCGCCACCTGTCCTGTCAGGGCGAAGATCCCGGCACCGATCATGACCCCGGTGCCCATGGCGACCGTGCCCGCCAGGGTCAGGCTGCCTGATGCGTAGTCGGAGTCATGATCCATGCCGGTCTCCTCAGGCTGGCTCGCTGCCGGTTTTGCGGGGTTCCGCGCGCGTCTGTCCGCGAAGGACCCGGCTCTGCCAGATCAGGAAGGCAGCGGGGATGACCAGCAGGGTAAGAATGGTGGCACTGGTCATGCCGCCCACCATGGGCGCTGCGATCCGCCGCATCACTTCCGACCCGGTTCCCGAGCCAAACATGATCGGCAGCAGGCCTGCAATGATGACCGCGACCGTCATCATGATCGGCCGGACCCTCATCAGCGCCCCCTCAACGACCGCCTCGCGGATATCCGCGACGGTGAGGTCGCGATTTTCCGCCTTGGCCATGGCCTTGCGGTCCTTCAGCGCGCCTTCGAGATAGACGATCATCAGCACCCCGATCTCGACGGCCACGCCGGCCAGCGCGATGAACCCGACGCCGACAGCGACGGACATGTTGTAGCCGAGCAGGTCGAGGAACCAGAGACCGCCGACCAGCGCCAGCGGAAGCGTGCCGAGGATCAGCATCACCGGAACGAAGCGCCGGAAGTTGAGGAAGAGCAGAAGCAGGATGATCACCAGGGTTACGGGGACCACGATGGCCAGGCGAGCCTTGGCCCGCTCCATGTATTCGTACTGGCCCGACCAGGACAGGGAATAGCCCGGCGGCAGCTCGATCGATTCGGCCACGGCCCGCTGGGCATCGGCGACGTAAGTCCCGATATCCACGCCGGAAATGTCGACATAGATCCAGCCGTTCAGACGCGCATTCTCACTTCGGATCACACCCGGACCGTCGGAAATCGAGATTTCCGCAACCCGGCCGAGCGGGATTTCCGCTCCGGTCGGCGAGATGAGCGGAAGGGATCGCAGGTTCTCGACCGAGTCCCGGTAGTCCCGCGGATAGCGAAGATTGACGGGATAGCGTTCCAGTCCCTCCACGCTTTCCGTGATGGTCATGCCGCCGATCGCCGTGCGGACGACGTCGTGGACATCGGCTACATTGAGCCCGAAGCGCGCAGCCTCCCGGCGGTCCACATCGATATCGACGAACCGTCCGCCGGTGACGCGTTCGGCATAGACCGAAGCGGTGCCCGGCACCTCGTCGATTACGTCCTCGATCTGCTGGCCGATCTCCGCGATCACATCGAGATCCGGGCCGGCGACCTTGATGCCGACCGGCGTCTTGATACCGGTCGCGAGCATGTCGATACGGTTGCGGATCGGCATGATCCAGACATCGGTCAGACTGGGCACGTCGACCAGCGCATCGAGCTCCGCCCGGATGTCGTCCATGGTCACGCCTGGCCGCCATTCCTCGCGCGGACGCAGCTGGATCGTGGTCTCGACCATGGTCAGAGGCGCCGGGTCGGTCGCGGTTTCCGCCCGCCCGGCCTTGCCGTGGGCGGTCAGCACTTCCGGGACCGTCATGATCAGCCGGTTGGTCTGCTGCAGCACCTCCGTCATTTTCCCGGCGGAGACCGCCGGATAGGCGCTCGGCATGTAGAGCAGGTCGCCCTCGTCGAGATCGGGCATGAATTCGCTGCCCATGCGCGAAAGCGGCACGGCGGCACTGAGCATGACCACCCCGGCCAGGCCGATCACCGCCCAGGGGTGGGCGAGCACGACCCGGATGAAGGGTTTGTAGCCGGCGATCAGCAGACGGTTCACCGGATTCTTGTGCTCCGGCGTGATCCGGCCGCGAATGAAATACCCCATCAGGACCGGGACCAGGGTCACGGACAGTCCGGCGGCTGCGGCCATGGCGTAGGTCTTGGTGAAAGCGAGGGGGTGGAAGAGGCGTCCTTCCTGCGCCTCGAGGGCGAAGATCGGGACGAAGCTGAAGGTGATGATCAGCAGGGAGAAGAAGAGGGCCGGTCCGACCTCGACCGCCGATTTCGTGACGATCTCCCAGCGGTTTTCCCGGGTGACCGTCTCCCGCTCGATATGCTTGTGCAGGTTCTCGATCATCACGATGGCCGCATCGACCATGGCGCCGATCGCGATGGCGATGCCGCCGAGCGACATGATGTTCGCGTTGATGCCCTGCGCATTCATCACGATGAAGGCGGCGAGAACACCCAGGGGAAGGGAGAGGACGATCACCAGTGAAGACCGCAGGTGGAAGAGGAAAAGCGCGCAGACGAGCGCGACGATGAGGAATTCCTCGATCAGCTTTTCCTTCAGCGAGTCCACTGCCCGTTCGATCAGGCCGGCGCGGTTATAGGTTGTGACGATCTCCACACCCTCCGGAAGGGAGGCTTCGAGCTCGTGCAGCCTTTCCTCGACGCGCTCGATCGTCGCCATGGCGTTTTCGCCATAGCGCATCACGATCACGCCGCCGACTGCCTCGCCCTCGCCATTGAGTTCGCCGATGCCCCGGCGCAATTCGGGGCCGGTGCGGATTTCCGCGATGTCGGAGAGGAGGACGGGCGTCCCGGTCTCGGTGACGCTGACCGGGATGGATTCGAGATCCTCTATGCCCCGGATATAGCCGGAGGCCCGGACCATGTATTCGGCCTCGGCCATCTCGATGACCCGGCCGCCGGTTTCCTGATTGCCGCGCTCGATGGCCATGCGAACTTGCGAGAGCGGAATGCCATAGGCCCGCAGACGGTCCGGATCCGCGACCACCTGGTATTGACGTACCATGCCACCGATCGTGGCGACTTCGGACACGCCCTCGACGGTCTGGAGCTCGTATTTCAGGAACCAGTCCTGGATAGAGCGCAGCTCGGAGAGGTCATGTCCGCCCGTCCGGTCCACAAGGGCGTACTGATAGATCCAACCCACACCCGTCGCATCCGGGCCGAGGGCGGGCGAGGCGCTCTCGGGCAGCGTCGGCGCGACCTGGGAGAGATATTCCAGGACGCGCGAGCGGGCCCAGTAGAGGTCCGTTCCGTCCTCGAAGATGATGTAGACATAGCTGTCATTGAAGAAGGAATAGCCGCGCACGGTGACCGCCCCGGGGACGGCGAGCATGGCCGTGGTGAGCGGATAGGTGACCTGGTCTTCCACCACCTGGGGCGCCTGGCCGGGATAGGTGGTCTTGATGATGACCTGTACGTCCGAGAGGTCCGGAATGGCATCCAGAGGCGTGCGCAGCAGCGACCAGCTTCCATAGGCCGCCATCAGGGCAGCGAGGATCAGGACGATCAGGCGATTGCCGACCGACCAACGTATGATGCCGGCAATCATTGATCCGCCTCCGCGTCCTGGCCGCCCATATCCATGTCCATGTTTTCATGGCCGGACATGTCGTCGCTCACGGAGTCTTCGGTTGCGGCATGCGCGATCTCCGCGATGTGCCAGACATCCTCCTCGTCCGGGATGAGCCGGAAGCGCAGGCGGTCGCCGGCGGAAATCATGGACAGATCCACATCGGGCTCGGTGAAGTACATCATCTGCATCGGCGGCATTCCGATCGCCTCGATGCGCTCGTGATCGACCTCGATCATGCCGTGATCCGCCATGACCCGTCCGGCGATGCCCTCGCCCCAGATGGGCGCAGGTTCGCCGGGCTCCTCCGTCGCGCCGGGCGGGCTCATTCGGAGCATCGCTCCGCGCAGGCTGGCCTCGGAATCGATCAGGAACTGGCTGGACACCACGACCTGCTCGCCCTCGGCAAGACCTTCGAGAATCTCCGTACGTCCGGAGGAGGTCGGGCCCGCAACGATCCGCGCCGGACGGAAGCGACCGCCCGGCTCGGCGAGGATGACGCGTTCCGATTGCCCGGTTCTGATGATGGCTTCGCGCGGGACCGTCAGGACATTCGGGCGGGGCTGGGAGCGGATGGTGACGTTGACGAAACTGTCGGGCCGCAGATCGCCGCTCTCATTCTCGAAGCGCATGCGAACGGGCACGGTGCGGCTGCGCGGATCGACGGTCGGATAGATGTATTCCACCACGCCTTCGCGCACCTCGCCGGGGCGAGATGGTGGTCTCATCTGCACCGCGAGACCCGTCTCCAGCTGCGTGGCTTCGTCCTCGAAGACATCGGCCATGACCCAGATTTCCGACAGGTCGGCGATCGTCATGAGGCTCGCGCCCGGCTGGACATGGCTGCCCTCGCGAACCGACAGCGCCACGACGATGCCGTTGCGCGATGCCCGCACATCGACCAGCCGGGAGGGGCGCCCGGCGCGGGCGACGGATTCGATCTGTGCATCCGTCATGCCGAGCGCGCTCAGTCGTTGCCGTGAGGCCGACACCAGCTGGCTTCGCCCGATGCGGCGAGCCTGCAGGAATTCGGACTGTGCCGCCACGATCTCGGGCGCGTACATGCGGAACAGGAGCTCGCCAGCCTCCACGGGGTCTCCGACGCTGGCGATCCTCAGGTCCTCGATCCACCCCTCGCTGCGAACATCGACGACTGCCGTGAGGTCATCGACCGGCTGGATATAACCGACTGCGGTGACATCCTCATGGAAATCGACACGCCGGACGGGTGCGGTGCGGACGCCGATATTGTTCTGGACGGCGGGGTCGATGAGGATGGCGTCGTCGCCGCCTGCAGCCGACACTTCCTCGCCGGCATAGACCGGGACGAGGTCCATGCCCATCGGCGACTTGCCCGGCTCGTCGCGCCGGTAGCTTGGATCCATCGGCGCGACCCAATAGAGGATTTCCGGATCGCCCGAGCCTGATCCGCCCGCTCCGCCGGTGAAGACGCGGCTGAGGCCCGCGCCTGCGACAGCGCCCAGGGCGAGTGCGGCGGCAGCAATGAGAATCTGGGTCCGGTTCATTGCACGTCTCCCGTCAGGTAGAGGATTGCCGCGCGGGCCTGGAGCTGATCGACCTGCATGCGCACGAGGGCCAGTTCGGCGTCGAGCAGGGCGAGTTCGGAGCGGACGAGTTCGGCGAAGTCAGCCTGCTCATTCTCGTAAGCGCTCAGGACCGCCGCGACGGTTTCCCGGGCGCGGGGCAGGACGTCCTCGGTCTGCAGGGTCAGGCTGCGCTCCAGGCTGTCATGCCGGCGCATGGCGCGCTCCAGCTCGCGGCGCATGTCCAGCAGGCGGGTTTGACGGGCCAGCTCTTCCGCAGACCGCATATCGCGGGCCGCGCTGACGCCGGCTTGTCTTTCCGAGCGGCTGAAGAGTGGCATCTGGACGCTGACACCAACGCTCGCTATGTCCGAGCGGCTTCCGCGAAGGCCGTAGCCGGCATCCACCGACCAGGCGGGCCGGAAGGCCTGTTCCGCCAGTTCCACCTCGCGCGAACGGACATCGATGCGGGCGTTCAGCGCGCTGATGTCCGGGTGATGTGCGAGCGCTTCGAGGGCGTCGCCCGAGGCGGGTATGGCGGGCAGGATCGGGAGCTGGCCCGGCAGGGGGCGGTCGGCGTCAGCACCGATATAGCGCTCGAGCGAGGCGCGAATGATATCGGCCTGACGATCGATTTCGATGAGCCGCGTATCGAGAGCGGCGGTCTCCAGATCGACGCGGATTACATCATGCCCGTTGGAGCGTCCGCTGGCGAAGATGGCGGTGGCCACATCCGCCAGGCCGGCGATATCGGCCCGCCTTTCCTCGGTCAGGTCCCGCGCGCGTTCCCAATAATAGAGCTCAAGCCATTGTTCGCGCACATCCTGCCGGATCATGCGCAGGACAAGTGCTTCCCGGGCGCGGGCGGCATCGGCTTCCGAGGCCCGCCGCGCCTGCCGGAGCTGCCGCGTCTCGCCGCGCGGGATGGCCTGTCTTATGCCGACCTGGAACTGGGTCATGGCTTCCCGGTCAAGATCGAAATCGCGTAGCGGGACATTGGCAGCGGCGATGCGGATCGACGGGTCCGGCAGGGCGCTTTCCGTGACGCCCTGATGGTCGAGCGCGGAAGCGCGGAGGCGCCATTCATCGAGCGCTGGCTCGTCGCTCTGTTCGGCGATCAGGACGGCTTCCGGCAGGCTGAGGGCGGGCAGTGTTTCATCGCCCGGCGGATTGGCACCGGCGGCGAGAGCGGTCGCGAGAACGACCGGCAGGAACGGGTTGGGCATGACTGGCTCCACAAGTCTGTACGATTCACAAGGGCCGCGGCCGGGTGCTCCGGCCGCGTGGAATCTCAGACTCGCGGGGGCTCTTCGGGCAGGTCGGGCTGCGGGAAGCGCCGCAATCCGGTCTGTGGCGGACCGGAGTGCCGATCCATCAGGGGACGGGCGGTGGCGAGGCGATCGGACGGAATCGCGACCAGGCCCGAGACGCACCCGATCATGGCGCCGCACTCGTTCTCGGCGCAATGCGCCGGCTGATCGGCCGGACGCATTTCACCCGCCATCATATGACTGACTCCGGCCATCATGCCGTCATGACAGCAATCGGCCTCGGCCGCTTGGTAGCAGGTTTCAGACGATGCGGTGTCGGCGAAGACGGCTGCCGGTGCGGCCAGAATGATCGTCAGACAGGCGAGCAGGGCCATCAGGCTGCCTGTGAGCCTGCCGAGCCGTGTCCATGTCTGAAATTGTCCAGCGCGCATGAAGCCGTTCCCGATGATCCCGGTCTTGTAGCACGATACGCACGGCCAGGTCATACCCCTCAAGGAAGTTGCAGTTGACGCCTGTCGGTCCGATGCAGGCTGCGCGACAAAGCGGTGGTGGCGGGCGCGCCCGCCCGGGTCGCGGGCGGGCGCTGCCTCTCCCCCAAGCGTCCCCCCGGACGCCGGAAGAAAACATGAAACGGAATGCTGTTCATTATACAAGCGCTCTGCGGCGCTCGGACCTGAATGGGCTTGCTGGCGGCACATATGTGTCACACTTGTTCGCACCCGGGAGGCTGGGCAGTATGCCCGAAACTCGATGCGAGGCATGACGTGACCGGACGGGCTCCCAACGAAATTGTCGACCTGGAACAGCGCACTGCGCCGCGGCAGAAGCGGTCGCAGGCGCGTATCCTGGAAATCGTGGACGCGACGAAGCGCCTCCTGGAACGCGGCGAGACAGACGCTATCACCACCAGCACGGTCGCTGCCGAGGCGCGCGTCCCGGTGTCCTCGGTCTATCGCTATTTCCCGAACATCTACTCCATCCACCGGACCATCCTGGAAGAGTTCAAGGCGCAGACGGATCGCATCATCAAGGCCCGTCTCGCCGACCCGGCCGAGACGGCCTGGCGCGTCAGTCTGACGGGCATGATCCTTGGCCTGCGGCAGCTGGTGGAGGAGAACCCGTCCTACGGTGCCGTGTTCCGCCTCACCCTCACCACGCCGGAACTCCGCTCCGTACGCGAGGCATGGAATCTGCGCCTGGCCAATCTGCTCTCGGAGCGCTGGCGCAGCGGGGCGGACGGGTTTCATGACGGCGATCCCGACCTCGTCGCCCGGATGACGGTGGAAATCTACTGCGCCGCCGAAATCCTTGTCTTCGACACCCGCGACCGCGTAAAGGCCGAGGCCTATTTCGGCGAGGCGCTGACCGCGCTCGAGCGGTATCTGGCCGCCTATCTGGACTAGAGGGCGTCCGCCGCGTCAGCGCGTGCAGTCACCCTCGAGACCCGCGATCCATTCCCGGACCAGCTCCACGGCCTCGCGGTGGATCGTGGAGCGGCCGAGTTCGGGCATCATCACATCGGGCTCAACGCTGTCGATCCGGTACATCAGGATGGAGGCGTCCGGCTCGCCCGGTACGATATCCCAGAGGCGATTGCCGGTACCCGATCCCGCGGCGATGGGCAGTTTGCAGAACCCCAATTGCGGGCCGTCAGGCGTATCGGGTTCGAGGAAGAGGCCGGACGTGTCGGCCGGACCGACGGGGCTGTGGCAATGCGAGCAATTCGAGTCGAGCCAGCTGCGGGCCCGGTCCTCGACGCTCGCCGTCTCGTCGCCCCAGGCCGCATTGCGCGGAGCGTCCAGGAAGGTGTCGGGGGCGCCGGTCAGGAAACCGGCCTCGACCAGGCGGGCAAGCTGGTTCTGGGTGCCGTCGGCATAGGCGAAGTCGCGATTGATGTGACGCGGCTTCGGCCCGATCGGGGAGATGATGCGCGTATTGGAATCCGGTGCGTGGCAGCTCGCGCACTGATTGGTGTCCGGCATGACGTAGGCGAAGTCTACCTCGCCGCCATCGTCCGAGACGAGCGTCATCGGGATGATCGCACCGGTGCGATGAAGGCGCGCTTCGGTCTGCGCATCGTTCCAGCGATAGGGGATCGCGACCCAGCCGGTATCCCGATGCACCAGAATGCGCGTCTCCACGAGCTGGACCGCATCCATGTCCAGGGCGCCGCCCGCAAAATCCACCGCCGCGTTCTCTGTGCGGGCGACCCGGCCGTCTGCATCAGTGCCGGCGCGCGGGTAATAGAAGGTCTTGGTGATCACCGTCCCGACCGGAAAGTCGAGCACATCGCCCTCGCGATAGACCGCCTGACTGCCCGGCGGCATCCAGATCGTCCGAAGCTTGTGGGCGTAATCGGTAAAAAGCGGCGTATTCATGTCGTAGGCGACGACATGCTCGCCCAGCACGAGCGATCCGTGGCTGATCCCGACCTGGCCCCAGTCGGACAGCAGGGGCGGATTACCGTCCGCGATATATTGCGGCTCGGGCGCGGACTGTGCGGCGGGTTCGGGGCTGCACGCGGCCATGACGGCGCTGGCAGCGGCGGCGAAGAGGGTATTGCGGATCAGGTAACGCATCACGGGGTCCGGTAGCCAGGCGGCAAGGCCGCCCGGCCGGGCTTCAGTCAATCGATGGCGACGAGTTCGACAGCCGGCAGGGCAGGCAGCTCGCAACGGTAGTCGTCCGTCTCGACGCGCGGGTCGGCATACCCGTTCGGACCGTCGGCATTGAGCACGTCGACCGGGTCGGCGACGCAGATGCGCAATGCGTCGGGAAGGGCTCCGTCCACCTGTTTCTCCGCATCGACATAACCGTCGAAGAGCACGTCCGGCAGGCTGCCATTGAGCCCGAACATGGCGATCTTGAGCGCCGTGAGTTCGAGTCCGTCGGGGTCGTTGCCGCCCCCCGAATAGGTGTTGTCGTGGATCCAGATGGTTTCCGGATAGGGGTCGAAATCCGCTTGCACGGAATAATCGGAATAGCCCGTGGAGTGCAGCGAGGAGATGATGATATTGGCCGTCTTGTTGTCGGAAATCCGGTTGTTGAAGATCTCGACCTCGTCATTCGAGTTGATCACGATCCCCGAGCCTGCCGGCACGCTCGCGACGGGCGTTCCCTCATGACCGAAATTCTCCGTATTGTTTGAGAAGACGTCATTGTCGTAGACGCGGGTCCGGTAGCCGGGTTGCGGCAGGTTGGGCATGTTGAAGACGAGAATGCCGCCGGTATTGTTGGTCGCGGTATTGCCGTAGACGTCGGCGCCGATGCAGTTCTCGACCTCGATGCCGGCGACGTTGTACTCGGCGCGGTTATTGCGCACGACGACATTGCGCGACTGGCCGACATAGATGCCCGCATCGGACGCGCCGATCGCGACGCTGTCCTCGATCAGCACGTTTTCCGTCTGCACCGGATAAAGACCATAGGCGCCGTTCTCGGTGGAATAGCCGTTGGTCCATTCGACCCGGACGCCCCGGATCACGACATTGGTCGCGTTGTTGACCTTGAGGCCGTCGCCGGACGTGTCCTCGATGGCGAGGTCTTCGAGGGTGAAATCATTGGCCGTGACCAGCAGGCCCTCGGCGCCCGCGACCTGGCCCTGGAAATTCAGGATGGTCTCGTTCATGCCCGCGCCGCGAATGGTCACGCCGTCGACGGTCAGGCTGAGGGACCGGTCGAAATGGTAGATGCCGACCGGAATCTCGATCACATCGCCGGGCCTGGCATCGATCAGCTGCTCCAGCAGGACGTCCTGATAGGCGGTGTCCGCCGTGGTGATGTCCCGGGCTTCCTGTTCCGGTTGTCCGCAGGCGGCCAGGCAGAGCGCCAGGCTCCCGGCCAGGATGAAGCGTGTCTTGATCATGTGTCCCTCTCCCGAAAGGCATCCTCCCTCCGGATGCCCGTCATGTGTTCCGGCGCACATTTCCATACGGCGCCGGTTACGGCAATGTGAAAACGGAAAGTCTTTCTGTTTTCACATTGCCCAAGCTCGAAAATCGCCTGCGTGGCAGTGGAGGCGGGCAGGTCGACCGGGTTTTGGCAAGAGGCGGGGTCTATGGCTTCGCATAATAAAATCGATTGGATTCATGGCGAAGGAGCCGTCATCATCAACGTCACAGGTTGCATGCGTACGAACCAGTCAATTCATACAAGAAATGATGGGAGAGATCATGGACGGCAATGATGCGAAGACGATGGGCAAGTGTCCGGTGATGCATGGCGGCGTTACCGAGACCGGCACCTCCGTCATGGATTGGTGGCCGAACGCCCTCAATCTCGACATTTTGCACCAGCACGACACCAAGTCCGACCCGCTGGGCAAGAGTTTCAATTATCGTGAGGCGCTCAAATCGCTCGACGTCGAGGCGTTGAAGAAGGATATGCACGCCCTGCTGACCGAAAGCCAGGACTGGTGGCCGGCAGATTACGGGCATTATGGCGGCCTCATGATCCGGCTTGCCTGGCACTCGGCGGGCTCCTACCGCCTGGCTGACGGCCGTGGCGGTGGCGGAAGCGGAAATATCCGCTTCGCGCCGCTGAACTCCTGGCCGGACAATGGCAATCTGGACAAGGCGCGGCGCCTGCTCTGGCCGTTGAAGAAGAAATACGGAAACCAGGTATCCTGGGCCGACCTTATCCTGCTGGCCGGTACGGTCGCCTACGAATCCATGGGCCTGAAAACCTATGGCTTCAGCTTCGGGCGCGAGGATATCTGGCATCCGGAAATCGACACCTATTGGGGTGCCGAGAAGGAATGGCTGGCGCCGTCCGACACGCGCTACGAGGATGTCGGCAAACCGGATACGATGGAGAACCCGCTCGCTGCCGTGCAGATGGGCCTGATCTATGTGAACCCGGAAGGCGTCAACGGTCAGCCCGATCCGCTCAAGACGGCGGCCCAGGTCCGCGAGACGTTTGCCCGCATGGCGATGGACGACGAGGAAACCGCGGCGCTGACCGCCGGCGGCCATACGGTGGGCAAGGCGCACGGCAATGGCGATGCCGGGACCCTGGGTCCGGAGCCGGAAGGCGGAGATATCGAGAACCAGGGCTTCGGCTGGCTCAATCCGAATTTGGGCGGCAAGGCGAGCAATGCCGTGACGTCCGGTCTGGAAGGTGCCTGGACCACCAATCCGACCAAGTTCGACATGGGCTATTTCGAGCTCCTCTTCGGTTATGAGTGGGAGCTGACCAAGAGCCCGGCGGGGGCGAACCAGTGGCAACCGGTGGATATCAAGGAAGAGCACATGCCGGTCGATGCCACCGACCCCTCGGTCCGCCGCATGCCGATGATGACCGATGCCGACATGGCGATGAAAATGGACCCGGCCTATCGCGCCATCTGCGAGAAGTTCATGGCCGATCCGGACTATTTCAAGGAAACCTTCGCACGGGCCTGGTTCAAGCTGACCCACCGCGACATGGGCCCGAAGGAACGTTATTTCGGCCCCGACGCACCCAGGGAAGACCTGATCTGGCAGGACCCGGTTCCCGCCGGCCCCAAGGGCTATGACGTCGACGCCGTCAAGGCGAAGATCGCCGCCAGCGGTCTGTCGGTCTCCGATATGGTCGCGACCGCCTGGGACAGCGCCCGCACATTCCGCCAGTCCGACTATCGCGGCGGCGCGAACGGTGCCCGAATCCGTCTTGCGCCCCAGAAGGACTGGGAGGGCAATGAGCCGGACCGACTGGCGCATGTACTCGACGTGCTCGAACCGATCGCGAAAGAGACCGGCGCGAGTATTGCCGATGTCATCGTCCTCGCGGGCAATGTCGGGATCGAGCAGGCTGCCGGGGCGGCCGGTCATGACGTGACCGTGCCCTTCTCTCCGGGCCGTGGCGACGCGACCGACGCGATGACCGATACCGCCTCTTTCGATGTGCTCGAGCCGATCCATGACGGCTATCGCAACTGGGTCAAGAAGGACTACGCGGTGAGTCCGGAAGAGCTCATGCTGGACCGCACCCAGCTGATGGGGCTGACCGCGCCTGAAATGACCGTTCTGCTCGGCGGTATGCGCGTTCTCGGCGCCAATCATGGCGGTAGCAAGCACGGCGTGTTCACGGACCGCGAAGGGGCGCTGACGAACGACTTCTTCGTCAACCTTACCGATATGGCCAACAAATGGGAGCCGGCCGGTAAGAACCTCTACGAAATCCGCGATCGCAAGACTGGCAGCGTGAAATGGACCGCGACCCGCGTGGATCTCGTCTTCGGCTCGAACTCCATTCTCCGCGCCTATGCGGAAGTCTATGCCCAGGACGATGCAGGAGAGAAATTCGTCAATGATTTCGTCTCGGCCTGGACCAGGGTCATGAATAGTGACCGGTACGATCTGCACTGACCGGTGCGTGAAGCAGACGACCTGGCAAACTAGAGAGCGGGCCTTCGGGCCCGCTCATTTTTTTTGATCTCTGTCGGTCCCTATTCGAAGGGGCGTGCCCCTAAATTTTTGTCTTTTGTGACAACGAAATGGTGGGGTTGGGTGACCGGACGCTTGTTGCATGCAGCGCGTTTCCGAACCTGTCCTGCGAGGCGAATTCTCTTGACTTTCGACCTTTCCGTGTGCGCGATGCGTTAAGGAAGCATTAACTTTTTCGGTTGGCTGGTGCCCGGTCCGGGGGATTTGGACGGGCGCTGTATTGCTTCCGCACAGGAGGGGATTCCCGATGACGACCCGTATTCCAGGCTTGCCTGGCGATGAGACGCGTGCGTGTTCCGAAACCGGTAATCTGAAGTCAGGCCTTCTGCGCGAGACAGCGCTCAAACGGCTCCAGCCGATTGCGGCTGCCGCGCTCCTCTCCGGGTCGCTGATGCTGTCGGGCGCCGCCATGGCGCTGTCGCCCGGGGATACGATCGTCCACCCGACAACCGGCGCCACCCTGACCGTTCTCGAAGTCGTCTCGAACGGCGTCATCGTTACCGGCGACCTCTTCGTGCTCACGACGACGACCGTCGGTGCGATCATTCCTGATCCGGACGACCCCAATCTGACCGTCGAGATCGCCTCGGTCACGACCAATGGCACGACGGGCGAAATCGAAAGTGTCACCTTCACTGACACTCGTACTCTCGATGTCGTCACGCCCCTGAGTACGGCACCCTCGGCGCCTCCCGGCGGCACGATCACGCTTGCGGCCGGTGCCGGCGACGTCAACAACCTCACCTTTATCGAGCGCGGCAGCGGCGGTGGCGGCGGCCGCGACGGCGCCCTGTTCGTCTCGGCCCGTTCCGGGGGTGATGGCGGGACCGGTCCGACCATCAACGAAACCATTCTGGCGAGCCACGGAGCCATCACGACGGTCTCGGCCGATCTGCCCGGCATCATTGCGGCCAGTATCGGTGGCAATGGCGGCAATGGCGGCGACGGTTATCTCGGCGCCAATGGCGCGGATGGCGGCCGGGGGGGCGCTGGCGGGACTGTCACGCTGACGTCCTGGGTCCCGACCATTTCGACGTCCGGTGACCGGTCGCACGGTGTTGTCGGGCAGAGCCGGAGCGGTGTCGGCGGCGAAGGCGGCGACGGCTTCCTGTCACCCAGCGGCGGCGATGGCGGTGCGGGCAATGATGGCGGCGACGTCACTGTCACCAACTACTCCACCATCACCACGCGCGGCGTGGCGGCTCATGGCGTCTTCGCACAAAGCCTCGGCGGCGGCGCGGGCAGTGGCGGCGCCAGCTACGGCCTCGTCGGCAGTGGCGGCGACGGCAATCGCGGCGGCAATGGCGGATTGGCCGAGGCGATCAATTACGGGCTGATCACGACGATCGGAAACAGCTCGCATGGTGTCAGCGCCCAGAGTATCGGCGGTATCGGCGGCGATGCGGGCACCTCGGTAAACCTCGCCTTCAGCTTCACCAGTGACGGTGCGGCCGGCGGCGATGGCGGTACGGCTATCGTCCGGGCCCGCTCGAACGGAAACGGGACCTCCGAGGTCCGCACTGAAGGCGAAGCGTCCTACGGTCTCTTCGCCCAGTCCGTCGGCGGCGGCGGCGGCAATGGCGGCACCGGTGTCGGCCTGGTCGCGCTCGGCTCGGGCGGCGGTACCGGCGGCGATGGTGGCCGGGCCGAGATCTATGCGGATGACGGCACGACCGTCATCACGCTGCAACGGGACTCCCACGCCATTTTCGCGCAGTCCATCGGCGGTGGCGGCGGCAATGGCGGTGTCACCGCCGGGGCCGTCGCGGTTGGTTCGCGCGGTGCCAGTGGCGGTCTTGGCGGCAATGTCAGGGTCGAGACCGGCGCAACCGTTTCGACGGGCGGTATCGACGCCCATGGAATTTTCGCCCAGTCCGTCGGTGGCGGCGGCGGTTCGGCCCGCGCAGCCGGCGGGCTCGTGGCGCTCGGTGGCTCCGGTGCAGGCGCGGGCCATGCCGGGACCGTTACGGTAACCACCAGCTCTGCCAGTACCATCAACACGGCCGAAGAGGGCAGCTACGGCATCTTCGCTCAGTCCGTCGGCGGCGGCGGGGGTGCCGGTGCGGCATCCGGTGGCGTCGTGGCGCTCGGCGGAACGGGTGGAGCGGGCGGAAACGGTTCTACTGTAATCGTCACGAATAATGGCGGCATAACCACGGACGGCGATCTCGCAATAGGCCTGTTCGCGCAGTCAGTCGGTGGCGGCGGCGGCAATGGCGGCTCCTCCGGCGGCCTTGTCACGATCGGTGGCGCAGGCGCTGCCGCGAGCACCGGGGGCAATGTCACTGTCACCAATGCCGGTACGATCACCACGTCCGGTGACAGCTCGATCGCGTTGCAGGCGCAGTCGATCGGCGGGGGCGGCGGTAATGGCGGTTCGTCCGGGGGCGTGTTCCTGACCGTCGGCGGGTCAGGCGGCGGTGGTGGCGGTTCGGGTCTCGTAACCGTCAATAATTCCAACAATCTTTTCACCGATGGCGTCGAGGCTCATGGCCTCTTCGCGCAAGCTGTGGGCGGTGGTGGCGGTAATGGTGGTTCCACCGTTTCCGTCAGCGCGTTCGCCGGCGTCGCGATCGGCGGCGCGGGCGGCGAAGGTGGCGATGGCGGCGTCGTGGACGTCAATTTCTCGGACCGCACCGTCACCGTGGGCGGCGTCAGCCAGACAGTCTCGCCTCTCATCCAGACCCTGCAGGACCGCTCCCGTGGCGTTTACGCCCAGTCGGTCGGCGGCGGCGGCGGCAATGGAGGGTTCGCGGTCCAGGTCTCAGGCGGCTATGGCGTCAGCGCCAGCATCGCTATCGGCGGGTCGGGCGGCAAGGGCGGCGAAGGCGGCGAGGTCAATCTCGACGGCAATGTCACGGTCCGCACCGAAGGCGATTATTCCGAGGGCATTTTCGCCCAGTCGGTCGGCGGCGGCGGTGGTGCTGGCGGATTTGCGACCTCCTTCTCCTTCGCGGCCGGCGAGACAGCCGCAGCAGCCTTCGCCGTCGGCGTCGGCGGGTCCGGCGGCGATGGTGGCCGCGGCGGGACGGTCAATGTGAATTCCGGCGGCGATATCGTCACCATCGGCGAGTTCTCGACCGGCTTCGTGGCCCAGTCTGTCGGCGGCGGTGGCGGCTCCGGCGGGTTCAGTATTGCCGTAGCCGGGTCGGCTGCGGGTGTGGCCAGCGCCTCGATCGGCGTCGGTGTCGGCGGTTCCGGCGGCGATGGCGGTGTCGGCGGGACGGTCGATGCGACCTATGACGGCACGATCACTACCTCCGAAGACCATTCGCGCGGCGCGCTGATCCAGTCTGTCGGCGGCGGCGGCGGATCCGGGGGCTACAATGTCACCGGGACGGTGGCGCTGGGCGTCGGGGGCGGCGTGGGCGTGGGTGTCGGTGTCGGCGGTTCAGGCGGCGACGGCGGGACCGGCGGTACGGTCGACGGCCATATCGGCGGCCATGTCGAGACCGGCGGCGACAATGCGACCGGTGTTACGGTCCAGTCCATCGGCGGCGGCGGTGGTAGCGGCGGCTTCAACGTCACGGGTTCGATCGGGGCTGGCGTCATCGCCGGTGGCGCTGTGGCCGTCGGTGTCGGTGGTGCCGGCGGCGGTGGCGGCGATGGCGGCGTGGTAACCGCGTCTGCGGCGTCGATTACCACCCACGGAGAGAATTCGGGCGGCTTCCTCGCCCAGTCGGTCGGTGGCGGCGGCGGCAATGGCGGCTTCAACGTCTCCGGCTCGATCGCCGGATCGACCGGTTTCTACGGTATTCCGGGCGTTTCCGTCGGCGTGGCGGTCGGCGTCGGCGGTGCCGGCGGCGATGGCGGTATCGGTGAGGCGGTTACGGCCAATGTCGACGGCGATGTTTATACATTCGGCGCCGAGTCGGATGCCATCGTGGCCCAGTCCGTCGGCGGTGGCGGTGGCAATGGCGGCTTCAACGTCTCCGGCTCGATCGCGGCGAGTGCCGACCTGACGGGTACCAGCAGCGCGAATGTCGCGGTCGGTGTCGGCGTCGGTGTCGGTGGTGCAGGCGGCGATGGCGGCCAGGCCGGCAATGTCACGCTCGACACGATCGGTACGACGGTCACCGCCGGTGACGCCAGTGACGGTATCATCGCACAGTCGGTCGGCGGCGGTGGCGGCAATGGCGGTTTCAACGTCACCGGCAATATCGCATTGTCCGCGGCGGATGCCGGTGCGGCGGTTACGGTCGGCGTGTCCGTCGGCGGGACCGGCGGGGGCGGTGGCGACGGACAGGAAGTCCGTCTCTCGGTCAATGACGGCATTGCCGATCCGAACGACACGCTGGTTGCAGTTTCCACCAGTGGAATCGGCGCGCGCGGTATCGTCGCGCAGAGCGTCGGCGGCGGCGGCGGCAATGGTGGCTTCTCCGTTACCGGCGGTATCAGTTTCGCCAATACCGGTGCCGGAAATGTCGGCGTGGGTGTCGGCGGCGGCGGCGGCGATGGCGGCGATGCGCAGCTCGTCCACGGCGAAATCTACGGCGATGTCCTGACCGGCGGCTGGGGAACGATCGCGGGTCCCAATGGCGCGGCCGATGCGGGCGGCGTCCTCGTCCAGTCGGTCGGTGGCGGCGGCGGCAATGGCGGCTTCAGCGTCGCCGGCGGTATATCCGCCTCTCAAAGCCTGTCCGGCAATCTCATGGTTGGCGTCGGTGGTTTCGGCGGCGATGGCGGTTCCTCCGGCGAAGTGACCGGCGGCGTGACCGGCGATGTCTACACGTCCGGCGACCGGTCGGATGCGGTGACGTATCAGAGCCTTGGCGGTGGCGGCGGCAATGGCGGTTTCAACGTCACGGCCGGGATCAGCCTCGCCCTGAATGGCGGCGCCGGAAATCTGGGCGTCGGTGTCGGCGGCTTCGGCGGTTCGGGTGGTAATTCCGAAGCGGTGGAAGCCTGGGTGACGGGTGATGTCGTCACTCAAGGTCATGATTCCCATGGCATTCTGTTCCAGTCCGTCGGCGGTGGCGGTGGCAATGGCGCATTCAATGTCACAGGCGGAATCTCGCTGTCCTCGCAGGTCAGCGGTTCGCTGGGCGTGGGTATTGGCGGCTTCGGCGGCGGCGCCGGAAATGCGGGCCGCGTTGACGGCACGCTCACCGGCGATGTCTGGACCGAGGGCGACGACTCCTTCGGCGCCATGCTGCAGAGCCTTGGCGGCGCGGGCGGCAATGGCGGTTTCAACGTTACCGGCAATATCGCCTTCACTACTGGCAGCTCCGTGTCTGCGGCCATCGGAGTCGGCATCGGCGGCTTTGCCGGCGGTGGCGGCAATGCCGACGAGGTCGTGGGGACGGTCGAGGGCCTCTATGTCACCAGCGGCGACAATGCGGACGGCGTGATCGCGCAATCGCTGGGCGGTGGCGGCGGTAATGGCGGTTTCAATGTCAGCGGCAATATCGCGCTCGGCAATGGCACGACCGGTACCGCCTCGATCGGTATTGGCGGCTTTGGCGGCGCAGGCGGAACGTCCGGCGACGTCACCCTGACCCGTCTTGGCAGTACCTATACGGACGGCGCCAATTCAGACGGCGTGACGGCCCAGTCGATCGCCGGCGGCGGCGGCAATGGCGGTTTCAATATTTCGGGCGGTATCAGCGGCTCGGCCGGCGGCAGCGCAGCGAGCCTCGGCTTCGGCCTTGGCGGTTTCGGAGGCGATGGCGGCAGCGCGGGCAATGTGCTTGCCAATGTGACCGGGAATGTTCTGGCGCGCGGTATCGAGGACGACACCATCATCGCGGCCCGCTACGACGGAGAGGGCGTCGAAGTGGAAGCGGAGCGCCGTGTCCGTTCAGGCGGTTCGCATGGCGTGATGGTGCAGAGCGTCGGCGGCGGTGGCGGCAATGGTGCCTTCAACGTGACGGGCAATATCTCGCTCGCCTCGCCCAGCGGCGGATCGACCTCGCGTGTCCTGTCCATCGGTATTGGCGGTTTCGGCGGGGATGGCGGCGATGCCGGCACGGCAGAGCTGAACCTCGCGGCCGAAGCCGGTGCTGCGGACCGCGCCCAGGTGCTCGCCAATGGCGATGACCGCAATGCGATCACGGTGCAGTCTCTCGGCGGCGGCGGCGGAGCCGGCGCCATCAATGTGTCCGGCAGTATCTCGCTCGACGGGAATATCACGGCCGGAGTCGGCGGTTTCGGCGGCGCTGGCGGCCTCGGCCGGGCTGTCGTGGCCGACGTCGACGCGGACATTTTCGCCTCCGGCAATAATTCCCGCGGCCTGCTGGCCCAGTCGATCGGCGGCGGCGGCGGCCACGGCGGGATCAATATCTCGGCCGGCGTGACTGCCAATCTGAACAATGACGACTCCAATCTGACCTTCGGGCTCGGCGGTTTCGGCGGTGCGGGCAATCGCGCCGGAACGGTGGATGTCGACCATGTGGGCCAGATCCTCGTGGAAGGCGTGAATTCGGTTGGCCTGCTTGCCCAGAGCGTCGGCGGCGGCGGCGGTTCCGGCGGTCTCAATGTCAGCGCGACTCTCAATACGGGCAGCGCGGACTCCAATACCAATCCGCTCAAGGGCTACGGAATCGCCATCGGTATCGGTGGTGCGGGCGGCGCCGGCGCGGTTTCCGACGACGTCCATGTGACCAGCCTCGGCGACATCATCATCAATGGTCAGGCGGTGGCCAATCCCGCGCCGGGTGCCGATACGCTCGAGGCGGTCGCTCACACAGGCGGTGCGAACGGCATCGTTGTGCAGTCCATAGGCGGCGGTGGCGGCCAGGGCGGCATGAATGTGTCGGCCGCCGTGGCACCGCAGGGCAATCCGGTCTCGGTCGGCGTTGGCGGCTTCGGCGGGGCGGGCGACGACGCCGGTACGGTCACGCTCATTCGCGGCTATGACGACCCGCTGGGGACCAAGACGGCAGTCGGCGGTCTGGTCCGCACTTTCGGCGACGATTCCACGGCGATCATCGCCCAGTCCATCGGCGGCGGCGGCGGCAATGCGGGGATGAATCTGTCCTTTGCTGTCTCGCTCTTCAATTCCGATGGCGGAACAGCGGCCAATATCGCAATCGGTGGCGCCGGCGGTGCATCCGGTGCGGGCGATACCGTCATCGTCGATCATTACGGAAATATCGTCACGGACGGCAAGAACAGCGACGGCATCCTGGCCCAGTCCATCGGCGGGGGCGGCGGAAACGCGTCGTACAATCTGGGCCTTGGCGTCATCAAGGATGCGACGGCCGTGAACCTCGCCGTGGGTGGCGATACGGGTGCGGGTAGCGATGGTGGCAGCGTAACGGTCGACCATATCGGCACGATCGTTACGGCCGGAAACAACTCGACGGCGATCAAGGCGCAGTCAATCGGCGGCGGCGGCGGTAGCGCCGGAACCGATATGGCGATGGGTCTTCTGGCCGAAAACTCGCTCGATATCGTGGTCGGACGGCGCGGCGGAACCGGGGGCATAGGCGGCGACGTAACCGTTAATTTTGAAGGCATTATCGACACCACAGGAGACGATTCGCTTGGCATCTTTGCCCAGTCGATCGGTGGTGGCGGTGGCGATAGCGGCGCCACCTCCGTGGGCGTCAGCGGATCGTCGGGGTCGGGCAATGACGCCCAGACAGGCGCCCTTAGCGTGGCCGTCGGCCTTGAGGGCGGTACGGGTGCCGCTGCGGGCGATGTCGATGTGACGGCCAGCGTGGATTCCAGTTCGATCACCACGCGGGGCGACAACGCCCATGCAATCCACGCCCAATCGGTCGGCGGCGGCGGCGGTGCGGGCGGTTCCGTTGCGAACCTGATCGGTCAATCGAATTATTCGCTTCATGTCGGCGTCGGCGGTACAGGCGGCAGTGGCGGCTTGCCCGGAACCGTCACGGTGAACAGTGACATCACGCTCGTCACTGAGGGTGACGGCGCTGACGGTATCCTCGCACAGTCGATCGGCGGCGGCGGCGGCGTCGGAGGCAATATCTTCAATCTCGGCCTGCCGCTCTTCGGTTCGTCGAATATCCAGAACCAGCAATCCGTGCAGGCGGTCGTCAGCGTTGGCGGCAGTGGCGGCCAGGGCAATACAGGCGGCACGGTCAACGTCACCAATACGGGCACGATCGGGACGACGGGCGATACCGCCTACGGTATTCGCGCCCAGTCCATCGGCGGCGGTGGCGGCGATGGCGGCGCCATCCTCAATCTACGCGCCGAAAGCCAGAGCAATAACCACACCATCGACATCAATGTCGGCGGTTTCGGCGATGATGGCGGCAATGGCGGTACGGTCGACGTCGAAAACTACGGCCTGATCGTTACGACCGGCCGGGATTCGGCCGGTATCAGTGCCAACAGTATCGGTGGCGGCGGGGGCAATGGCGGCATCATCCTAGATGCGGCCGTCGGTATCACCGGCACTCAGCAGAACAGTCATCGCTGGGTCTTCAATATCGGTGGTTTCGGCGGTACGGGCGGCGATGGCGGCTCCGTCTCCGTCCTCAACCAGGCGGTGGCGGGAGAGGCCAATTCCGGCACCATCGTCACCCAGGGCGATGGCGCTTACGGCATCTTCGCGCAATCGCTCGGCGGCGGTGGCGGCAACGGGTCGTCCATCATTTCCGTGACCGGCCAGAAAGCCGATGAAAGCAGCAGTATTTTCGGCTTCAATCTGGGTGGTTCGGGTGGTTCCGGCGGGGTCGGCGGAGCTGTGGACGTCACCAATGACGGCCTGATCGATACCAGCGGCGAAGGTGCGCACGGCATCCTGGCCCAGTCCATCGGCGGCGGCGGCGGCAATGGCGGCCTGGTCCTGGCGGCCAATGTCTCCATCGGTGCCCGGGCGCACTCGCCTCTCATCGCGATCGGCGGTTTCGGCGGTTCGGGCGGCGATGGCGGAAGTGTCGAAGTCACCAATTCCGGCAATATCGTCACCCGGGGCGCCAATTCGAACGGCATCCAGGCCCAGTCGATCGGCGGCGGTGGCGGCAATTCCAGCATCGGCATTGCGATGACGGGAGAGCCTATTTCTCTCTTTGCGTCCAATACGTTGAGCCTGATCCTTGGCGGTGCGGTGAGCAGTTCCGGCGGGACGGGAGGCACCGTCACGGTCAATCATACCGGCGACATAACCGTCCTCGGCGAAGGCTCGAACGCCATCAAGGCGGAGAGCATCAATGGCGGCGGCGGAACGCTTGAAGTGAGCTTCGAGGGGATCGCCTCCCTGCCGGGCCGGCCGAGCCTGCCCTTCATCGGATCGCCCCTCTCTCCGGATCCGGACCAGTCTCCGGCGGATCCGCTCCTCGCGGCCCGGACGGGCGCCGATGGCGCGTCCGGCATGAATGCCGGTTCGGTCACACTCAATCTGAACGGGACCTTCCAGGCCGGCGGCAACAATTCGACGGCCGGACTCGTGCAGTCGATCGGTGGCGGCGGTGGCCAGATGAGCCTGATCGCATCGCTGGGCATCACGCCGGTGGCGCTGGGCGATACGCCGACGCCTGTCGATGTCGGCTTCACCCTCGGCGGTATCGACGGCAGCAATAATAATGGCGGCGATATTTCCGCCAGCCAGTCCGGCGGCCTTCTGACCAATGGCAATAACTCCCTGGGTCTGCTGATGCAGACGATCGGGGGAGGCGGTGGCCGCGGCGTTATCGATCTGGTTTCTGGCGCCGGTACCTATCTGGGCCCGGTCGATGTCCGCCTCGGCGGTACGGACGGCAGCCAGGAAACTGGCGGAAGCCTGACCCGTTCCCAGTCCGGCTCGGTCATGACCACCGGCGCATTCGCGCCCGCTGCCGTGCTGCAGAGCATTGGCGGCGGCGGCGGCTTCGTCAGTGTCACCATCGATGCGACCGACCAGTCCAGCCATCGTGTTCGCACGGCCCTCGGATCGGATGGCGGCAGCAATCTCTCCGGCAACAATATCGATGCCGATTTCTCCGGCGGTATTTTCACCCTGGGAGATCGCTCGGTTGGCCTGTTTGCGCAGTCTGTTGGCGCGGGCGGCGGTGTTGTCCAGTCGACGGGATCGGATCGTCTTGGCGTGACGCTGGGCGGGTCTGACGGTGCGAGCGGGGATGGCGGTGTTGTAGCGATCGCCAATACCGGCCAGATCGGAACGACGGGTGCGCGCTCGCACGGCGTGCTGATCCAGTCGATCGGCGGCGGCGGCGGCGCTGTCGTCAGCGATGCGAGCCAGATCGATTTCGGTCTGTCCGCGGACAATACGGGCGATGGCGGCACGATCGCTTTCGACCAATCCGGCGACATCATCACCGAAGGCGCGGGCGCTTACGGCGTCATCCTGCAATCGCTCGGCGGCGGCGGCGGCTGGATCGATGGCATATTCGCCGGCACGGCCGGTGGTGTGGGTGCGGGCGGCGCGATCGACTTCTCGGTCGACGGCATGGTGTTCTCGACCGGAGCGGACGCGACGGCAGTCTTCGCCCAGAGCCTGGGCGGCCTGGGCGCCGGCGACATTACCGGCCTGCTGACGGGCCTGGTGCGCGGCGGCGACGGGATGGGCCGGGGCGTGTGGCTGGACGGGGGCGCGAACAATGTCGTGACGTCGTCCGGCTCGATCTCGGCAGTGTCGACCTGGGCGATCGAGGCGACGACGGGCAATGACACCATCCTCAATGACGGCTTCGTGTTCGGCAATGTGGATCTGGGCTCCGGCGTGAACGGGTTCGACAATCGCTCGGGCGCGGTTTTCGTGGCCTATAACACGATCGATCTGCGCGACCCGGCACCTTCGCCCCAGACGCCGCAGCAGACCCAGCAATCCGCCGCGCCGGCCAAGACGCCGGTGATGGATACCGGTACGTCCATGACGGGCTACTCGGCCGGTGGCGCAGCCGCGGTCGAACTGGTTGCCCCGTTTGCGGGCTCAGGCGAGACGGGTGGCGAGAAGGCTCCGGTGATGGCCAGCCTGGAGACGGGCAGTTCCGGCCTGTCGTCCATCGCGTCGTCCGGCCTGCCCGTTTCGGGCAAGGGCGGCCCGGTGATGGATGCGCTGGACACTGGTGCGACCGGAACGACTGGCCAGACGGGCGTGACCGCGCTGGCCGCGAGTCCGGTACCGGAAGCGACCTTCCGCAATGCCGGCGATTTCCTGATGGGCCTGTCGGCCTCGCCCTTCCCGATCGATCTGCTCAACGGTGAGACGTTCGGCAATCTCGATGGCGAGGGCGATCCGCGCTTCAACCTCTATTACGGGGCCCGGGTCATCAATACGGTCGAACTGGACGGCCATTACGAGCAGACGGATGAGGGCCATCTCGTCTTCGATATAGCCTTCGGTCCCTATGCCTCGGACATCGTCAATGTGACGGGCACGGCAACGGTGGATGGCACCGGCGACATCACGCTGACCTGGCTGGAGAACAATGAGCGCAAGACGCTCTTCGCCACCCAGGAGGGCGGGTTCGACAATGGTCTGGAGATTTCCGATACGCTGGCGATCGACTATTCCATCGAGGCCGATGCGGCGGGCGTGCACCTGGTGATCGATACGGACTTCGGTCTGCCCAGCCTGAACCGCAATGGACGCGCGCTTGGCGGTCATATGGACTCCGCCGTGGAGGCAGGCGGATCGGCCGGGATCGGCCGTCTGCTGGCCTATCTTGGCAATATGCGGGCGGACGATCTGGAGCTCTATCATTACGTCTTCGAGGAGCTTAACCCGGAGCCGCACCTGGCACCCTTCCAGGCCCAGTTGTCTTCGGCGAACAGCTTTGCCGACGACCTGTTCAATTGCGGCGGCCCTGTGAGCCGACCGGACGATCAGTGCGTATGGTCGCAGCTGGAGATGACCGGGCGCAGCCGCGACGCCACCTTCGAGAACTTCAATGTTGAAGCCAACTCGATGCGCTTCAGCGGCGGGTTCGAACAGGCGCAGGGTAACGACTGGTCGATCGCGGCGGCGATGAGCTACGAGAACACACAGCCTATGGCGGTCGACGGCCAGCGGGCCCGCACGGAGGGCGAAGGCTTCTCGGTGGGGATCGGCGTGGAGCGCAATCCTGCAGCGGGTCCCTATTACGGGGCAGCGCTGAGCGGCGGCTGGTCCTGGTGGGAGACGCAGCGGGCGGTGAATGTGTTCGAGCCACTGGTGGGCGTGTCGGATCCGGAGACGGGCTATGTGCGCCTGGGCGGCCATGTCGGGGAGACTTTCCGTCACGGATCGGTCTTCGCACGGCCGCAGCTCTCCGCCTCGCTGACGGCGCTCTATCACAATGGTCTGGCCGAGGAGGGGCTCGAGGGGATCGGCGTGGAAGTGCTCTCGGACAAGGAGCTTGTCGGCGCGATCAATCCGGAGCTGACTGTGGGCCATGTTTTCCGCGAGACGGAGGACATGGTGGGCACGGTCTCAGTGACGGGCGGTCTGCGTCTGAGCACGCAGGACCGTCTGGAACTGCCGGTGCGTTTCCTGGGCGCCAATCCGGCGGCGGATCCGGCCGAGATCGGTACGTCGCTCGATCAGCTGGTCTACCAGGTCGGCTTCGATATCGAGGTGGCGGGCGACGACCGTGTCGGGCTGAGCATCGGCTATGACGGCGAATTCGGACCGGAAACCGAATACCAGCGCGCCGGCATCGATCTACGCGTCCGCTTCTAAACGCCAAATCCCCGCAGCGCCCGATGCCCTGCGGGGACATCGCTCAAGGCAAACCTCAGCGCGCTTCGGTGCGGCGAAGGCGCGTGCTTGTCGCGTCAGGGCGCTCGATGATAAGGGCAGTCGCGGCGTCGCCTGCATCATGCTCGAAACGGATGCGGCGATCGTGCCGGCCGCGAACAAGAAAATATCCGTCTTCCAGCGGAATGAGTTGTTCGGTTCGGCCCGGACCCTGGTGCATGAGGATTGCGCCGTCTTCCGCATCGATACGGACGGGTCCGTACTGGCCAGCAATGTCCGCAAATGAGCGCATATCGACCTGCGGATCGCTCGCTTCGATCGCCTCGATCGCCCATTCCATCTCCCGGATACGGGTGGCGTCGTCCGAGCGCGCTGCGATTTCCGCATAGGCAAGCTTGAGCGCCTCATCCAATGCGTCCGTTTCGTCGACGGGCACGTCCGGCGTGACCCCGGTCCCTTCCCAGTTCGTGCCGGTCACCGGGTTTCGGGCACTGCCGGTCGATACGAAAACCGAGAAACCGTCGCCGGCATCGAAAGTCCGACCCGGATTGCCGGCGCCGTAGGTGCGTTCGCCGACGATCGTTGCGCGGTCAAGTGCCTGGAGATGGTAGGGGAAGGCCTCGCCGGCGGAACCGGAACGACGGCTGGTGAGAACGTAGAGCGGAACATCCGGGCGGCTTCGGGAGGGCAGGTATTCCAGCTGGCGAAGCTCGCTCGGATAGTCCTGCGCACTGCTGATGAAGGTATTGATGAGCGTGTCTTCGCCGGGTTCGAGAAAATGGCTGATCAGCAGCTGGACCATGGAT
This sequence comes from Maricaulis sp. B-26, assembly GCF_056857855.1. NCBI lineage: Bacteria > Pseudomonadati > Pseudomonadota > Alphaproteobacteria > Maricaulales > Maricaulaceae > Maricaulis > Maricaulis sp. B-26. Next base: position 126,294 of record NZ_JBSXNX010000017.1, read on the forward strand.
GGTGCTCCGCCGCGATTGTTCCGCATGTCGAAAATGACGGCATCGGAGTGCTGGATGAAGTCGAGTGCTGCGGCTGCGGTGTCACCGCCCACGCCGGCGGGGTAGAACATGGTCATGTCGATATAGCCGACATTGCCCGGCAGTACGGAGACGTCCTGAAAGCCGAAATTGTCGGAACGTCCGTCGGGCGCCCGCCGCGCCGGTCGATCGTCGGTGCTGCCCCGGTTTGATGCTTCCGGCGAATATCGGACGGAAAAGTGGTGATCTTCCTCGCGCAAGTGCGAGGTCAGTGCCATGGCGAGCTCGGACTCGTCGGCGGCCGAGTCGAATATCCCGCCATCCTCAGCGTCGCGAAGATCGGCGGCGATGCGGGCACCACGATCGCGGTCGAAGAAATTCTCCTCGATGCGGTCCGCGATCGCGTCGACGATCGTATCGCGGTCGCCTGCGGTAATGTCCGCGGCGGCCGGTATGGCCGGGACCGTGCAGAGTGAGAGGGCGCTGCCAAGCGCGAGAGCATTTTTCCAGCGAGTGATCATGTTCGGTCTCCAGTCCCCTTTGCGAGAAAGGGATAAGTCACGCGTCCCACACATCCTAATTAATAGGCGGTCATTGCGCGGCGGGCTTTCCGTAAGGTCCTGGAAAGCGCAGCCGCGTTAACGGAATCCTCGGCCTGATCTGCCAGTCTCTCTGCCTGATTTATCCGCTGCGGTGCAGCCGAAGGCGAAGAGCATGGCCTCATTCCAGGACATTATAGCGGCGCATGAAATGTTCGCCCGAGGCAAGCCGGGCGGTTGCAAGGCATTTTTCCGCTTCGCCACACTCCGGAAAATCGTCCTGCAGCGCCGGAATCTGGAGGACATCCAGTTTATCGGTTGCGATCTGCGGCTGGCGCGGCTCGCCCTGTCGAATTTCAGATTCGCCTCATTCTACGGCTCGAAGCTCGACCAGGCTGATTTTCGCGGGTGCGACCTCACGCGGGCGGATATGCGGGGCGTTTCCCTGCAGGGCGCTCAATTATACGCGGCGAGAATGGACGAGGCGGATTTCAGGCGCGCCTCGCTGGTCGAAATCGACGACGATGAGCGCTGGCAGTACCGTACGGCTGACAATGGCAAGGCGGGCGGTTTCGTGCCGTCCGTGGTGGACTTTCGCGATTGTTCCATGCGCGGCGCCAGGCTCAATGGTGCCAAGTTGCAGGGTGCCGATTTCAGCGGCGCGATCCTGGAAGGCGCTGATCTGTCCGGGGCCAACCTCCTTGATGCCAGCTTCGACGATGCCGTCCTGACCGATGTCGATCTGGAAAACACGATCCTCAGTCCGGATGCGCTTCAGGGCGCGCTCTGGGCCCCGTCGCCCGAAGCCTGCCGCCGCGCTCAAATCCTGCGTGATGCCATTGCAGCGCATGCCGATTGGGTGCGAACGGCAGGGCGTGAGGGCGCAAAAGCCGTACTGGATGGTGAAGATCTCCGCGTTCTGGGCACCAGCTTCAAGGGCGCTCAGCTGGGCGGGGCTTCCTTGCGAGCTGCCTGTGCGGTCAGTACGGATTTTTCCGGTGCTTCAATGGTCGGCACGCATTTCGACGGTGCCGATCTGCGCGATGCCGACTTCTCGAACGCGGACCTTCGCGGCAGTTCCTTCCGGGACTGCAATCTTGCGCATGCCAGGTTCGACGGCGCCGATCTGAGGCGCATGGAAGGCCGTGGCGGTCGCCGCTATCGCGTCCGCTTCGAGGGCGCCAATCTGCGCAATGTGAATCTGGACAAGGCGCTCCATGACGTGGACGACACGGCTGAGCGCAAGCGGGCGGTGTCCTGAGGGTTTGCCGCCCGGATTGTCTGATGCGGACAACCTGACGACGGCGTGCTATTCCGATTTCCGTCAAATGCGGATTTGAGGGGAATCACGTGCGGAATTCTTTGTCTTTCATGATTGCGGGCTGTGCCGCGCTCGTCGCGAGCGCCTGCAGCGACCCGGCTGCAACGCCAGACGCTGAACCCGGCGAGGCGAGTGCTGTCGAGGAGGCGCGCCAGTTCACCGTCCTGGTCGGCGGTACGGAAATCGGCGGTCTGTCGGTCAGCCCGTCGGAGGATGGCTATACGGTCGATTACGAGTACCGGAACAATGGCCGCGGCCCGACAGTGGCAGAGACCGTCACGCTTGATGCGGCCGGACTGCCGCGCAGCTGGACCATCGAAGGGGCGTCGACATTCGGCAATCCGATCGACGAGCGCTTCGAACTGGTCGACAGCGAGGCCCGGTGGACGGACACGACCGGCAGCAATCAGGCGATTCCGGCCGAGCCGGCTTTCTACGTGCCTCAGGATGCCAGCCCCTACTGGCTGGCGATCGCCGCGCGTGCCCTGATGAACACGGATGATGGCACGCTTCCGGCCCTGCCCGGCGGCGAGCTGACCATGTCGCAAGTCGACGCGCTGACGGTGAGCAATGACGATACGACACGCGACGTTACCGTCTACGCGATGTCGGGAACCAGCCTTAACCCGACGTATTTCCTGATGGATGGCGAGGCCTTCTTCGGGATCATAACACCGCGCTTTTCGGTACTGGAGGCAGGCTTCGAGAGTGAGGACGAGCGGCTTCGAGGCCTGTCGGCCGAGTACGGCGCCAATCGCTATGCCGAGATCCAGTCGCGAGTCACCCACGCCTATGACGGGCCGGTACGCATTCGCAATGTGCGCGTCTTCGATCCGCAGTCGATGGCGTTGGGCGAACCGGTTTCGGTCGTCGTCGAAGGCAATCGCATCACAGCCATCGAAGCGGTGGATGCGGAAGTGCCGGAAGGCCAGGTCGTGATCGAGGGCGAGGGCGGTTCGTTGGTGCCGGGCATGTTCGAAATGCACGGCCATATGGGCGAGACGAGCGCGTTCATGAATATCGCCGCTGGCGTTACGAGCGTGCGCGACATGGGCAATAACAACGAGGTCCTCGGCGCCCTGATTGATCGCATCGAGGGCGGCGAGCTGGCCGGTCCGCGAGTGTTCCGCAGCGGATTCATAGAGGGGCGCAGCCCGTTCAATTCCAATAACGGCATCCTGGTGGAAACCGAGGCGGAGGCTGTCGCGGCGGTCGAGACCTATGCGGAGAGCGGCGATTTCTTCCAGATCAAAATCTATAACAGCATGAATCCGGAGTGGATTCCGGCGGTCATTGCGGCTGCTCGCGAAAACGGTCTTCGGGTCGCCGGCCACGTTCCGGCTTTCACCAATGCCGACGCCATGATCGCTGCCGGCTATGACGAGATGACCCATATCAACCAGGTCATGCTGGGGTGGGTGCTCGAGCCGGGTGAGGATACGCGGACCCTGCTGCGTCTGACGGCCTTGCGCCGCCTCCCTGACCTCGATCTGCAGAGCGAGGCGGTTCAGAACACGCTCGACGCCATGGTCGCGAACGATGTGGCCATCGATCCGACCCTGGCGATCCATGAAGCGCTTCTCTTGTCGCGGAACGGCGAAGTCGCACGCGGAACGGTGGACTATATCGACCATATGCCGGTGGGCATTCAGCGCAGCGCCCGCAGTGCCTGGGCCGATATCGCCACGCCGGAGGACGATGTTGCCTATCGCGGTGCGTACGACCAGATCATCGCCGCGCTGTCCATGATGCGCGAGCGCGGTATCTTCATGGTGCCGGGCACCGATCTTGGCGGGTCGTTCGCATATCACCGCGAGCTGGAGCTCTATCAGGAGATCGGCATGACGCCGTCGGAAATCCTGAGCTGGGCGAGCTATGGCATGGCGGATTATCTGGGCGCCTCGGACGAACTGGGCTCGATCGAGCCGGGCAAGCTCGCCGATTTCTTCCTGGTGCCCGGGGATCCCACAGAGGATCTGCAGGCGATCAAGACGATCTCGCTGGTTTCGGCCGACGGCCGTTTCTACTTCCCGAGCGAGATCTATCCGGAATTCGGCATTCGTCCCTTCACGGATGCGCCGAACGTGATCCAGGCCAACTAGATTCGATGGGGCATGCGCCGGCGGACGGATTCCCCGTCCGCCGGTGCCTTGCCGAGTTGAAGGCTAGGCTTTCCACCAACCGGCGGGAAGTGAAAGCGATTGGGCGACGGCCTGAATCCGGGTTGCCACATCGAATGCCGACAGAATCCGGGAGACATGATAGTCGACGGCCCGCTTGGACATTTCCATGATGATGGCAATATCCGCGTTGGACTTCCCTTCGGACATCCATCTGACGATGTCCTGTTGCACCGGTGAGAGTGTCGGGTGTTTCGCCGGATTGGTCGTTCCGGGGTCGAGTTCGACGTCCAGTTCCCGCATCTTGAGCAAATAGGCGCTCGCAATCATGCGCAATTGCGTCGTGACGTGTGTCGGGATGGCCGCGTCCGAGGTTGAAAGGGCAGAAAACACAACAAGGTGGTCGCCTCTCGCCTCCAGGGGGATAAGGACTCCGCGATTGAGACCCAGAGATACAGCCAGATCTGTGTAGAATCCGACATTCGGATCATCATAGGGGTCGGTGCGACACCAGGTGTAGGGCAGTGGCGAGTATTTGAGGCGTTCGAGAGTCGGGTCGCTGCGCTCCTTGGACTTCGCCCGGTATACGGCAACACTTTCCGGCGGCAGGTTGGTCAGGAAGGGGTGGTCTCCCCAGTTATGGGTGGAGCAATCCATTGGTCCGAGGCAGAACTTCTGGAAGTCCAGCGCGACCAGCCCATCGATAAGCGAGGCCTCGGCTTGCACCGGACAGTCGCTTTCTCCGATCGCATGCATTGCACTGGTGATCGTGGCTAGGCCTGACGTGACATTTTGGGGAGGGGTAATTGAAGAGTCAGTCATGAGGGCGCGGGTTGTTCAGACGGTCATGCAATCTTCGGGGGAATTTCAGCACGACTCTAGTAAAATATTATAATGACCTGCAAGAAAACTTGAATTGCGATTATGCTATTGAAAATATGATATGAAATAGGAGTTTTGGTGAGCGAGGAGCCGTGTTTTCACCGAATTCCAAGCGTCGAATTTCGTCGGGCTGTTAAATATCCCGGCAGAGGCACGCTCACATTGTATAGATTTCCCCATCAAGAGATTATGCGGTGACGCTTAACAAGTGTTTACGAGCCCCGTTCCGTTCTCGGCGCCGGATGATCACATTGTCTCTGGAGTGGCATGATCGTCGGCGGATCGCGGGCGGGTCGTGCATTTTCGGACCGTGTCAGCGACGGGGACATCTATGAAAGAAGATTCAGATATCGCCTCCCGGATTTCCTTTCTCCGGATCACAGATGTGGAACGAAGGGCCATGCGTGAGGTCTGGGATGATATCTCGGGGGATCTCGAATCCATTCTGGACGGTTTCTACAAACACCTGCGAACGGTGCCTGACCTTTCAACCATGCTTGGCGATCAACAGGCACGTTTGATCGGTGCGCAGTCCCGGCACTGGGCCCGTCTTTTCAGTGGCCGCTTTGATGATGAATACGTCGCCAGCATCAGGCAAATCGGGCTTACTCACCACAGGATCGGCCTCGAGCCGCGCTGGTATATGGGAGGTTATGCCTATGTCCTCGATGCCATAACCGCCTTGCTGGTACGCCGAAATCGCCTGAGAGCGTCCGTTCTCGCAACCAAGCTCAGGGCCGTTCACGCCGCGATCATGCTTGATATGGACTTTGCGATTTCGGTCTATCAGGAAGTGCTGATCGCAGACCGGCAGAAACGCGGTCAGGTGCTGTCCGACGCAGTGGACAGTTTCTCCGAGTCGATCGGTGAGGCCATGAGGGTCTCGTCCGAGGCCAGCGAGCAACTTGACGCGTGTGCCGTGGCCCTGCAGAGCGTAACCGAGCAGAGCAAGGGGCGGGTCGGCGAAATCACCAGCGCAGCAGACGAAACGGCGCGGAATATCCAGGCCGGTGCCGCGGCGACCGAGGAGCTGACGGCCTCGATCGGGGAAATCGGGGATCAGTCCGCGCGCTCTGCCGACATGGCCAGCCGGGCGACGCAACATGCGGGCGAGATCAATGTTGAAGTGACAAATCTCGCCGACCGGGCCAATGAAATCGGTGAGGTGGTCGGTCTGATCTCGGACATCGCTGAACAGACCAATCTGCTTGCCCTCAATGCGACGATCGAGGCGGCGAGGGCGGGTGAGTCTGGTCGCGGCTTTGCCGTCGTCGCTCAGGAGGTCAAGGCGCTCGCTGGGCAGACGGCCAAGGCCACGTCCGAGATCGCGACGCGTATCACCTCGATTCAGGAGGCGACCTCGTCCAATGTGGAGCGGATCGGCGAGATCACCCGCATGATCGAGGAGATCAGCACGATTTCCGCATCGATCGCTGCTGCCGTGGAGCAGCAGAGCTCCGCCACGAACGATATCGCCAAAACGGTCCAGATTACGGCGGACAATACGCAGAGCGTATCGAGCGGAATGACGGAATTCGGCGCTGCCGTGGCGTCGACCGACGATGCGGCGAAGGCGGTGTTTGAGGCGCGAAGCCGCCTGGACGAACAATTCCAGCTCATGCAGTCGCATATCGACCGCTTCCTCGAGACAGCCCGCGCGGCCTAGCCGGCGGCCCCCCGGGGAGCCTCCAAGCGCAGACTCTCCCTTGCCGGACAAGTTAGTTTAGACATAAACTAATTTTTCTGCGCAAGGGGAGAGGCCGCGCGATGAAAATTGCCTGTCTGGGTGGAGGGCCTGCCGGCCTCTATTTCGCGATTTCCATGAAGCTGCGCGATCCCGGTTGCGAGATCGATGTTTATGAGCGCAACCGGTCAGGCGACACCTTCGGCTGGGGCGTCGTATTTTCCGATCAGACCATGGAGAACCTGACCGAGAACGACCCCGTCAGCGCGCAGGCGATCGGCGACAGTCTCGCGCACTGGGACGATATCGACGTACACGTCCGAGGCGCGTGCGAGACGTCGAGCGGGCACGGGTTTTGCGGCATCGGGCGCAAACACCTGTTGAACCTGTTGCAGGACCGGGCGCGTGAGCTGGGCGTCGGGCTGCATTTCGAGACTGAGATCGAGCCCGATCTCTCCCGCTTCGCCGATGCGGACATGATCGTGGCGTCCGACGGGCTCAATTCGAAGATCAGGGCCGCTTTCGCGGACACGTTCAAACCGGATATCGAGACGCGCCGGAACAAGTTCGTCTGGCTCGGCACACACAAGGTGTTCGAGGCCTTCACCTTCATCTTCGCGGAAACCGAACATGGTTGGGTCTGGGCACATGCCTACCGGTTCGACGACGAGACCTCGACCTTCATCGTCGAGTGTGCGCCGGAAACCTGGGAGGCGCTCGGCTTCGGCGAGATGGACCAGGACGAGACCTGCCGGGCCTGTGAGACCATTTTTGCGGACTGGCTCGACGGGCATGAGCTCATGTCGAATGCCCGCCACCTGCGCGGGTCGGCCTGGCTCAATTTTCCGCGCGTTTTGTGCGAGACCTGGGTGCATGAGAATGTCGTCCTTCTCGGCGATGCGGCTCACACCGCGCACTTCTCGATCGGCTCCGGCACCAAGCTCGCCTTCGAGGATGCGATCATGCTGGCCGATGTGCTGACCAGCACCGACAAGCCCGTCGCCGAGGGGCTCGTCGACTATCAGGAAGCGCGCAAGGTCGAGGTCCTCAAACTGCAGAGCGCCGCCCGGAACTCCACGGAGTGGTTCGAAAACCTGGAGCGCTATACCCGCTTCGAGCCCAAGCAGTTCGCTTACTCCCTGCTCACTCGGTCGCAGCGTATCAGCCATGAAAATCTCCGGCTGCGGGATGCGAAATGGCTGGAAGGCGTGGAGGCCTGGTTCAACAGCGCGGCGACGGGCGGGGGCCTGAAAGATGCAAGACCGCCCATGTTTTCGCCGTTCGAGTTGCGGGGTATGAGGCTGGAGAATAGGGTCGTCGTCTCGCCCATGTGCATGTACTCGGCCGAGGACGGTCTGCCGGGCGCTTTTCATCAGGTCCATTACGGCGCCCGTGCCATGGGTGGCGCGGGACTGGTATATACGGAAATGACCGATGTCAGCCGCGACGGCCGCATCTCGCCCGGCTGTACCGGTCTCTATAATGACGATCATGTCGCCGCCTGGCGGAACATCACGGACTTCGTCCACGCTAGCGGCGGTGCGCGCATGGCGATCCAGCTCTCCCATGCCGGCCGAAAGGGTTCCACGCGCCTTGCCTGGGAGGGCATGGACCAGCCCCTGGAAAGCGGCAACTGGCCGGTCATCGGCCCCTCGCCTATTCCCTGGTCGGACGAGAACCAGATTCCCCATGCAATGAGCCGTGCCGACATGGATGCGGTGAAAGCGGACTTCGTAGAGGCGACAAGGCGGGCTCTGGCTGCCGGCTTCGACATGGTCGAGCTGCACTGCGCCCACGGCTACCTTCTGTCGAGCTTCATAACGCCCGTCTCCAATCAGCGCGGGGACGAATATGGCGGTTCGCTCAAGAACCGGTTGCGCTACCCCCTTGAAGTGTTCGAGGCGATGCGGGCGGTCTGGCCGTCGGACCGCCCGATGGCCGTTCGCCTGTCCGCGACGGACTGGATCGGCGAGGAGGGCATCACCGCCGATGACAGCGTGCGAGTTGCGGATGTTTTCCGCGAAGCCGGAGCGGACCTGATCGACGTGTCCGCCGGCCAGACCACACCCATGGCGCGGCCCGTCTACGGGCGCATGTTCCAGACGCCTTTCTCGGACCAGATACGCAATACGCTCGGCTGCGCGACCATGGCAGTCGGCAATATCTACGAGCCCGATCACGTGAATTCCATTCTCGCCGCAGGGCGTGCCGATCTGGTCGCGCTTGCGCGGCCGCACCTGCTCGATCCGAACTGGACGCTCCGGGCCGCCGCCGAGCTCGGCTATCGTGGCGTCCGGGTTCCCCCGCAATACGAAGCCGGATTCGAGCAATTGTCCCGGAACCTTCAGAAGGCCCAGCAAATGGAGTTGCAGGCATGAGCACGCTGCAGGGAAAGACCGCCGTCATTACCGGCGGGGGAACCGGGATCGGCCTCGCCTGCGCGCGCCGGCTTGCCGCGGATGGTGCCCGCGTCGTCCTCATGGCGCGAGCGCTTGATCGCCTTGAGACTGCGGCAGCCGGCATCGAGGATGCCAGGGCCATTGCGGTCGATGTCACCGACGATGAGAGCGTCCAGGCTGCGTTCGATGCGGCCGGTCCGGTAGACATTCTGGTCAATAATGCGGGGATTGCCGGTGCAAAGGCCTTCCGCAAGCTGAGCATGGAAGACTGGCATCGCTACCAGGCGGTCAACGTCGACGGCGTGGTCCGATGCAGCCAGGCCGTGCTCGGGCACATGGAAGGCGCGGACTATGCCCGTATCGTCAACATGGCCTCGATCGCCGGGCTGGGCGGAGGCGCTTATATCGCGCCCTACTCCGCCTCCAAGCATGCCGTGATCGGGCTGACGCGCTCACTGGCGCTCGAGTATGCCCGCACCAATCTGACCGTGAATGCGGTCTGTCCCGGCTATGTTGAAACCGAGATCGTCGAGAGCGCGGTCGCCAATATCATGGAGAAGACCGGCCGTACGCGCGAACAGGCGACGGCGGAACTCACCAAGCATAATCCCCAGGGCCGCCTGATCCAGCCCGACGAGGTGGCCGAAGCGGTCGCCTGGCTGTGCTCGCCGCTGAGCCGGTCGGTTTCGGGTCAGGCGATCACGATCAATGGCGGAGATGCCTGATGAGCCCGGCGCGTGCTATTGACAGTGCGGGCGATCGGGAAGCGCTGCGGCTCTGGCTGCGGCTCTATCGGCCCGTATCCGTGATCGAACGCGAATTGCGCCTGCGCTTCCAGAAATCCTTCGGCGTCAGCCTGTCGCGTTTCGACGCCATGGCGGCTCTCGATCGTGCCGAGGACGGGCTGCTCATGGGCGAGTTGTCGCAACGCCTGCTCGTTACCAACGGCAATGTGACCGGGCTGATCGGGCGGCTGGTCGATGACGGTCTCGCCACCCGGACGACCGAGGCCAGCGACCGCCGAAGCGCTCGCGTGGCGCTGACGCCGGCCGGCAGGAAGGCCTTCGCCGACATGGCGACGGCCCATGCCGAATGGACCGACGAAATACTGGGCGGCCTGCCGCCCGAGCTGACCGACAATCTGACCGCGGAGCTGGAGGCCCTGATGGGCGCGCTCCGTCTGAACCGCAATGGAGACCGGACATGATCGATCCAGCGAGCTACGCGCCCGACCACTTCATGTGGGAGTTTTCGGACGGTGTGGCGATCATCACGCTCAACCGGCCGGAGCGAAAGAATCCGCTGACTTTCGAGAGTTATGCGGAGCTGCGCGATCTTTTCCGCGACCTTGTCTATGTGCGCAGCGTCAAGGCGATCGTGATCACCGGCGCCGGCGGGAATTTCTGCTCCGGGGGCGATGTGCACGAGATCATTGGCCCCTTGGTCGAAAAGGATATGCCGGGTCTGCTCGATTTCACCCGTATGACGGGCGATCTCGTCAAGGCGATGCGCGGCTGTCCCCAGCCGATCGTGGCGGCTGTCGACGGCATTTGCGTCGGTGCCGGAGCGATCATGGCCATGGCCTCCGATCTGCGCGTCGCGACGCCGGTGGCGAAGACGGCCTTCCTGTTCAACCGTGTCGGGCTTGCCGGCTGCGATATGGGCGCGTGTGCGATCCTGCCGCGCATCATCGGACAGGGCCGGGCGAGCGAGCTGCTCTATTTCGGCCGGTCGATGTCGGCCGAGGAAGGCGTACGCTGGGGCTTTTACAACGAGATCGTTGACGCGGACGCGCTGATGGACACCGCACGGGGCTGGGCGGCCCGAATAGCCGCAGGCCCGAACTTCGCCAATGCCATGACCAAGAACCAGCTCAACACCGAGTGGGATATGAGCCTCGATACCGCCATCGAGGCGGAGGCCCAGGCCCAGGCGATCTGCATGCAGACCAAGGACTTCGAACGCGCCTACCGCGCCTTTGTTGCCAAGGAAAAACCCGTGTTCGAGGGCGATTAGATGGCAGACAGAAGCTTTCTCGACTGGCCGTTTCTCGATGACCGTCACCGCCGGTTGGCTGCCGATATTTCGGATTGGGCAGGGCAGCGCTTTGGCGCGGCCGGCTTTGCCGAGCATGACGATATCGACGGCGACTGCGCCGCTATCCGTCAGGCGCTGGGTGCGGCCGGTTTCACCCGGCTTTGCGTTCCCGAGGCGTATGGCGGGGCGAATGAGGCGCTCGATGTTCGCTCACTGTGCCTGGCGCGGGAGCACCTGGCTTACCGGTCCGGTCTGGCCGATTTCGTTTTCGCCATGCAGGGGCTCGGATCGGGAGCGATCTCGCTGTTCGGCACTGACGCACAGAAGCAGACCTGGTTGCCGGGCGTGGCGGCAGGGGAGCTTTGCGCGGCCTTCGCTCTGACCGAGCCGGAGGCCGGTTCGGATGTGGCCGCCATGACCACGACGGCCGTCCGTGACGGAGACAGCTATGTCATCAATGGCGAGAAGACCTTTATTTCCAATGGCGGGATCGCGGACTTCTACACCCTCTTCGTCCGTACCGGCGAGGCCGGGGGGGGCCGGGGGCTGAGCGCTCTGATCATTCCTGCGGAAACGCCGGGCCTTCTCGTCGCCGAACGCATCAACACGATGGCGCCGCACCCGCTGGCTCGCCTCGAATTCGAGGATTGCCGCGTCCCGGCGGACAATCTCCTCGGTCAGGCCGGGGACGGCTTCAAGATCGCCATGGCAACGCTTGATGTCTTCCGCTCGACCGTGGGGGCCGCAGCGCTAGGCTTTGCGCGGCGGGCACTTGACGAAGCGACGGCGCGAGCGAACAGCCGCGAACTCTTCGGTGGACCGCTGTCGAGTCTGCCAGGTGTGCAGACCCAGCTGGCGGAAATGGCGGTCGATATCGATGCCGCCGCGCTGCTGATCTACCGGGCCGGATGGATGAAGGATAGTGGCGCGCCGCGCATCACGCGCGAGGCCGCAATGGCCAAGCTCTACGCGACGGAAGCTGCCCAGGCCGCAATTGACAGATCCGTCCAGATTTTCGGTGGTCTCGGGGTGACCAAGGGCTCAGTGCCCGAAGCGCTGTATCGCGAAATTCGCGCCCTGCGCATCTATGAGGGGGCTTCGGAAGTCCAGAAACTGGTCATCGCCCGCGCACATCTCTCGGGGGGCAGCTGATGGGGTTCACCGTTGAACGACGCATCCGGTTCGCCGATGTCGACCCGGCCGGGATCGTCTTCTATCCGCGCTATTTCGAGATGATCAACGGGACGGTCGAGGACTGGTTCGATGATGGCATCGGTTACGGCTTCGACCACATGATCCGTCGCGACGGGATCGGTGTGCCGCTCGCCCATATCGATGTCGATTTCACGGCGCCCAGCGAGCTCGACGACCGGCTGGAGTTCGACCTCGTGGTCGACGAGGTGGGGCGCAGTTCGATCAAGCTGACCATTACCGCATCCAGTCGCGGCGAAACCCGCCTGGTCGCGCGACCGGTCCTTGTCTGGCTGGATATCGCCAAGCACAAGCCGGCCTCGATCCCGAGTGACATCAAGGCCCGCATGCTCGAATTCAGGGAGACGGCGTGATGGACATTCTGCAACCGCCCGGCTGGCCGCGGCCAAGAGGGTATTCGAACGGTATCGCCGCGGAGGGCCGGCTCGTCTTCGTCGCGGGACAGATCGGCTGGGACGAGACCGAAACCATCGTGTCCGCGGATTTCGCGGCCCAGTTCCGCAAGGTGCTCGAGAACACGCTCGCCGTGCTTTCCGAGGCCGGCGCCGGTCCCGAGCATGTGGTCCGAATGACCGGCTACGTCACGAGCCGGGAGGAATATCTCGCCAGCGGACGCGAGATCGGGGCGGCCTGGAAAGAGCTGATGGGACGCGTCTATCCGGCGATGGCTTTCGTCATTGTCGACGGCCTGATCGAGCCTGGGGCGAAAATCGAGATCGAAACCACGGCCGTCGTGCCGTCCTGACCTGTCAGACCGGAAACCGGCGCAGGTATTTCATAGCGTTACGTCGGGGAGGGCGTGATGACGTTAGCAGCCAGCGGACATGTGGACCGCTTTACGAGATTGCACCTGCCGCCCGAGCGCGAATGGCCGGACTTCCGGTTCGACTTGCCGGAGCTGCAATATCCCGAGCGCCTGAATTGCGGCGTCGAGCTGCTCGACCGAACCGTCGAGGCGGGCAAGGGCGACCATGTCGCGGTCTACTCGAAGTCACGTTCTCTGACCTATGCGGAGCTACTGGCGGAAGCGAACCGGATCGCCAATTATCTCGTCGATGAACTGGGCGTCGTGCCGGGAAACCGCGTCCTCCTTCATGGTCCTAACAGCGCCGACCTGATGGCGGCCTGGTACGCTGTGATAAAGACGGGCGCGGTCGCCGTCACGACCATGCCAATGCTGCGCGCTGGCGAACTCGCCAAGATCGTCGACAAGGCACAGGTGCGCTTCGCACTCTGCGCAGCGCCTCTCGCAGGCGCTGTGCGCGAGGCGGCTGTCGAGATGCCGGTGCTGGAGCATGTCGTGACGTGGGGCGATGGCGAAGCCTTCACGCAGGCCTTGGCGGGCAAGCCGGTGACGTTTGCCAATGCCGAAACCTCTCGCGACGATATCGCGCTGCTCGCTTTCACTTCAGGGACGACCGGCGTCCCGAAGGCCTGCGCGCATTTCCATTCGAGCGTGCTCGCCATGGCAGATACGTTTGCCGCTCACACGCTCGCGCCCGAGGCGGACGAAATCTATACGGGAACGCCACCCTTTGCTTTCACCTTCGGGCTAGGTGCTTTCGTGGTCTTCCCGGCGCGTGCCGGGATCGCGGTCGCCCTGCCTGATCGGCCCGGCTTCGAGGCCCTCTGCGAGACCATCGAGACCTTTGGAGCGACAACCGTTTTCACGGCCCCGACGGGATATCGCGCCTTGATGGATCAATGGGAGAGCTACGATCTTTCCAGTCTGCGCAAGGGGGTGTCGGCGGGAGAACACCTGCCTGAGGCCATTTCCGATGCGTTTGCGGCGCAAACAGGTATCCGGCTCATCGACGGGATCGGCGCGACAGAGATGATCCATATCTTCATTTCGGCGTCCGGCAACGAGATCCGGCCAGGTTCGACGGGACGTGTGGTGCCCGGCTACGAGGCGCGCGTGATAGACGATGCGGGCAAGACGCTGCCGGCAGGAGAGACCGGGCGCCTGGCTCTGCGGGGGCCGACCGGCTGTCTCTATCTCGATGACGTCCGCCAGTCGGCCTATGTGAAAGACGGCTGGAACATCACCGGAGACCTCTTCCGTCAGGATGAGGATGGCTATTTCTGGTATGTATCGCGCGCCGACGACCTCATCGTCGCGTCCGGCTACAACATTGCCGGACCGGAGGTGGAGCAGGCGCTGCTGACTCACCCGTCCGTGGCCGAATGCGCAGTCGTGGGCGCGCCCGATCCGGAGCGCGGCACGATCGTGAAGGCGTTTGTGGTCCCGCGCGAGGGCGTAGCAGGGGATGCAGATCTGGCGGCAAGACTGCAGGCTCATGTGAAAGCCACGATCGCTCCCTATAAATATCCACGGTCAATCGAATTCCTCGACGCTCTTCCCAAGACGCAGACCGGAAAGATCCAGCGCTTCAGGCTCAGATAAGGTCCTGCGGGCGGCGCATTCCTGCCCGCCCGGTCCGGATTACTCGCATGGCGTGTTCGTGGGTATCGCAGAACCGGCGTGATCTGGCGGGGTGCGGTGTTGATAACCGGAAAAATCGCTGTTGCGTCATAGGCGAGCGCGATCTGCGGAACGCATGAATTCGTGCAACCGCTTTGCACGCATAGATTATTTTTGATCGACAATCAGTCATTATTTGGTATATTAAAGCCACTACAGGCTGCATGCCCATCCGGGAGGATTTGGGCGTCTCGGTCGTCGTTGTTTCGTTAAAAACTGTTTTGAAACATTCTGTTGGCCCATGGCTTTCGGAAAGGGGAGAACTATGTTCGACGTTACCAAAGCGCGCGAAATTTTCTACGGCGAAGATCAATCTGTAATTGTGTTTGGCGACCATGAGGCTGATAATACCTGGTATATGGTCCCGGTCCCGCAATTGCGGACGGTGGGTAGCGAGCCTGCGTTTTCCTTGACCCGGTATCGTGACGCATCCGGCGATGTCGCCGGTGTCTGCACGTTCGAGGTCGAGCTTGTCTATCCTGCCGCTGCTCGCGCGGCAGCGGAGTCCGAACTCGGGCCGGACATCGTCTGGGGGCAATTCACCTGGACTGGCGGTGACGTCTTTTTCCGGTATGACATCGAAGGCGAAACAGATGGCATCATCGTGTCGCCGAGCCTGTTCGGCAGCAATGTCGCGACTTTCCAGATCGAGCTCGACAGCGATGCGGCAGTAACGTCCTTCATCAACGCCTTCTCCCGCGACGGCTCGGTGTCGCCGTTCGAGATCGAGTACGAGATGACGGCGCTCACCAATCTGCTCGGAGCGCGCGCCACCGTAACCTACAACGCGGATGCGGCGATCGCCTACGAGAAGACCTACGAGAAGCGCAAGGACACCTGGGGCAATACCAAGAATGTCCTGGTGGAGGTCAAGCAGGTCCTGAAACGCTCCGGCGCAGGCGATGTGGTGGTCGAGAAAGGTGCGGGCGGGAGCGATGAGACGGTGCAGAGAGTTCGCGACTGGGCCTGGTCGACACTCGAGCAGGAAGTGGCGGCCAATATCGAGACGGCCCGCCAGATGGCGACCGGCCCCTTCCCTGTGTCCGCGAGCACCTCGTTTACGCATTCCTATGAGGAAAATGCGATCGTGGACTGGACGACGCCGGTCTCCGGCTATCTCCCCAAGTTCAACGCCGAAACCTGGAACAAGGTCTACAGCGAAGTGGACAATCGGGAACTGGTCGTCACCTTCGCGCTGGCCGGCCAGCTCTTCGACGAAAACAATGAGCCGGCTTTCGAGAATGTCCTCATAACGGTCGACTATCCGACCCGGTCGGAAGACAACACCTTCCGGCTCGTCGCCGGTTCGGACGACATGACGGCCAATACCTATGTGGCGAAGGGGGCGCTCGACCCGAGCGGCAAGTTCGATCCCAACTACCGTTACAAATACGTGATCAATTATGCCGATGGTGGCGCCTACACCTCGGAATGGATCGATTCATCCGAGACTCGCGTCGAGCTGCGCCCCTCCGATTTCGGCATGAATTATGTGCGGTTCATCGGATCGAATATTCCGTTCGCGACGGACGGCTCGGATCCGGAAAAGTCGGTGAAGAGCGTCTTCATCGACTTCTTCTTCAAGCCGCCGGAAGGCAAGGATGCGCTCGTGAAAAGTCAGGAAATGACGGCGAACGGGCAGGAAGGACAGGTCGAGTTCGTCTCGCACTATCATCAGCCGATCGGTCAATCCTACAGCTATCGCCTGCGCTATCTGATGGGCAATGACAAGGTGATCACGATCGAGCCGGACGAACGCTATGGCGGCGATAATGCGGAAATCGTCCAGGTTCTCTCGCCGCTGGAGGCGATCCTGATCTTCAATTTGCGCGCGGTGAATGTCGACGATCGCGCGTCGTATGCGTTTGAACTCATCGAGATCAATGCATCCTACTACGACACGCCGGATGGTAGCGGGTTGCCGGCCGCATCGCATGACTGGTCCTGGGTGCCCGACAAGTCGGTCGGCGTGGACACGGCCGAGCCCTGGAGTTTTCAGGCGACGCCGAACTCCGACACCTCCTACTTCCGGATGGGCGGGCAGATCATCTTCGGGGACGGGACCGATTTCGTCCTCGACCAATATTATCAGCCGGCCGACCGGCGCTCCCTGATCCTCTATTCGGACAGCGAGATCTACAGCGTCAAGATCGACCCGCGGCAGATCGCCTGGGACACTGTCAGCGCGGTCTATCTCAATCTGTTCCAGGTGTCCGCGGATGCCCCCGATCCGCGGCAGCTCGGCCACATCATGCGCGAGCCCTTGCAGAGGCT
This sequence comes from Maricaulis sp. B-26, assembly GCF_056857855.1. Taxonomy (NCBI): domain Bacteria; kingdom Pseudomonadati; phylum Pseudomonadota; class Alphaproteobacteria; order Maricaulales; family Maricaulaceae; genus Maricaulis; species Maricaulis sp. B-26. Next base: position 143,265 of record NZ_JBSXNX010000017.1, read on the forward strand.
CACGACTGCGCAGCAAGCGGAGATAGAGGGGAAGCGGGTCAATTATCAGCGCTTCCAGCTGCTCGGAACCGGTACAGAGGCCGCGGCCGACAGCGCCGAGCGCTATTACAATATCCGGCGTCTTCGGAGCGATGAGGAGATCACGTTCTATTACGACGTCGAGTACGTCATGAAGGACGGGACGACGCACTCGCTGGACGACCAGGTCGTGAACAACAAGCTACAGCTTGTTCTGCCTCCGGTGGCCGGCGGCGGCGAGGCTCCGGAGATCCTCGAAGCCCGAATTCCCGCGGCGAAGCTGCGCCCTGAGCGCAAGCCGCGGTCGCTCGAGCCGGCCCAGTAGGGCCGGCCGCACCGGCCCGGGTGCGGGGGGCGCCATGTCGGTCGCATTCGCCGATACGCTTCATGGGCCGGCCGGTATTCCCGGTTCGAGATGGCGAGCGTGCTTGCCGCCGCCGCTCGCCCGCTCACTGGCGTCACAATTGTCGCCGCTGTCCGGCACTTCCGGAACCAGCCGGCTTACAGCGACCGGCGATCCGCTCGAGATCGCAATAGTCCGTCCGGGAAATGAGGTTCGTCTGACGGTAGACCCTGTCCCGAACTCAGGCCCCGAAACGCGATTGCGTATCTGCCGCGATCGCGTGGCGCTGCCGCGCAAGGCCCGCACGATCGAGGCGGAGCTCGCGGGGCTGCGGCCGGCACCGGGCCTGCGCTATGGCGCCTGGCTCGGTCTGAGGTGCGGCAAGCGGGGCGTGCAGAGCAAGCTCTATCTCGAGGCGCCGGCGGACAATCGCTGGGCCGCGCTGGAGGCGTGGTGGGCGGGGCACCCGCCCATCCTCACGCGCCGCGGCGCACGGCCCGTCATGGCTGGTCTCGATCCGCACCGCGAGGGCGTCGAGTTCTATCAGTCGCTGGATGGTCTGTGCCGGCGAAGCCTGGCGCTGATCCTGGATCGGGCCGGCATGCCGGACCGCGCCGGGGCCGTGATCGATCTCTTGAGCGTCCTGAGGGATCGAACTCTGCGTCACGAACTCCTGTTCGACGAGTGTGGTTTTTCCATCGCCTGGACGGCACCCGGCGCGGCCTGCGCCGTGACTCTCTATTTCATCGCCGATGCCTTGCTCGGCCCGCCGGAGCGTGCGGCGAGTGCGATCCGGACCGCCGGGCGTCTCAATGGCTGGGACATGTCCTTGTACGACAGGCTCGCAAGCCCGCCCCGGCCCTATCACACGCTGATCGGGATTACGGTGGCTCCGGGACGACCGGCCGCACTGTCCGTTCATCTGGCCGCTGCGGGAGGTGGATCATGATCGCCGCTCGCGCCGTTCCTGTTTTCGACCGCCTGCTCTCGCTACAAACGCCGCGCGGGGCTTTCCCGTCGACGGTGACGGCGGGGCCGGACAAGGCGCCAATCATCGACGAAACCGCCTTCATCACCGCCCAGATCGTCATCATCCTGAGCGAATTGTCCGGCGCGCTGGATGCGGAGCGTTGTGCGCGGGCGCTGGATTCCTGCGAGCGGGCGCTCGACTTCCTCGAGACGTGCGAGTCGCGCTCACGGCGCGGGGCCTTTCACTTTTATTCGCGGCTCGCCGAAGCACGCCGTCTGCCGATCGCGCTCCCGCCTGACGCAGACGATACGGCGCTGTGCTGGGCGGCCTTCGTGATAGCCGGCAGGCGCCGGGCCGGCACGGCGGCCAGTGCCCTGCGCCGCTGCCTGGAGCCCTTGCCCGCAGCCGCACGGCAGTCGGGCGATGCGCCTTGGGTGGGAGCGGGGGCGGTCCGTACCTGGCTCGCAATGGGTGGCGAGAATCCGGTGGATGTTGCGGTGAATGCCAATATCGCTTTCGCGTGCGCCGTTTGCGGGCTGACGGGGCGTTTGCGCGACGGCGCCGTCGCGACGGCGGTTCGAGGCCTCGCAGGGTCAGGAACGGATCCTGCCCACCTGCGCCGTGCCAGCCCCTATTATCGCGACCCCGCCGAGATCGCTTGCATCCTGCATCGGGCATCCCGTGCCGGCATCATGCGCCTGCGCCGAATATCGGACCGCTTCAGCGCCTGCGAGGCTGCCGACCGGCTGGCAGGCAGGCCCGTGGAACGCCCGCTCTATTGCAATGCCCATGGCGAGCCGGTCTGGCGATCCGCCGCGCTCCAGCTTGCCCGGCGCTTTGAAGACATGCGGCTCCGTCCGCATCCCAAAACCTCGTCCCAACCTGAAGGAGACTGTCATGATGATGCCAAAATCCGTGCTTGAAGCCGCGGAGACGGACGACGTTCCGGTCCTGCGTGTCAGCACAAAATACATGCAGACCTTCCAGCCGGTGAAGCCGGCGCTGGGGGGAAAGAGCCTGCTGACGCATCTCAACTCGCGCGGCGATCTGGACATCTACACGGTGGGCACGGCCGATCAGGTCCACAGATTCCGACGGGAGAAGGGCGGGAATGCTCCCTACCGTGCCCAATCGCTGGGCTTCGCGGCGGACCAGATATTCGCCTACAGCGAAGCCGGCATCGACCTCGACAATCCGAATATTCTGGGTCTCGACCCCAAGGGGCAGCTCACGCTCGCCACCTATAATGCCGAGGTCGGTATCTATGCGCAGCGGGTTTGCCAGCCATCCATGGCCAGTCAGGCGATCAACCGCTTCCTGGCGGTCCGGGGTCTGAATGGCGGCGTCTATGCCAATGTCGTCCTCGAGGACGGCAGCCTAGCGAACAACTTCCTCAAGGCCGGGACGACGGAATGGGCCGGTGCGGAATGGGTCCCGGTGGCCGGTCCCGACGGCAATCCGGTCAAACCGAAGACCATCGCCATGTGTGCCAATGACCCTGTGCAGTCGGCGTTGTTCGCTATCGGGCCCGACGATGAGGTGTTGTTCTCCGAGGAGAGCTTCAGAACCTCCACCATGCGCGTGCTGACCTCTTCGGCAACGCTCGCGGCGGCCGAGCATCTCAGCGTGGTCGCCGATGCGGACGGCAAGCTCAATATTTTCGCCTCGAGCGCGGCCGACGGATCCCTCTGGTGGAAAAAACAGAAGCAATACTCGACCGACGGAATCCAGTTCGAGGACTGGCAGCAGATCGCGAGCGAGACACCGATCCGTATCACGGCGCTCTATGCGGCCCAGTGCTTCAATGGCCTGCTCCAGGTGTTTGCGGCGGATGCGGACGGGCGCCTTCACCGGGCCGTGCAGATCGGCGAATCCCGGACCTCGCTGCGCTGGCGCGCGCTCTTCCCGATCGGCCAGTCTGTCGACAATGCCGCATTCACGATCGGCCGGACGTCGGCGGGTTATGCGGAAGCCTACACTGCAACTCCGGACGGCAATCTGCGCCGTTTCTGGCAATCGCCCCTGACGCAGCAATGGTCTGAGGAATCGATCGACCTGCCGCAATCGAGCGGGCAGCTCGCGGAGATAGAGACCCATGCCGCGGAGATAACCGTGCTCGATGCGGCCGGCCTCGCCAAACCCTTCGCGAGACTCTCGGTCAGTGCCACCAATCTGATTACGCTTTTCGTTGACGGAAAGTCCTATCGCTGCAGCCAGGTCGATACGGTCGGAATAACCACGGGTGTTGACGGCAAGGCCGTGGTGCACCAGCGGGCGACGTCCCTTGCGGCAACGACGCTCTTCGTTGAAGCGCCCGGAACGCTGGCGGGTCAGCCCATGCGGGTGCAGCCCAATGCCCAGCTCCAGCACCGGCTCGACAATCTGACCTCGGACGAGATCCTCAACGCCAAGGACAAGGAGGGGCGCTATCTCCTCAAGGAGGAGTATCGCAAGCCGGAATATGCCGACAGCCTGCGCGATATCAATCGGGCTTCGATGGAGATCGCCAAGCAGGACGAGGCCGGTCAGCCAATCACATACAAGTTCGCGTCACGCCGCATGGCCGGGCTCGGTTTTCGCATCAAGTCCGACTTCAGCGCTCTTGAGGAACGCGCCTGGGAGATCGATTTTACCAGCGGTTTCCCGGTCTACAGCGACACCACCCGGGCCGATGTGGACGACTGGCTCGCTCGCGAGCGGGCTTCGCTCGCAGGCGGTGAAGATGCGGAGCTGAGCTTCCTCGGAATCGACTGGGGCGAGGTGTGGAACGGGATCAAGGAGGGCGCCGAATGGGTGCTCGACAAGCTCGAGAAGATCGTCGTCTCCTTCGTGGAGGGCGTGGGGCGCGTCATCTTCAAGATCGCCGGCAAGGTCTTCGAGGCGGTGCTCGAATTCGCCCAGCAGGCCTTCGATTTCATCGAAGGGGTCTGGAACTGGCTCAAGGTGAAGCTGGAACAACTCTATGAGTGGCTGGCCTTCCTGTTCAACTTCGAGGATTTCGTGCGTTCCGCCGAAGTCGTCTCCTCCTCGATACGGACGCTGCTCGACTTTTCCATCGTCGGTGTGGAGCACGTCCGGGACGTGATCGTCGACGGGATCGACACGATGAAGGCCGACCTCGAAAAAGTGGTCGACGATTTCGTCGCCGAGCTTAACGGCAAGGGCAATCCGTCCATGGGCGCCTATGCCCGGGAGAACGAACCCGATCCCGGCCAGGAGCACGCCGCCGACCACAATGTCTTCCTGAATGCCTATCGACAGAATTATGCGAACGCGTCTCCTGCGGATGAGACGGCGTTACGAGCGCAGGAGCGACTGGACGCCGGGGTGGAGACTCTCATCGACGAGCTGTCGGCGCTGGCAAACAACTACCAGTTCGATGACGGCAAGGAGGCGTACGAGGAAGCTATCGGCTATTTCACCGGGGTCGGCGAAGAGCCGGACCGGGCGCTGGAACTGCTCATGTCCGGCGTGGTGAAAGTGCTCGAGGCAACGGCGCTCTTCGCGCTCGATTTCGCGCGCGGCACGATCATCACCCTGATGGACCTGGTCGCCGACGTGATCGCGCTCTTCCGGGACATGCTGTTCGCGGGCTGGAAGATTCCGATCGTCTCGGATCTCTACGAGCTCTTTACCGGCAAGAGCCTGACCCTGCGCAGTGTCGATATCGTCGCCTATCTCGCTGCAGTACCGGGGACGCTGATCTGCAAGGTCATTACCGGCAGGGCGCCTTTCCCGGACCAGGCCTCGGTCGACCGGTTCAACGACCTTTTCTCCGTCGCCCGGCTCAAGGCGAAGTTCGGGATGGCGCTGACGGCCGAGGAGAAGAAGCAGGCTTCTATTGCCGTTCAGGCCGGCAATAAGGACGCCAAAATCGCCGGACTGTCGATCTATATGGGCGCGATGACCTGCCGGCTCTTCACTGATGCCGTTACCGGTTTCAACAGCGCCAAGGCCGGCTTGCCGGCGCCGGGCGGTGGCGATGCTGCCTCGGCTCAAGCAGGCGTTGCGGCGCCATCCATGCCGAAGCCGCCGGTCATGGCCGGAATCTCGATCGGCCTGCGCTTCGTCTCGACCGGGATGACATGCCCGTGGCTGTTGAATACGGAACTCGGTACATTGAGCTGCGGGGCGGGTACGACCGGGTTTGCCGGCTATATCTGGATTTCCCAGGTCGTGTTCGGGCCAACCCGCGGCGCTGCCATCGCCTGGTTCATGAGCGGGACGGAGAAGGCATCCGCGCGTGCCTATACCGGCGAAATTTCGCTCACATTGTGGGGTGTCGCGCACGTAATCATGGGCGTCTGGCATTACATGGCGACGGATGAGGCTGGACTGCTCCCCGCAAAGTGGCCCGGTCTTTGAGTTAGGTCCTGGCTCCAACTGAGGAGTTCAGAAATGGGCCGCAAGACTTACAAGGCCGAGGAGATTATCGCGCATCTGCGGGAGGTTGAGGTTCGCCAGGGCCGGG
>NZ_JBSXNX010000018.1:0-158904 GCF_056857855.1 Maricaulis sp. B-26
ACAGTCAGCGCTTTTGCTGCCTCTCCTTACCGATGGCCACCACCGGGCCCTGCTTTGGTCAGTCAGCAGGGACGGGCAGGCTCCGTACTCCCCACACCCCCGGCGAACCAGGCCGGGCCTCGAGCGGTGCGAGAACGGGGAGGAGTCTAGGGGAGATTTCGAGGGTGGGGATAACTTCCCTGAAAGACACCAAGCATGTCATCCCGGACGTATGCCCGGCCCTGTGCCGGGCGGAGATCCGGGACCCATACGCCCGGTGCTGGCCGGAAGAAGGCGCGGCGTGGATACCGAACCTGCTCTCGTCCAAATCCCGCGCTTATGGGTCCCGGCTCTGCAGCCCGCCTGCGCGGGCTATCCGGCCGGGATGACAACTCGATCCATTTCGTTCCGCCAAACCCGGCGCTCCTACTCCTCCGGTCGCTCATACCGCCCCACGACACCTTCCGTCAGCGAGCCGATCCACAGATTTCCGGCCTCGTCCGGCACGACATTGGCGATGAAGCCGAAGCGGCCGTCGGGGTCGTGGAAGCTGTCTCGATAGGTGCCGTCCTCGTCCATTTCGAGCAGAAAACCGGCCGGCGTGCCGGCGCGCATCCAGACGGCGTCGGGCAGTTTGGTGACCATGCGGGTGAGGACCGGGTTTTCATGCAGGATGCGCAGGAGCGGGACGCGCTGCGTGTCCATGGCGATGTAGAGCCGGCCCGTGCCGTCGCCCATCAGCCCGTCCGGAATGCCGGGCAGATTGTCGTCCACGATCTCGACCTCGCCGGTGCGCGGGCCTTCGAGCCAGTAGCGCGAGAGACGGTATCGATAGGTCTCGAGGAAGAAGACGGATCGATTGTCCGCCGCCATGGCGACGCCGTTCGCGAAATAGAGGCCGTCGACGAGCGTGCGAGTCTCGCCGGTCGCGGGGTCGAAGGCGAGGAGGGCGCCATAAGGGCGGTTCTCGGCCATGTCGAGCTGGTAGGAGGGCGCGTCGGAGCGGTTGGCCCATTTCCAGCTGGCCTCGGTGAAATAGATGGTGCCGTCCGGTCCGATATCGAGATCATCCGCGAAGCCGAGCGGCCGTCCGTCGATGCCGGTGCGGGTCAGGGTTTCGACCTCGCCGGTCGCCACATCGACGCGATAGAGACCGTCCGAAGCGGCGACGACGAGCCGGCCTTCGGCATCCCATTGCAGGCCGAGGGCCGGCAGGTCGGAGACCTGCCCCACGGTTTCCGCGGACCATGCCCCGGCCTCGCCGCGGACGAGGCGGACCACGCTGCCGCTGTGCTGGCTGGCATAGACGGTGCCGTGCGGGTCGAGCGCGATGTCTTCGGAATTTTCGATCAGGCCCTCGCCGATCAGTTCCGCCTCGGCAAGGCGGCCGCGCGGTTCGAGGACGCCTGTGAGCGCCGGCGCTTCCGGTTCTTCCCAATAGGCCGGGTCGACGCGGCTGGGCCAGGCCGTCCAGACCAGGATGAAAACGACAAGAGCTGTCAGGATTGCCAGAATGCCGCGCATGATTTTCCCCCCGAAACCGCGAGCCGGTCCGGCTCCTGGCCGGGAGGATGGCAAATTTCATCGCCAGCGCAAAGCGATACCGAAGACAGCCTCCCATGACGCGGGTGTCGTTTCGGTGTAACCCGGACTGGTCCCGGGCTTGCACGCCCGGGCGGGACTGACCCGAAAGCAATCAAGCGGCGAGGAAGACCGGTGACACGCATCGTACCCGTAATCATGTCCGGCGGCTCCGGCACCCGGCTCTGGCCGCTCTCGCGCCTGGCCAGTCCGAAGCAGCTGCACGCCCTGGTCTCGGACATGACTATGGTGCAGGAGACCGTGCGCCGGGTCGCGACGACGGACGAGGGTTTCAGCTTCGAGCCGCCGCTCATCGTGCTCAATGCGGCCCAGCACGATCTCGCTCGCCATCAGCTGGAAGTTCTGGGCGTGGAAGCCTCGCATTTCGTGGTCGAACCCTTCGGACGCAATACGGCCCCGGTCGCGGCGGTCGCGGCCGAGGTGGTGCGTCAGCAATACGGCGAGGACGCACTCGTTCTCCTGCTGCCCGCCGATCACCACATCAAGGACGATGTCGCCTTCCACAGGGCCGTGGCCGCCGGTGCGGAGCTCGCCGCGGACGGCCATATCATCACCTTCGGTATCCAGCCCGATCGCCCGGAGACCGGCTATGGCTATATTCGTCGCGGCGCGGCGGTCGGTGCGGGTTATGCGGTCGATGCCTTCACCGAGAAGCCGAACCGGGAGCGCGCCGCGCACTTCCTGGAGGACGGTCGCTATTACTGGAATGCGGGCATGTTCCTGTTCGGCGTCGGCACGCTGGCCGAGGCCATGCAGCGCGATTGCCCGGACGTGCTGGAGGCGGCGCAGACGGCCGTTCGCGAGGGACGCCGCGTCGACGGCAAGATCCTGCTCGACGAAGCCGCGTTCGCGAAATCGCCCTCCATCTCCTTCGACTATGCCGTCATGGAGCGTACCGACCGCGCGGCCGTGGTGCCGGCGGATATCGGCTGGTCCGATGTCGGCTCCTGGGAGGCGCTCTGGACCATCGCGGAGAAGGACCAGGACGGCAATGTCGCCCGCGGCGACGTACACCTGCTCGACAGCCGCAATTCCTATGTCCTGAGCTCCGGCCCCCATGTCGGCACGATCGGGATCGAGGACATCGTCGTGGTGGCGACCGGGGATGCCGTCCTCGTGACGCGCCGGGATCGCAGCCAGGACGTCAAGCGCATCGTCGATGCGCTGAAGGCCGGCGAGCGCTCCAACCTGTTGTGACGCCGTCCTGAACAAGGCGGTTCTGCCGTCGCCAGTGGCCTTTCCCGGGCAATCTTTGTAAGGAAAGCGCCTCATATCCGCAGGAAGAGGGGAAACCGACCATGGCCGGACACTCCAAATGGGCCAATATCCAGCACCGCAAGGGCCGTCAGGACGCGGTGCGCTCGAAGCTGTTTTCGCGCTTGTCGAAGGAAATCTCCATCGCGGCGAAAATGGGTGGCCCCGACCCCGACGCCAATCCCCGCCTGCGCCTCGCGATCGCAAACGCGAAGGGCCAGTCCATGCCCAAGGACAATATCCAGCGGGCCATCGACAAGGCATCCGGCGGCGAAGGCGATGATTTCGAGGATATTCGCTATGAGGGCTTCGGTCCGGCCGGCGTCGGCGTGATCGTCGAGGTCTCCACCGACAACCGCAATCGGGCCGCCGCGGAAGTGCGCACCGCCTTCGCCAAGAATGGCGGCAATATGGGCGAGACCGGTTCGGTCGCCTTCATGTTCGATAATGTCGGCGAGATCCGCTACCCGCTCTCCAAGGCGGACGAGGACACGATGATGGAGGCCGCCATCGAGGCCGGCGCCGAAGACGTGACCTCCGAAGAGGGCGATGAGGACAATGAGGGCGAACACGTCATCTACACGGCTCGCGAGGATTTGATGGATGTCGTCGGCAGCCTGTCCGAGAAATTCGACGACCCGTCCTCCGCCAAGCTGATCTGGAAGCCGCAGAACCTCATCGAAGTCACGGGCGACAAGGTCGCGACCCTGATGAAGATGATGGAAACGCTCGAGGATTGCGACGACGTCCAGAACGTCTATGCGAACTTCGATGTTTCCGACGAGGACATGGCCGCGCTAGGTTGATGCCGGGGAAGCAACCGGCGAGCGCGACGCATGGCTGACGGGGCACAGCGCCTGAGCGAATGGGGGATCGGAACGGCGCTGCCGTTCTGGCGCGGGCGCGGCTGGGATGCCCGTCATGGCGGCTTCCTGGAATCGCTCGATCTGGCCGGCAATCCGGTTGATGGCGATGTCCGGCGCGTCCGGGTGCAGGCCCGCCAGGTTCATGTTTTCGCGCTGGCCCATGCGGCCGGCTGGGTCGATGCGCTCGACCTGGCCGAGGAGGGCTTCGCCCTGCTCAAGCAGCGCGCCTGCAGCCCCGATGCACGGCCGGGCTGGGTGCATACGCTGCATCCCGACGGCCGCGCGGAAAATCCCGCCCGCGATCTCTACGACCACGCTTTCATCCTGCTCGCCCTGTCCTCGCTCTACCGGGTCACGGGCAAGTCCGATTACCTGACCGAGGCGGCGGAAGTTTTCGGCTTTCTGGACGGCTGGATGCGGTCTCCGGCCGGCGGTTTCGAGGAAGCGATCGGCGCCGGACGCCTGCCGCGGCGACAGAACCCGCACATGCACCTTTTCGAGGCCCTGCTCGACTGGCACCAGACTACGGGAGACCCGATCTTCCTCGAGCGTGCCAGGGTCGTTAAGGCCCTGTTCGACCGCGTCTTCTTCGATGCGGACACGGGCGTCGTCCGTGAGTATTTCGAGGCCGACTGGTCACGTATTCCCGGACCGAAAGGCGAGACCATCGAGCCCGGGCATATGTGCGAGTGGATCTGGCTGCTCGATGCCTATGCACGCCAGACCGGCGAGGCGTTCGATACGGCGGGCGATGCGCTCTACGAACAGGCGATCCGGCGCGGCTGCAATCCGCAGACGGGTCTGCTTTATGCCGAGATCGCGCCGGACGGCACCGTCACCGAACCCTCCTCGCGAATCTGGACCCAGACCGAATGGGTTCGTGCTGCCATCATCCGCAAGCGCCATGGCGAAGCCGATGCGGACGCCGCGCTGGCGACGGCCTGCGAGCGCCTGTTTCATTACCACCTCGACCCGGCCGTGGCCGGCGGCTGGATCGACAAGGTCGACGCCGATGGCAAGCCGCTCTCGAAGGTCATGCCGGCGAGCATTCTCTACCATCTCTTCGGGTGTCTGACGGAATTGTCCTTACCGGCAGACACCGGTCCGGAAGTCCGCTTGTGATGCGGCCCAGCTGCACCTAACGTGAGCCCTCCAACCGCTGGTCAGGATGATCTCTTGAGCTTCACAGACATCGCTTCTCATGCCGCTCGCCTCCGGGGCGAGTCGCTCCGCTCGCTCGTCGACGCCGACCGTGACCGTAGTGACGCCTTCGTCTGGCGTGCTGCCGGTATAGAGCTTGATGCCAGCAAGCAGCGGCTCGATGCGGAAGCGCTCCAGGCCCTGATCGCTGTCGCACGGGCATGCGGGCTGGAAGCGCGCCGCGATGTGCTGCTCTCCGGCGGCATCGTCAATGAAACCGAGGGTCGCCCGGCGCTGCACACCGCTTATCGGGGCGGGGACCGGTCCGGCGATTCCGGGATTGCGGATTTCGTGTCGCAAAGCCAGGACACCACGCGTGCCTTTGCCGAGCGGGTGCGGAGCGGCGAATTCCGTCCGTCGGGCAAGCCGGTTTCCCGTGTGGTCAATATCGGGATAGGCGGATCGGATCTCGGACCGCGGCTGGTCGCCGACGCCCTGGCGGATTTCGCCTCGGGCGGTCCCGAAATGCGCTTCGTCGCGAGCCTCGACCCGAGCGACCTGGCGCATGCGGTGGCAGGCTGCGATCCGGAAACCCTGCTTTTCATCGTCGCATCCAAATCCTTCTCCACCCAGGAAACGCTGATGGGAGGCGAGGCGGCGCGCGACTGGCTGGCCGGACATGTCGGCGAGCGGGCCGGGGCCCATTTCGCCGCGGCCTCGGCGGCGCCGGACAAGGCCACCGCCTTCGGCATCGATCCGGATCTGGTCTTCGATTTCCCCGACTGGGTCGGCGGGCGCTATTCGGTGTGGAGTGCTGTCGGGCTGGTGCTTCAGATCGGTCTGGGGCCGGACGTGTTCGATGCGCTGCGCGCCGGTGGCCGGGATATGGACGAGCATTTTGCCTCCGCGCCGCTGGACAAGAACCTGCCCGTGATCAAAGGGCTGATCGATGTCTGGAACCGTGTCGGCCTGGGCTATCCGAGCCGCTGCGTTGCCGCGTATTCGGCGCGGATGGGAAAACTCGCCGACTATTTCCAGCAGCTGGAAATGGAATCGCTCGGCAAGTCGGTCACGCAAAGCGGCGCGTCCGCGGCAACGCCAGGCGGCGCTCTCGTCTGGGGGGGTGCGGGTACGGAAATCCAGCATTCCTTCTTCCAGTGGCTGCACCAGGGCGGCGATATCGCCCCGGTCGACTTCATCGGCATTCGCCGCCACTTCGCCAGCGCGGACCCGCGCGAGCGGGCGCTGGCCGCGAACATGGCCGCGCAGGGGGCGGCGCTGCTCTGCGGCCGCGATGTGGACCCGGCTGCCGAGCCGGATCTGGCGGCGCACAAATCCATGAGCGGGGAACGTCCCTCGTCGACGCTTTTGCTCGACGATCTGACGCCCGAGACGCTCGGCGCTCTTATCGCCTTGCACGAACACAAGGTTTTCGTCGAAAGCGTGATCTACGACATCAACCCGTTCGACCAGTGGGGCGTCGAGCTGGGAAAAGTTCTGACCAAGGGGATTTTGGACGGCGACATATCGAGCTATGACGCCTCCACAAAGGCCCTGCTTGAGCGTACGGGCCTGACCGGCGACTAGTCGCGCATACGGCGGTCAGGCTCGAAGCAAGCGCCCCGAATTGCAGTGCATGGAGAAAGCACGCATGACATCTTCGACCGGAACCAGCCTCAGCCGCATGGCGAACGCGATCCGCGCCCTGTCCATGGACGCCGTCCAGGCGGCCAATTCCGGCCATCCCGGCATGCCGATGGGCATGGCCGACGTGGCGACGGTGCTCTGGTCCCGGCATCTGAAATTCGACCCGGCCGCGCCCGCCTGGGCGGATCGCGACCGTTTCGTGCTGTCGGCCGGTCACGGCTCCATGCTGCTCTACTCGCTGCTCCACCTGACGGGTTTCGAGGACATGACGCTCGAGCAGATCAGGAATTTCCGCCAGCTCGGCTCCATCACCGCCGGTCATCCGGAATACGGTCACACGCCTGGCGTCGAGGCGACGACCGGGCCGCTGGGGCAGGGCATTTCCACGGCGGTCGGCATGGCACTGGCCGAGCGCATGCTGAATGCGCGCTTCGGCGACGATCTGGTCGATCACCGCACCTGGGTCATCGCCTCGGACGGCGATCTCGAGGAGGGCATCAGCCACGAGGCGATCTCGCTGGCCGGCCATCTCGGCCTGAACCGGCTCTGCGTGCTGTGGGACGACAATGAAATTTCCATCGACGGCCCGACCGAGCTTGCCGAGTCGACCGATGTGCTGAAGCGTTTCGAGGCGGCCAACTGGTCGGTCTCCCGCATCGACGGTCATGACTACGACGCCATCGACGGGGCGATCGAGGCCGCCAAGTCCAGCGACAAGCCGGTCCTGATCGCCTGCCGCACGACGATCGGTTACGGCGCGCCGACGAAGGCAGGTACGGCCGGTTCGCACGGCGCTCCGCTGGGCGACGAGGAGATTGCGGGCACGCGCAAGGCGCTCGGCTGGGAATACGGGCCGTTCGAGATTCCCGACGATGTCTACGAAGCCTGGCGCGCCGCCGGATCGCCGGAGGCTCATGCCGCCTGGCGTGACCGCATCGCCGAGTCCGAGCAGTCGGACGATCTTGTCGCCATGCTGTCCGGCGAGCCGGGTCAGAACGAACTGACCGCGCTCGAGGCCTGGCGTCAGAAAGTGGCCGAGGACCGTCCGGACCTCGCCAGCCGTGCTGCCGGCGGCAAGACGCTCGAAGCCATTATCGGCGACTGGCCGTCCTTGGCGGGCGGGTCGGCCGACCTTGCAGGCTCGAACCTCACCAAGACGCCTGGCGTGGGTGTGGTGAAGGCGGGCGATTATGCCGGCCAGTACATCCATTTCGGCGTACGCGAGCACGGCATGGCGGCCTGCGCCAACGGCATGGCGCTGCATGGCGGCTTCCGGCCGCATGTCGCCACCTTCCTCATTTTCGCCGACTATTGCCGTCCCTCGATCCGCCTGTCGGCGCTGATGAACCAGCCGGTGATCTATGTGCTCACCCACGACTCGATCGGTCTGGGCGAGGACGGCCCCACGCACCAGCCGGTCGAGACGCTGGCCTCGCTGCGCGCCATTCCGAATGTCGAAGTGTTCCGGCCCGCCGACGCGCTGGAAACGGCCGAGGCCTGGGAGGCGGCGCTGACCCGTCTGGACGGCCCGACCATTCTGGCGCTGTCGCGTCAGAAACTGCCCTTCCTGCGCGATGATGACGGGCGCGACAATCGCTCGGTGCGTGGCGCCTATATCATCCAGGATACGGAAAGCACGCCGGACGTCGTTCTGATCGGGACCGGGTCCGAGCTGGCGCTCGCGGTCGAGGCGGCGGCGGAGCTGGCGAAGGATGGCATCCAGGCTCGCGTCGTGTCAGCGCCCTGCGTCGATCGTTTCCTCGCCCAGGAGAAGTCCTATCAGGACAGCGTGCTGCCGGACGGCGTTCCCTGCGTCGCGGTCGAGGCGGCCCTGCGCTATGGGTGGGATGCCCTGATCGGCCGCAAGGGCGCCTTCGTGGGCATGACGGGTTTCGGCGCAAGTGCGCCGGCCGGCACGCTTTACCAGCATTTCGGGATCACGGCCGATGCGGTCGTCTCCGCCGCGAAAGACCTCATCGCGGACTAGCCGCCTGGTAGCGGATTGACTAAGAACGGGCGGCCCGCCGGGCCGCCCGTTTTGCATTGCGCCGATTTCGCACGGTCAGACGGGAATGGCGAGACCGAAGGCGTGCAGCTTGCCGAGGGCCTCGCGGGCGCCGTCCTCGTCCATCTGATCGAAACTGGCCAGCGAAATTTCGCCGCCGTCGAGCAGGGTATGCAGGGCCGGTTCGGCGGTGCCGGGGAAGCGGACTTCGCCGCCGGCCGTGATGATCACGACATCCTCGCCATCTCCGGCCAGGCGCCAGGGCACGAAGGGACGCAGGCGGAAGCGCTGCTCCGCATCGCCTGAGCGGCGATAGCCGGTAATCGTGCCTTGCGTATCGGGTATGCGGGAGCGGATGAAATTGTCGACGAAGAGATCCATCGCCCCGTCGAGCTCAGCGTCCTTCGCGATAACGTCGATCAGCCTGGCGAAATGGGCTTCCGATTGCGCCCGGTCATAATCGGGCCGGGCAAATCCGGCGGGCAGGGCCTGGCGGAATTCGGAGTGGCGCAGAGCCACTTCCGAGACGACTTCCAGCATCAGATCGGCCCAGGTCTTCACGATCAGGCCGAGCGTGATGTGGAGGGAGGGCTGATCGCCATGCGTTGACGCGTCGTGCATCAGGCCGCGCGGCACATAGATGCATTCGCCCGCCTTGAGCACGAATTCCTCGGTCGGCTCGCCGACCGGGTGATCGCCGGGGCGGAAGCCTTCACCGCGATAGGGGTTGGCCACCGGCGTATCGTAGAAGCGCCAGAGCTTCTCGCCCTCGATTTGCATGACGAAGACGTCGTGATCGTCGTAATGCGTGTTGAAGCCCTGATAATCGGGCGGGGTCAGATAGATATTCGTCTGAACATGGCAGGACAGGACGGACTCGACCGCGCGGCAGAAGGCGCCCAGGACCGGGTCTTGCATGTGGAGCTGCGGCAGGATCAGCGTCGCGCCCTGCCGGAAGAGGTTGGCGACCGCACCCTTGTCCACACGTCCGTTTTCGAAAATGAAGGCATCTCGCGTCAGCGGCGGATCGGTGCGCGCCATGTCCAGGGAGTCGGCGCCGAGATCGAGACTGGCGACGAGCGCATCGATACGGTCGAGCGAGAGCAGGCCCGAATAGCGATCCGGCTCGTCGCGATGGGCGATCAGCGCCTTTTTCTCATGATAGTCGCGAAAAAATGTGTCCGGATCGACCGGGTCCACGAGCGCGCGGATCGGATCGTTCAGCCAGAGCGGTGTATCGGTCATGTTTCCCCCCGAACCTGGAAAATGCAGGTCTGGTACTCACTGTGAGGCGGTTCCGGCGATGTCTGCAAGGGGCGCATTGCCGCACGTGGACTGAAGCGGGTGACGGCGAGGGCGCGAAGAAAATCCCGCCCCGCAAGGTCATGCGGAGCGGGATGATCTGTTCGCCGGACGGTCTGGATCAGCAGCGCCGGCCCCGGCCCACCGGGTCGGCATAATTGCCCCCATCGCTATCCGTGCAGGACCCGCCGCGACCGCCGCCGACCGGGTCGGCATAGTTGCCCGAATCGCTGTCGGTCACG
The DNA here is from genome assembly GCF_056857855.1 of Maricaulis sp. B-26. NCBI lineage: Bacteria > Pseudomonadati > Pseudomonadota > Alphaproteobacteria > Maricaulales > Maricaulaceae > Maricaulis > Maricaulis sp. B-26. The sequence continues at coordinate 10,038 of NZ_JBSXNX010000018.1, forward strand.
CCGGTTCTGCGGCCGCCACGGCCACCGCCCACCGGGTCTGCATAGCTGCCCGAGTCACTATCGGTGATACCCGTCCGCCCGCCGCCGCGACCGCCGCCGACCGGATCCGCATAGCGGCCCGTATCGCTGTCGGTCACGCCGCCGCCACGCCCGCGGCCCACCGGGTCGGCATAGGCCCCGCTGTCGCTGTCGGTGATGCCGGAGCTGCCGCGTCCGCGACCGACGGGATCCGCATAGCTGCCCGTGTCGCTGTCGGTCACGCCACCGCCGCGTCCCCCGCCTACGGGGTCCGCATAGGCACCCGTATCGCGATCGGTAATGCCGCCGCCGCGGCCATTGCCGGCCGGGTCCGCATAGCGTCCGGAGTCACTGTCCGTAATGCCGGTGCGGCGTCCGCCGCGCCCCCCGCCGGCGGGATCGGCATACGGTCCCGAATCGCTGTCGGTATAGCCGGTCGTCGCGCAGCCCGAGACGATGCCGGCAGCACCCGTCGCGAGACCGGCACCGGCCACCTTTCCGAGAAACGAGCGGCGGCTGAGCTTTCCACGTTTCGCCATGGAAGCCTCCCTGTGCCTGATCTAGCAGCGGTCTCCGCGGCCGACGGGATCGGCATAGCTGCCGGTGTCGCTGTCGGTGCAGGAACGGCGCCCGCGTCCGCGGCCGACCGGGTCGGCATAGGAACCGCTATCGCTGTCGGTGACGCCGGAGCTGCCACGGCCATTGCCGGCCGGGTCGGCGTAGGTGCCGCTATCGCTGTCGGTGACTCCTGAACGACCGCGGCCATTGCCGGCCGGATCAGCATAGGAGCCGCTATCGCTGTCGGTGAGGCCCGAACGACCACGGCCATTGCCCGCCGGATCGGCATAGGAGCCACTATCGCTGTCCGTAATGCCGGATCTGCCCCGTCCACGTCCGGCCGGGTCGGCATAGGAACCGCTGTCACTGTCGGTGACCCCGGAATTGCCGCGACCGTAACCGGCGCGATCGGCATTGGCGCCGCCATCGCTGTCGGTGCGGCCGGTACGGCCATAGCCGCCGCGATCGGCATAGGAACCGCTATCGCTGTCCGTCTGGCCGGTGTAATTCTGTGCGGAACCCGTCCCCGTAACGACGGAAGCGGCACCTGTCGCAACCGCCGCGCCTGCGACGCGCGTCATGAACGAGCGCCGGCTCAGCTTGCCCTTCTTGGCCATTCAACTCTCCTGCCTGTTATCCCGGCCGCCCCCAAGCAAGCCGGTCCGTCCCTCGGCGAATTCGATTGCGGCGAGCCACGGGCCCGCCGGTCCGTGCGCGTGCCTAGAGGCTCGGACCGCGGCCACGGCCGCCCGGATCCGAGCAGCCCTGCGAGTCGCTGTCGGTATAGCCGGTATTGCCCCGTCCGTAGCCGCCAGCATCGGCGCAGGCGCCGCTGTCGGAGTCGGTCACGCCGGTATAGCTGCGGCCGTGATTGGCGTAGTCGCTCGGATCCGAGTCGGTCACACCGGTCCGCGGTGTCGCGTCCACCGGATCGGCATCGGCCCCGCGCTGCTGCAGGATCGCCGCACCGGCGACCGTGCCGACAGCGCCGGTTGCAACAACACCACCTGCGACGCGAGTCAGAAATGAACGCCGGCTCAGCTTGCCTTTTTTGGCCATGATCTTTGGTCTCCCCTGATCCTCTGCCCGTCCCCATGAGCAGATATGAAACTTTCCATGAGTTTAAGCGGCGGCGTAACAGGGGGTCAAATACTACTAGAAATAATAATAATACTATAATTCAAGCAGTTGCAGGAATGTTTGAGAGTTGTTCTCAAATATAGTGTGTTTGCGACTTATTCGCATGCTGTACCGAGCCACGGCCAGAATGTGCAGTGGCTGTCCGTTCACGTCTTGTTCCGCATGCCCGATTGATGCTAACTGTCGGACAGATATTGGGGGCGGCATGAGCAAACCAGTTCGGATTATCGGTATCGACCCGGGCCTGCGCCGGATGGGCTGGGGCGTGATCACGGTCGATGGCAGCCGGCTGAGCGCTGTCGCGCACGGCGTTGTGACGCCGCCGACCGATGCCGCGCTCGCTGTCCGGCTCTCCCATATTTTCGACGCCGTGACCGAGCTGGTCCGTGAGCACGAACCGCACGAGGCGGCGATCGAGGAAGCCTTCATGGCCAAGAGTGCGATCTCGGCGCTGAAGCTGGGGCATGCCCGGGCAGCAGCGCTGCTGGCGCCGGCCCAGGCTGGTCTCCCGGTCGCCGAGTACGCCGCCAAGCTGGTGAAAAAGTCTGTGGTCGGTACGGGGGCGGCCGACAAGGCGCAGGTCGCCGCAATGATGTCGATCCTCCTGCCCGGAACCCAGGCGAAGGCCGATGCAGCCGACGCCCTGGCGATCGCCATCTGTCACGCTCATCACCGAAAGGCCGCACGCATGGGGACAGCTGCATGATCGGAATACTGACCGGCACGGTGTCAGCGCTCGGGGCCGATGAAGTCGTGCTCGACGTGAATGGTGTGGGTTATCTCGTCGGTGCGGGGAGCCGCACGCTCGCACGGCTGGAAGTCGGCGCGCGGGTTACCCTGCATATCGAAACGCATGTGCGCGAGGACGCGTTCCGGCTTTACGGCTTTCTCGACGATATCGAGCGTGCCTGGTTCGTTCACCTTCAGAATATCCAGGGCGTGGGCGCCAAGGCGGCTTTCGCCATCCTCGACGCGGTCCCGGTCAGCGAGATCGCCAATGCAGCGGCGCTCGGCGACAAGGCGACCTTCTCGCGCGCGAAGGGCGTCGGGCCGAAACTGGCCACGCGCATCGCCACAGAACTCAAGGACAAGGCGCCGCCCCAGGGGCGCAGTTTTTCCATCGGTCTGCCTGTCCATGATGCCGGAGAGGGGGGGAGCGACAGCCCGTCCGCGACGCCGCAGAGCGCCCCGGCCGCTTCGGCTGCGGCGCGCGACGATGCGGTCTCGGCACTCCTCAATCTGGGCTATCACGAAACGCTGGCCCGGCAGGCGGTCGCGACCGTGCTGCGCGAAACCGGCGAGGACGCCCCGCTGGGGGATGTGATCCGCAGCGCCCTGAAAGAGCTCGCCCCGTGACCGCGCTGAGAGGGAAGTTTGAGTGCCGCTGCGATCAGGCTAAACCGGTAAAGCAATGAGTGATGCGCCCCTGCCTTCCGACGCCGACCGCCTGGTCGACCGCGAACAGCAAGCCGGCGACGGCCGGGACCGTGCGCTGCGTCCTCTCAGTTTTTCCGATTTCGTGGGTCAGAAGGCCGCGATCGCCAATCTGAGAGTCTTCGTCGAGGCCGCCCGCCGGCGCGAGGAATCGCTCGACCATGTCCTCCTGTCCGGGCCGCCCGGGCTGGGCAAGACCACGCTGGCGCAGATCGTTTCGCGGGAATTGGGCGTAGGCTTCCGGGCGACGTCCGGACCGGTCATCGCGAAGGCCGGCGACCTTGCGGCCATCCTGACCAATCTCGAACCGCGAGACGTGCTCTTCATCGACGAAATTCACCGGCTCGCCCCGGCGGTCGAGGAAATCCTCTATCCGGCGATGGAGGATTTCTGTCTCGACCTGGTGATCGGGGAGGGGCCGGCCGCGCGGACGGTCCGGATCGAGCTGCCGCCTTTCACGCTGGTCGGTGCCACCACCCGCGCCGGGCTCCTGGCGACGCCGCTTCGCGACCGTTTCGGCGTGCCCGTGCGCCTCGAATTCTACGACGAGGACGAGCTCGCTTTCATCGTCAGCCGCGCGGCCGCGAAATTCGGTATCGAGGCGACCGGAGACGGTGCACGAGAGATTGCCCGGCGCGCCCGTGGCACGCCACGCGTTGCCGGCCGTCTGCTGCGCCGGGTACGGGACTTCGCCGAGGCCGAGGACGCCACCGAGATTTCGCGCGAGGTCGCCGACCGGGCGCTGAAGCGGCTCGAGGTCGACGAATTCGGCCTCGACAGTCTGGACCGCCGCTATCTGAAAGCGCTGACGTCCAGCTTCGGTGGCGGGCCTGTCGGCGTGGAGACGCTGGCCGCAGCCCTCGCCGAGGCGCGCGATGCGCTGGAGGATGTGGTCGAGCCTTTCCTGATCCAGCAGGGTTTCATCCAGCGCACGCCGCGCGGCCGCATGGCCGCCGCCCGCGCCTGGGAGCATCTCGGCCTGACACCGCCGCAATCGCAGGCGCCGAACCCGTCCGGCCTGTTCGGGAAGTAAGCCATGACCGACCCTCTCGAGCCCACCGCCGGCCTGTTCGGCGCGGACAGGATCCATCGCCTGCCGGTGCGGGTCTATTACGAGGACACGGACTTCACCGGCGTCGTCTATCACGCCCGCTATCTGCATTTTTTCGAGCGCGGCCGCACCGACAGCCTGCGCTGTCTCGGCATTCATCATTCCGATCTCGCAGAGAGCGATGCCGGGCTCGCCTTCGCTGTTCGCCGTATGAATATCGAATATGTCCGCGCGGCGCGGGTCGATGATGCGCTCGTGGTCGAGACTCTCTACCGGCCCCAGAAAGGTGCCCGGCTGATGATGGAGCAGCGGCTCTTGCGCGGTTCCGAACTGATCGCGTCCGCTGACGTCCAGGCGGTATGCATCACGACCGGGGGGCGGGCCGTGCGCCCTCCGAAGAGCATGGTTGAAGCATGGTCGGGTTTCGTTTTACAACCAGACGACGGCGCCTGATTCATCCCTGATTGCAGACGGATATCGTCTTGCGCCGCACGGCAAGTCCGTTTAGCCCTGAAAGCGGACAGGGAGTGTGCTTTGGACGAATCGGACCCGGCTGAAACCCCGGGAAGCGATGAGAATGCCGGCAGGACGGCGCCGCCGAACTTCGAGTTCCAGGTAGCAAGAGTCCTGCGTGACGGACCCTGCACATTCTTCCAGTCCATAAACGAACCCCCCGACAGTGCCACTGGCTGGTGGTCGATGAGCCTGATCCGCGAAGCCGAGGACGGCCGCGTCTCCGTGCTCCGGCAGGTGTCGGCGCAATACCACCAGGCCGAATTTCCATGCGCCGAAATGGCGGGGATCGGCTATCCCACAGGCGATGCGGCCGATACGCGCCGCAACAAGGTCGTCGTGCGCAGATTTACCCGGGCTGTCATGGACGAAGCGGGAGCCGAGGTGATCGACAAATATGTCGACCGCGACGTCTTCGTCTCCCATGCGCCGGAACGGTGTGCGTCGCCAGCCGGGTATGACGAAATCATCGAGCGGCGTCGTCCGCGGGCCGGCAAGGTTTATCACGGCGTGGACAATCTGGTCGGAGAAGGTGATTTCGTCGCTATATTCAGCTGCTTCGACGAGGGCGGGCAGTTCTATCGCGCCTGTGATCTCTTTCGGCTGAATGCCGGTCGTATCGTCGAGCACTGGGACGTCGTTCAGGAGGTCGCGCCCTATTCGGTGGCCGATAATGACGATACCTGAGACTGTCTCGTGGCTGCCGTCCTGAAATTGGCCTCATTCCCTAGGCACTGCGCTTGCGGTATGTCTGCCCCTTGGGAAACGGGCACGCCGCGTGCATGGTATCGATCCAGGCGGCGGGCGCGTCCCGCAGGGGGAATTGAAGTCAAAGGGTAGCTTCATGGAGTCATCGGTCGTCGACGTCACGCAGGCGGTGGAGGGTTTTTCCTTTTTCGCTCTGTTCATGCGCGCGGACTGGGTCGTCAAGGGCGTGATGGGCATTCTGGCCTTCATGTCGGTCTGGTCCTGGGCGGTTGCCATCGACAAGGCGCTGCAATTGCGCGGCCTGCATGCGAAGGCAAAGGTTTTCGAGCGCGAATTCTGGTCCGGCCGCTCGCTCGATGCGCTGGCCGAGCAATTCGCCAAGTCCCCGCGCGAGCCGTTCAGCCGGGTCTTCTCGGCCGGACTTCGCGAGTGGAAAGGCGCCCGCGCCGGCGGACGCGTCAACAAGGCTGCCGGAGCCGAGGCCGGACGTCAGATGACGGAGTGCGAGAACGGGCTGGGGATCCTCGCCAGTATCGCGTCCGCGGCCCCCTTCGTCGGCCTGTTCGGTACGGTCTGGGGCATCATGAATGCCTTCCGCTCGATCGCGGCCTCGCAGGACACCAATCTCGCCGTCGTCGCGCCGGGCATTGCCGAGGCGCTGTTCGCGACCGCGCTCGGCCTCCTCGCTGCCATCCCGGCCGTCATCTTCTTCAACGCGCTCTCTGCCAATCTCGCGCGTTACGGCGCCAAGCTGGACGGTTTCGTCGACGAGCTGGCGGCGCTGGCCGACCGGGAAAAGAGCTGAACCATGGCGGTGTCGCTGGATAGCGGCGGCTCCGGCCGCGGCCGGGCCCGCTGGAAGCCCAAGGCGGAGATCAATGTCACGCCCTTCGTGGATGTGATGCTGGTCCTGCTCATCGTCTTCATGATCACCGCGCCGCTGCTCACAGTCGGCGTGCCGGTGCAATTGCCCGAAACGGAAGCGCGCAATCTTCCCGCCGGGGAGGAGCCGCTGACCATTACCGTGACGACGGACGGCATGATCTATCTGCAGGAAACCGAAGTGACGCTCGAGGAGCTGTCGCCGCGCCTGCGGGCCATTGCCGGAACCGGGTTCGATGCGCGCATCTATATCCGCGCCGACGGTGCAGCGGCCTATGAGGACGTGGCGCGCGTCATGGCCAATATCAGCGCGGCCGGTTTCACCAATCTGGGCCTGGTTACCGACCCTATAGACCAATAACGGATCCCTCGTGCGTGGTCTCGTTCTCTCTCTTTTCGTTCACGCGGGCATGCTCGCGGCCGGGCTGATCTATCTGCCCCGGGCCGCGCAGCTGCTCGATGCCACGCCGGTCGTGCCGATCGAGATGGTGACGATCGCGGAGACCACGAATATCCGCGCGGCCGCACCCGAGCCTGAGCCGGAACCCGAGGAGACGCCCGAGGAGACGATCGAGGACGAGATCGAGGCGCCGGCGCCTGCACCGGAACCCGAACCGGAACCCGTCGAGACCGAACCGGAAATCATCGACATCGCGCCCACCGAGGAACCGGAGCCCGAGCCTGAACCCGTCGAGCCGGAACCCGAGCCCGAACCGGAGCCGGAACAGCCGGAGCGCCAGCAAACGGTCCAGCCGGAAGCCCCGGAAGAGACGGAGCCGTCCCTGTTCGACATGCTCGGCAATATCGAACGTGACGTCGCCGAGGCGCGTCAGTCGCAAGGCTCTCCCGAAGAGGGCGAGACCCGCGATGCCGTCGGCAATGCCAGCGCCATGACTGCGACGCTGCGCGATCTCATCAACAGCCATATCGTCCGCCAGCGTTGCTGGCGCATGCCGCTGGATGCGCCCTATCCGGAGGAGCGCGTGGTAACGATTACCATGCGGCTCAATCGCGACGGCACGCTGGACGGGCCGCCGGAGCTCGACGAACGCCGTACCCGCGACCGCAATGACAGCTTCCGCGACGTCATTCGCGAGCGAGCCCTGCGGGCCGCCGTCGAATGCGCCCCTTATCCGCTGCCGGCAAACCAGTACAATCAATGGCGCCTTATTCGGGTCAATTTCGGCCCGGATAACGCCTCGCAACAATGACCTCAAATGGAGCCAGCCTCATGACCCGACTGCTCTTCGTCGTTTCGGCAATGCTCACCGCGCTCGTCTTCGGGGCCGCGGCGCAAGCCCAGGAACCGCTCGAGGTCGATGTCACGCAGGGACATCTCGATCCGCTCCCGATCGCGCTGCCCGAATTCACCGGCCAGTCCGACGAAGCGCTCAGCCGGGGTGCGGACATCACGCGCGTTGTCACCAACGACCTTGCCAGTTCCGGCCTCTTTGCGCCGGTCGATCCGGATGCCTTCATCGAGGATATCGAGAATATCGATCTGCGCCCGCGCTTTTCGGACTGGCGCGTGATCAATGCCTCGGCGCTGCTCGTAGGCAGCGTGACCATCCAGGAAGACGGCCGCCTCGTGGTCGCCTTCCGGCTCTGGGATACGCGCCTGGAAGAGCAATTGCTCGGCCTGCAATATCGCACCGCGCCCGAGAACTGGCGCCGGGTCGCGCACAAGGTCGCCGATGCCGTCTATCAGCGCCTGACCGGCGAGGCCGGCTATTTCAACACGCGCATCGTCTATGTCGCCGAAGGCCGCAACAGCGAGGGCGAGCCCATTCGCCAGCTCGCCCTGATGGACCAGGACGGCGCCAATCCGTCTTTCCTGACCGACCGCTCCTATATGGCGCTCCTGCCCAACTATTCGCCGAGCGCGCAGGAAATCACCTATGTGTCCTTCATCGACGGCCAGGCGACGACCTATCTCTACGATCTGGAAACCGGTCGTCAGGAGGCGCTCTTCGCGACCGGAGGCCGCGGGATGATCTCGCAGGTCGAGCCGGACGGGCAGAGCCTGTCCGCCCGCTTCTCGCCGGACGGATCGCTTCTCGCCGTCTCGGTCGAGCGCGCGGCCGGCCACGATATCCATCTCTTCGATCTGCGCTCGCGGACGCTGCAGCGTCTGACCCAGCATCCCGCGGACGATGTGGAACCATCCTTCTCGCCGGACGGCGAACGGATCGTCTTCTCGTCCTCGCGGGGTGGTGGATCGCAGCTCTACACGATGAACCGCGACGGTACCGATGTTCAGCGCATCACCTTCGGTGGCGGCCGCTACACGACCCCGGTCTGGTCGCCGCGAGGCGATCTGATCGCCTTTACCAAGCAGGAAGGCGGCACGTTTTCGCTCGGCGTGGTGCGCGCGGACGGCTCCGGAATCGAACGCATTCTCTTCGAGGGATATTTCGTCGACACGCCCGCCTGGTCGCCCAATGGCCGCGTGCTGCTGTTCACGCGCGGGGAACCACGCGCCAATGGTACGCGTTACGAGATCTGGAGTATCGATCTGGCCGGGTTCAACCTGAGGCGGTTGGCGACGGGCGGAATGGCATCCGACCCGGCGTGGTCGCCCTTGATCGAATAAGCTTTTTCTGCGTAACGTTTACTCCGGTAAACGGCGCCAGTGGGGGGGCCGTAGTAGTATTCATGCTTTACGAGGCATGTTCGAGAGTACGCCACAGGCGCATTGGGCCTGGGCCGGATGAGGGTGTAACACCATGAAGATCAAACTGTTTGCCATTGCGGCGCTGGGCGCCATCGCAACGGCCTGTGCGTCGACGCCGCCGGTAGAGGAAGCTTCGATTCCGCAGCCGGAACCGGAACCGCAAGTCACCGAAACCACCGAGCCGATGGGTCCGGTCGAAGGGTCCCGCGAGCACTTCGTCGAGACCGCGGGCGACCGCGTCTTCTTCGACCTCGATCGCCACGACCTGTCGAACGAAGCACGCACGGTGCTGCGTCGCCAGGCGGCCTGGCTGGCCAGCTATCCGGGCGCTCGCATCATGATCGCCGGCAATTGCGACGAGCGCGGCACGCGCGAATACAACCTCGCCCTCGGCGCTCGCCGCGCCAATGCGGCCCGCGAGTATCTCGTGAGCCAGGGTGTCGATCCGTCGCGCATCAACACCACCTCCTACGGCAAGGAGAACCCGACCTGCACGCAGTCCAACGAGACCTGCTGGGCGGTCAACCGTAATGCCACGACCACCATCGTGGACGGCTACACCAACTAGGTGACGGCCGGAATGACCTGGAAGCGCCCGTGACATCCGTCGCGGGCGTTTTCCGTTCGGCGGCAGGCAGGGGCTGGTCCCGGTCGGGTGGTTCGCCGTATTTTTGCCGTGCTCGCAAACCAAGGTGTGCACCATGATCCGTATGTTCAGTCTTATCGCCATTGTCGCCGCTACCGCCGTGACAGTGCCCGCCCATGCCCAGTCGCGCCGTGAACTGGCCGAGCGCATCGATGCGACGGAAGTGCGCATCGGCGAGCTCGAAGACCAGTTCATGGCCGGCGACCCGGTCGCCGAAACGCTCATGCAGCGCATGGATGCGCTCGATTTCCAGGTCCGCGAGCTGACCGGCGAGACCGAGCGTCTCGCCTTCGAGAACCGCCAGCTGCGCCAGCAAGTCGAATTGCTCCAGGCTGAACTCGATGCAGCGCGCGCGCCTGTCGAGGAGGTTCCCGTGGACGATGAGGCTTCCGCCTGGATGAGCGAAGGTCTCAATGGCGATGAGATGACCGACGACGGTGACATGACGGAGGTCGACGCGTCGGATGAAATGGGCGCTCCCGCAGATCCGATCGCCCGTGCTCGCGCCGAGGCGACCGGCACGCTTGGCGGTGGTCCGGTGGACGATACCAGCGATATCGGTGACGAGACTATGCTCGCGGAGGCCGCGCCGGTCGATCCGGCCACGGTCTATTCCGATGCCCGTGCCCGACTTCTCGACGGTGATTTCGCCGGGGCCCAGTCCGGTTTCGAGACCTTCGTCAACGAACACCCCGAGCATGCCCAGGCCGGCGAGGCCTGGTACTGGCTCGGCGAAACCTTCTTCGTCCGCGACGACTTCACCGATGCGGCGGATGCCTATATCGCCTCGCTGCGCTCCGCGCCGGAAGGCCCGAAGGCGCCGGATGCGCTGGTACGGCTGGCAGCCTCCCTCTACGGGCTCGGCCGGCAGGACGATGCCTGCGCGACACTGGCCCGTTTCGGCCGCCAGTTCCCGAACGCGTCCGCCGAGTCCCGGCAACGGGCCGCGCGGGAATCCGTGCGCGCGAACTGCCGATAGGTGCCGGACGCTCTGCGATCGCATGTCTTCGAACAGCTTGACCGTCTGACCGGAGAGGGCCGGCGTCTTGCGCTGGCCTATTCCGGCGGCGGCGATTCTCACGCCCTCCTGTGCTTTCTGGCCGATTGGTGCCACGCGCGAGACCGTGACGCCCTGGCCCTGACCGTGGACCATGGACTGCGCACGGAAAGCGCGGCAGAGGCGGTTCTCGCGGCTGAGCGCGCCGAACGGCTGGGCCTGACGGCGCGCGTCCTCCGCTGGCAGGGCGACCCAACTGGCTCAGGCATCCAGGCGCGTGCCCGGATCGCCCGGCACAGCCTCCTGGCGCAGGCCTGCCGGGACGAGGGCATCGATACGCTGCTGACCGCCCACACACTCGACGACCAGGCGGAAACCGTCTGGATGCGACTGGCGGCCGGCGGTGGCTGGCGGGCCTGTGCAGGCATGGAGCCCCTGTCGCCGTCGCCGGTCTGGCCGGAAGGCCGCGGCATCCGCATCGCCCGGCCGCTCCTGGACATACGGCGCGAGGCGCTTCGCGCCGAACTCGCCGTCCGAAACGAGACCTGGATCGAGGATCCGTCCAATGAGGACCGGAAATTCGAGCGCGTTCGCGTGCGGCAAAAACTGGCGGAGTTTGAGCGTGGAGGGTTCCGGACCGAGCGGCTTGCCGAACTGGCCGCGACGATCAGGTGTCTGATCGCGGCCGAGCGCCGCGCCGCGGTTCGACTTGCCGAACGGGCTGTCCATTTCGAGAGTTGGGGGGGAGCGCGGCTTGATCGCTCGCTGTACCGGCGTGCACGACCGGTTGTCCGCCGGTGTCTCCTCAGTGCTGCCTGCCTCTCCGTATCCGGGGCGGCGCATCCCCCCGGACAGGCCGCCCTCGATCGTCTCGACAAGGCCTTGACCGGGGGCGAGGAGACGACCGCCGCCGGCGTACGCATTCTGGACTGGCGCGGGGGCTGCTGGGTCGTCCGCGACCGGGGCGCCGTGCTCGGACGGGCTGACGGAACGCCCGGTGCAGGCGTGGTGCGATCGGGCGAGACCGACACCGTCTGGGACGGGCGGTTCGAGGTCGAACTTGTTCAAGCGGGACTGGAAGCCGCCAGTCTGGGCGACAGTTATGCCGGTCTGGACGACCGGTCGGTTCTGGACGTCGTGCCCGGCGCGGCTCGAAGCGGATTGCCGGCAATTCGGGAACGGACTGGCAATGAAACCGTGTTATCGTCGGATAATCGGGTTGTTGCCATTGCTGGACTTCTCTCTCCGCCCGAGGCTATCGGCTGCATCAAGCCGCTGGCCGCGCAGAGGTTTTGGGAACGTCTCGGCGGAACTCCGGAAACAGCGGGACTTCGCCTCGGCGAATCTCCCGTGACCACTGCGTGAACGGGTGGCAAGCGGGGCGCGGAATGCCCATATCTGGTCTCGAGACCGAGACAGTCTGAACGGATTTGATGTATGCAAATGAGAAATCTTGCGATCTGGGCCCTGGTTTTCGTTCTGGTTCTGGCTCTGTTCCAGCTCCTCCAGAACTCGTCCACGCCCGGCGTGGCCCCCCAGGAAGTGACCTACTCGCAATTCCTCGAGCGCGTGGAGCGCAACGAGATAGAAGACGTCACGATCCGTGGCGACGAGGTGCGCGCGCAGACGGCGACCGGTCTCGTGGTGGCGACCCTGCCGCCGCAGGACAATGAAACCGTCGGCCTGCTTCGCGAAGCCGGCGTCAATATCCGTGTCGAACAGGACAGCCAGGAAGGCAATTTCCTGATCAATACGCTGATCGGCTGGTTCCCCTTCCTGCTGCTGATCGGCGTGTGGATTTTCTTCATGCGCCAGATGCAGGGCGGCGGACGCGGCGGCGCCATGGGCTTCGGCAAGTCCAAGGCGCGCCTGCTGACCGAGCATCAGGGCCGCAAGACCTTCGACGATGTCGCTGGTGTGGACGAGGCCAAGGACGAGCTCCAGGAAGTCGTCGAATACCTCAAGGACCCGTCGAAATTCCAGCGCCTCGGCGGCAAGATTCCCAAGGGTGCACTGCTGGTCGGCCCGCCGGGTACGGGTAAGACCCTGCTCGCCCGTGCCGTGGCCGGCGAGGCCAATGTGCCCTTCTTCACGATTTCCGGTTCAGACTTCGTCGAGATGTTCGTCGGCGTCGGCGCCTCCCGTGTCCGAGACATGTTCGAGCAGGCCAAGAAGAACGCGCCCTGCATCATCTTCATCGACGAGATCGACGCGGTCGGACGGTCCCGTGGCGCCGGGCTTGGCGGCGGCAATGACGAGCGCGAACAGACACTCAACCAGCTGCTGGTCGAGATGGACGGCTTCGAGTCCAATGAAGGCATCATCCTGATCGCAGCGACCAACCGTCCGGACGTGCTCGACCCGGCGCTGCTGCGCCCGGGCCGTTTCGACCGTCAGGTCGTGGTGCCGAACCCGGACATCACCGGCCGCGAGAAAATCCTCAAGGTTCACATGCGCGACGTGCCTCTCGGCTCGGACGTCGACCCGAAAGTTATCGCGCGCGGAACGCCGGGCTTTTCCGGCGCCGACCTCGCCAATCTGGTCAACGAGGCCGCGCTCCTGGCCGCACGCCGGAACAAGCGTCTGGTGTCGATGATCGAATTCGAGGACGCCAAGGACAAGGTCATGATGGGACCCGAGCGCCGCTCCATGGTCATGTCCGAGAAGGAGAAGCAGCTCACCGCCTATCACGAGGCCGGTCACGCCCTGGTGGCGCTGAACATGCCGGCCACCGATCCGGTGCACAAGGCGACCATCATTCCGCGCGGCCGCGCTCTGGGCATGGTCATGCAGCTGCCCGAAGGCGACAAGATGTCGATGACCCGTGAGGAGATGACCTCTCGTCTGGCCGTCATGATGGGCGGCCGCATCGCCGAGGAACTCAAATTCGGGAAGGAGAAGGTCACTTCCGGCGCCGCCTCCGATATCCAGCAGGCGACGCGCCTGGCGCGCGCCATGGTCACCAGCTGGGGCTTCAGCGATGAGCTCGGCACGATCGACTATGCCGACGACCAGGGTGAAGTCTTCCTCGGCCAGCAATTGGTGCAGTCCCGTTCGGTCTCGTCGGACACCGCCAAGAAGATCGAGGACGAGGTGAAGAAGCTCGTTGATCAGGGTCTTGCCGATGCCAAGCGTGTCCTGACAGAAAAGCGCAAGGACTGGGAGACGCTGGCGGAAGGACTGCTCGAATACGAGACGCTGTCGGGAGCGGAGATAACGGATCTCCTGAACGGCAAGCCGCCGAGCCGCCCGGAGGACGATGCCACACCGCCGTCCGGCACGCCGTCCAGCGCCGTTCCGACCACGGACGAGGATCCCGACCCGGAGGTCGGCCCGGAGCCCCAGGGCGCCTGATCCGGAACTGGCATACGAATATGAGAACCCCCGGAGCGATCCGGGGGTTTTTGTTTCAACGGATGCCGCTTGCCTTCCGCTCGTCGCGGGACTAGCTAGCGGACATGCCGAAATTCAGATCGCGCCGAAATTCCGACCTGCCCTTCGTAATGGGGGTGCTGAACGTTACGCCGGACAGTTTCTCCGACGGCGGCAAATGGCTCGACCAGGCGGCGGCGGTCGCACGCGGGCTGGAAATGCTGCGCAACGGGGCCGACGTGATCGACATCGGCGGCGAGTCGACACGGCCGGGCGCCGAGCCCGTTCCGGCTGACGAAGAGATCCGCCGTATCGTTCCGGTCATCAAGGCCCTCCGCGAGGAGACGGCGGCGCGGATATCCGTCGACACCTTCAAGCCCGAAGTGGCCCGTGCGGCGGTCGAGGCGGGTGCCGATATCTGGAATGACGTCATGGCCCTGCGTGCGGACGGCGCAGTGAAGACGGCCGCCGAGCTGGGCGTTCCCGTCATCCTGATGCACATGGCCGGAACCCCGCAGACCATGCAGAAGAATCCGCAGTATGACGACGTCGTCTCGGAAGTCTGCGATTTCCTGACAGACCGGGCCGATATCGCCATGGCAGGCGGGGTGAATGCGGACAGTATCTGGCTCGATCCGGGGATCGGCTTCGGCAAGTCGCTCGATCACAATCTGGCCCTGATGCACCATCTCGATGAAGTCATCGGTCTGGGCTATCCGGTCCTCTTCGGGGCGTCCCGCAAACGCTTCATCGCGGCCATCGACGAGGGGGCGGAAGAGATGGAACGCCTCGGCGGCTCGCTCGCGGCGGCCCTGCGGGCGGCACAGGCGGGCGCGGCGATGGTGCGGGTGCACGATGTGCGAATGACGGTCCAGGCCCTCAAGGTCCAGGCGGCGATCCGCAAGGGCCGGTCGTGACGCGTCAGAGTTCCGGGAGACAGAATTGAGTTACACGCTATACGGACAATCCGGCTTCGGTTCGACCTGTGTCGAGGCGGCGCTGGAGCTGCTCGACCTCGATTACGATTTCGAGGAGGCCAATCCGATCGGCGATGCGGAAAACCGCAAACTGGTGCGTTCGGTCAACCCGGTCGGCCAGGTTCCGGCCCTTATCCTGCCCGATGACGATGTGATGACCGAAAGCGCGGCCATCCTCATCTATCTCGGTGATCTCCATCCCGAGGCGGGTCTGGCGCCGGCTGTGGATGCGCCCGAGCGGGCTGAGTATCTGCGTTGGCTGCTCTTCCTCGCCTCGAGCTTCTACGCGACCTTCACGATCTCCGACGGGCCCGAGCGATTTCATCCCGACCCGGCGACCCACAAGACGCTCCTCTTTCAGGCCGACGAGCGGCGCAAGGCGATGTGGCGGGTGATGGACGATGCGTGGAAGGGCAAGCCGGGTCCGTTCCTTCTGGGCGAACAGATGAGCATGCTCGACGTCTATGTCTCGATGATGAGCTATTGGGATCCGCGCCGGGACTGGTTCATCGCCAATTGTCCCAATCTTGCCGGACCCGTGCGGGCGACCGAGAAGAACCCGGTCATCCGCGAGGTCTGGTCGCGCAATTACGACCTCGTCGTCTGACGCCGGACCGGACGGCGCAGACCGGAGGCCTGCACCGTCCCGGTCCCTGGCCGGTCAGGCGCCTTCGCCGAACATGAAGAGCAGGAACTCCGCCGGCTGGTCGTAGGGATTGAGAAACTCGTGACTCATTCCGGCCGGGATGAAGATGATCTGCCCGTCATGGACTTCATGGTCCACACCGTCGAGCCGCGCGATGGCGCGATCGCCGGTGATGGCAATGATGGTCGGGAAAGGATTGGTCTGGCTGCGCGGGTCCTCGTTCACATGCTGTCCGGGCATGAGATAGCCGAAGCCGCTGCGGAAGCCCGGCTGGTAGTAGACCAGACCGGCATTGCCGCCGTGCACGAGGCGGGTCTCATGCTCGCGCCAATTGATGATTTCCGGCGTGCCGCGCGTGAAGAAGTGGAAGGTGAAGGCGAGGATGGCCGGATCGAAACCGGCGCCTTCCATGAGCTCGATATCCATCGGTGCGTAATCGGTCGAGAAGGCTTTGCCCATGGCCGTGAGCGCCGCCATTTCGCCGCGATCGACCTGGCCGAGCGTTCCGCCTTCCGCCGTGTAGTAGAAGGTCGGCGTTTCCGGTTCACCCGGCCGGACTCTGAAGCGCGTATTCTCCCGGTCGAGCTCGACCGTCCACCAGTCATCGTCGACGACGACGCCGAAGGCCCAGTCGCGGGCGAAGGTCGGGTCGGTCATGTAGTCGGCGGCGAAACGCTCCAGAATGGCGCCGTGCTCGGGCGACTGTGCCAGTGCTGCCGGGATGATGGAGAGGCTTGCCGCAGCAGCGGCGAGGGTGGTGCGAATAAGGGTCTTCATGGGTTCTATCCCCCGTTTGAAAGTGTCTTTCCTGTACCCGTTCTTAAAACTAACTAACCAGATAGATAATTAAGCGGCACAGCACACCGCCGGATTATCCCCCGTCATCCTCGCCGGTCCCGATCCCCGAAAGGACCAGCCGGCGCAGATGCCGGGCAAACGGGGCAGCCTCGAGTTCAAGGTCTGCCATACCCTGATGCCTGGTCACCGCCTTTCGGATGCGGTCGGTGAGCGAAAAAAAGATGGCCGAGCCGACGATGGAGAGGTGGAGCATGTGCGGATCCACCTCACGGAAGCGCCCGGTCTCCCGTCCCGCTTCGTAGAAGCGCCGCGTCGTCTCCATGAAATTGCGCAGCTTTTTCGCGGGTTCTTCGCGGGTCATGATGTCGCCGTCGAGATAGTCGCGCAGGATCATGCGCGAGAAGCTCGGCCGGGCGATGATGGCGTCGGCGAAGACCTCGATGAAATCGCCTATGGCGTCGACCGGCTCGCCTTCCGCGGGCACGCTCTTTCCCAGCTGGTCGAGGACATCGTCGATGATCGCTTCCAGCGTCGCCGTGTAGAGGCCCTCCTTGTCGCCGAAATAATAGCGGATCATCGCCTTGTTCACGCCCGCCTTCTCGGCGATCGCATCCAGCGTCGTCCCTGCGAAACCATGTGCGGAGAACAGGTCTTCGCCCGCCTTCATCAGCTTGTCGCGCGTCAGCGCTGCATTGCGGCGCCGGACGGGGCGGGACTGGGCTGACGGGTCGGACATCTAAAGACGCTCCAGAAACTTCTCGAGCCGCTGCAGGTCTTTTGGCAGCTCGGACTCGAAACGTAGATGCTCGCCGGATACCGGATGGATGAAGCCGAGAATGACGGCGTGCAGTGCCTGGCGGCGGAAATCCCTCAGCTCGCGCCCATTATCGGACGTCGCGAGGATATTGCCGCGGCGATTGCCATAGACGGGATCGCCCAGCAGCGGACAGCCCTGATGGGCCATGTGCACGCGGATCTGGTGCGTGCGTCCCGTCTCGAGCCGGCATTCGACCTTGGCGGCGAGGGCCGTCCCTACCGCGGCATCCGGCGCCTGCCCGTATCGGGCGAAGGTCTGGTAGTTGGTGATGGCGTGCTTGCCGGCCTCGCTGTGCGGATCGTGCGGAACCTCGAATTTCTTGCGGTCGCGCGAGGCGCGGGCGATCCGCGTCTCGATACGTCCGGCCTTGGGCGAGGGCGCGTTGCGGGTGAAGGCGATATAGGCGCGCTCGACCGAGTGTTCGGCGAACTGCGCAGCAAGGCCCTGATGGGCGCGATCCGACTTGGCGACGACCATGACGCCGGACGTGTCCTTGTCCAGACGGTGGACGATGCCCGGCCGCTCCACACCGCCGATGCCGGAGAGCGATCCGGCGCAATGGTGGAGCAATCCGTGCACGAGCGTACCGGTCCAGTTTCCCGCGGCCGGATGAACGGCGAGCCCGGCGGGCTTCATCAGCACGATAAGGTCGTCATCCTCGAACAGGACGTCGAGGTCCATCTTCTCCGGCTTGGGTTCTGCCGCGCGCGGCGCCGGAACGGTCAGCGCATAGGTCTGGCCTGCCGCAATCTTGGCGGAGGGATCGGTCAGCACCGCGCCGTTGCAGCTCAGCTGGCCGTCCTCGATCAGGGCTTTAACCCGGGAACGGGAGAGATCGTCGAGGGCGTTGGCGAGCCAGCGGTCGAGACGTTCTCCCTGCTGTTCGTCATCGACGTTCAGCGTGCGGATGTCCGGTGTGGTGTCATTCATCGTCAAGCGAGTAGCCTTGCTGTCGCGAACACGCAATATTCGCGTGCGATTGAGTACACCGGGCCTGTGACACGGGGCCGATGAGTGAGTAGACCGGGGGACGAGTATGACCAGCAAGCTGACGCGCCGCGGCGCACTGATCGGGGCGGCCGGGGCCGGTCTCGCCGTCGGAGCCTGCTCGGACAGCCCGGACGCCTTCACGCCGGCTGGCGGCACGACCTTCCGCCATGGTGTGGCGTCCGGCGATCCGGACGGGACCAGCGTCATGCTTTGGACGGCCCTGACCGATGACGGCGGTGGCTATCGCGGCGTGGAAGTGGCACGCGACGATGCGTTTTCGGACATCGTCTTCGAAGCGGGCGAGGAGATTGCCTACATCACCGTCCAGCCCCTGGGCACGCTGAAAATCCTCGCGACGGGGCTGGAGCCGGGGCAGCGATATTTCTACCGCTTCCGTCTCGGCGACGAATACTCTCCCGTCGGCGTGACGCGCACCCTCCCGGAAGGCACGGTCGACAGTTACACGATCGGCGTTTTCTCCTGTTCGAACTTTCCGGCCGGTCATTTCAACGTCTACCGGGAAGCGGCCGCGAACGGCGATCTCGATCTCGTCATCCATCTGGGCGACTACATCTACGAATACGCCATGGGGGAGTATGCGACCGAAAATGCCCAGGCGCTCAACCGGGTACCGCAACCGGGACACGAGATCGTCTCCCACGCTGACTACGTCGCCCGCCACGCCCAGTACAAGTCCGATCCGGACCTGCAGGCCCTGCATGCGGCCGCGCCGTGGATCATGTCCTGGGACGATCACGAGACGGCGAATAATTCCTGGCGCGACGGGGCGGAAAACCATGATGCCGGCGAGGGCCGCTGGGAGGCGCGGCGTGATGCGGCCCTGCGCGCCTGGTATGACTGGACCCCGAGCCGCGAGCCGGAGGATATGCGTGAGCGGTTCGGAACCTATGAGATCGGCGACCTTGCCACGCTTTGCCTGATCGAGAGCCGACTGACGGCGCGCGATCAGGAAGTGGCGCTGGACAGTTTCCCGATCGCCTCGGACACGGACGATACCGATCCGGACAATCTGGCCGCCGTCGCCGCCTGGAAGCGCGATGTGGTCGGCGCCGAGGATCGCGAGCTGATCGGCGAGACGCAGATCGCGGGCATCCAGTCGGCCTGCGCGGCGTCGGTCGCGGCAGGCAAGCCGTGGCGCATCCTGGCCAACCAGGTGATCATGTCGCGCGTCAATTTCCCGAATTTCGCCACCGAAATGCCGGCCTGGCTGCGCTGGTATGCGACGCGCAACAGCGAGTTCGCTCGCCAGTTCATCATGCGGACCCGTTTCGACATCCCCTTCAATCTGGACATGTGGGATGGCTATCCGGCGGAACGCGAGCGCCTTTATGACGCGCTTCGTGCGGTCGATGCGGATGTCATCACCCTGACCGGGGACGTCCACTCCTTCTGGGCCAATGATCTGGCCGATGCTGACGGGAATCGCGTCGGTACGGAGTTCGTGGGAGCCTCGGTGACCTCGCCGTCGCCCTTCTCCGGCTTCGCAGCGCCGGGCGTCGACTACGGGAAGATGATGGTCGAGGCCAATCCCGACGTCGCCCACTGCAATATGGAAGATCACGGCTATATCCGCCTGACCCTGACGCCGGGTTCCGCAGATGCGGAATACATCAAGGTCTCCACTATCCTGCAGCGCGACTATCGCGCCTCTCTGGAAAGCGCCTGGCGCCTCGAGCGCTCGGGCCTGGGCGCCCCGCCGCTGGAACGGGTAGGCTAGAGGAAACGCAAAAAGGGCGGCCCGCCGGGCCGCCCTTTTTCGTCGTGCACGTCCGTGCGCGGGATTTACTGGCCGGCCTGGCCCTGCAGGGCGACGGCTGCAGCCTCGATGCGCTCGGCGAGCGCCTTGTCGGTCTGGGCGGCTTCCGCGATCGCGTTGTAGTCCGGGATGGAGAGGCCGGAATTCTCGACATGCACGGCCATTTGCTGCTGGGCCTGCTCGCGCAGGGCGTTCTGGGCTTCCTCGCCTTCAGCGGCCTGGAGCTGCGGCGTGAAGGTCTCGACAACGCCCTGCACGCCGATTGCGGCGGCGAGGAATTGGTCGATCTGGGCGTCGGTATACTCGGTCATGTGGAATGTCCCTCCGGAAGTTTAATGGGAAAGTGCTGGTCCTGAATTAGGAGCCGTATCGGTTCGGCGCAATACGCAATCATGTCATGTTGAATGAGTAATGGGCCCGTATTTTTAAGATCGATTCGTCCAAAATACTGAAATGCGTCATTCGAATTACGTAGAATCGCGTCTCTGCAAGCATGTGAATTCTGCGTAATTAGGCCGGTTTATTTAGGAATGCGTCGCGTGAGAAAGCCCCTGCCGCGCGGCAGGGGCTTCATCGCATCGGGTGGGTTGCGACGGCTATTGCGTGCCCCGCGACTGGGCTTCCGCCCGCAGGCGCTGGGCGACGCTCTGGTTCTCGCGCGCGGCTGATGCGATCGCATTGTATTCGTCCACGCTAAGCCCGCTATCGGTGACGATCGCGGTCATCCGCGCCTGGGCCTGCTCCTGTATTTCCGCCTGCTCTTCCTGCGTCGAGGCAGCCTGGAGCTGCGGCTGGACTTCCGTGACGAGGGCCTCGATGGCGATCGCTGCATCGACGAAGGACACGATGTGTTCCTCGGTCAGCTGGAACTGGTAGTCGCCTGTCTGCGCGGCCTCGGCCTGCTGTGCGAGAGCTGGCGTGGCGGACACGGATACGAGGGCCGTCGCCGCGAGCGCGGCGCTGGCAATTTTGCTGAATGTCATGGGGTACTTTCCGGTTGCTGCAAGATAAGGGGCCTTGCGGCCCGCGGCTCGGAACCCCACTGGCGTAACAAACCTGCGCACAGAAAAACACCCCCGCACTGGGATGCGCGGGGGTGTATTCGATTAATTTGTCCTGATCGGCCGAAGCCCTGCCGTATCAGGCCCGCTCGACGAGGCGCATGAAGCGGTCCTTGAGGGCCGGATCGGTCTGGAACTCGCCGGTAAAGCTCGTCGTGATGGTCGAGACGTTCGGGTGGTGCACGCCGCGGGTCGTCATGCACTGATGCTTGGCATCGACCAGGACGGCCACGCCGCGCGGCTGCATGGCGTCGGTGAGCGCATCGGCGATCTGGGCGGTCATCGTCTCCTGCGTCTGCATGCGCTTGGAGAAGATTTCGACAACGCGGGCGATCTTGGAGATGCCGACCACGGCTTTCGACGGCAGATAGGCGACATGGGCCACGCCGAGAATGGGAGCGAGGTGGTGCTCGCAATGGCTCTCCACGTCGATATTGGTCAGCATGACCATGTCGTCATAGCCCTGCACGTCCTCGAACGTCTTGCCGAGGGCTTGTGCGGGATCGGCTTCATAGCCGGAGAACCATTCCTTCCACGCCTTGACCACGCGCTTGGGCGTGTCGATCAGGCCTTCGCGCTTCGGGTCGTCGCCGGCCCAGGCGATCAGGGTGCGAACGGCCTCTTCGGCCTCTTCGCGCGACGGGCGGCTGGCGGCAAGGGCAGCAATACGGGCAGCTTCTGGGGTCACGGCGTCCATCCTCATGGATCCTTTCGTTGACGGGTCGGCTCGACCTATACGTCGAAACCGTAGTTCCGGTTTCCGGATCGAGGACGGCAGGAACGGCTGAAAGCAGTCTTTCCCCTGAAATCCTCTGTTTGCGCATGTGCGCGCAGCCCGTATTTAGGTCGTCTGCGCCGCGTTTCCAATGTTAAGAGGGCATCCGGCGCCCGAATTTTTCAGTACCGCACTCTCAGAAAGCCGTTTTCCCATGCAAACGCTCACCCTCTACGACACGATGGCCCGCAAGAAACGGGTCTTCGAACCGATCGATCCTGACCGGGTGACGATGTATGTCTGCGGGCCGACGGTCTATTCCTACGCCCATATCGGCAATGCCCGGCCGCCGGTCGTGTTCGACGTTCTGCGCCGCGTGCTCGGCGTGCTCTACGGGCCCGAGCATGTCGTGCTGGCCGCCAATATCACCGATATCGATGACAAGATCATGGCCGCCGCCCGGGAGAGCGGCGAGGGGATCGAGACCGTCGCGACGAAGTTCGCCCGCATCTATCGCGAGGATCTCGATGCGCTGGGTGTCGAGACGCCGACGCTCGAGCCCAAGGCGACCGACCATATCGAGCCGATGATTGCCATGATGCAGCGTCTGATCGATGGCGGTCACGCCTATGAGGCGGAAGGCCAT
Organism: Maricaulis sp. B-26; assembly: GCF_056857855.1. Taxonomy (NCBI): domain Bacteria; kingdom Pseudomonadati; phylum Pseudomonadota; class Alphaproteobacteria; order Maricaulales; family Maricaulaceae; genus Maricaulis; species Maricaulis sp. B-26. The sequence continues at coordinate 32,458 of NZ_JBSXNX010000018.1, forward strand.
GTACTCTTTTCGGTGACGTCATACGAGCGATATGGCGCGCTCTCTCGGCGTTCGCAGGACGACATGATTGCGGGCGCCCGCGTCGAGGTGGCACCCTACAAGAAGGATCCGGCCGACTTCGTGCTGTGGAAACCGTCCAGCGAGGACGAGCCGGGCTGGGACAGTCCCTGGGGGCGCGGCCGTCCGGGCTGGCACCTGGAATGCTCGGCCATGTGCGAGACGCATCTCGGCGAGACCATCGACATTCATGGCGGTGGCATCGATCTGGTCTTCCCGCACCATGAGAACGAGATCGCCCAGTCGACCTGCGCCCATGGCGGCAAGGCGATGGCGAACTACTGGCTGCACAACGGTTTTCTCAATATGGGCTCGGACAAGATGTCCAAGTCGATCGGCAATGTCGCCCTGATCCACGATCTCAAGGAAAGCTGGCCGGGCGAGGTGCTGCGCTGCGCCCTGCTGACCGCGCATTATCGTGCGCCGCTGACCTGGAATGCCGACCTGCTGGCCAAGACGCGCCGCTCGCTCGACCGGATCTATGGCGTGCTGCGCCGTCTCGGCGATATCGAGGCCGAACCGGCCGCGCTGCCGCAAGCCTTCCTCGATGCCGTGCTGGACGATCTCAACACGCCCAAGGCCATTTCCGAGCTCTTTGCGCTCGCCGGGTCTGCCAACAAGGCACAGAGCGATGCCGAGAAGGCGAAGGCCAAGGGCGAACTGCTCGCGGCCGGCGCCCTTCTGGGGCTCGCCCAGGGCGATCCGGACCAATGGTTCGGCCTGACCGGCATGGATCCGGCCGAACGCGCGATGATCGACGATCTCATCGAGCAGCGCCAGCAGGCCCGCGCCGGCAAGGACTGGGGCCGCGCCGACGAGCTGCGCGACGAGCTCAACGCGCTCAATGTCCAGGTCGATGACGGGCCGGAAGGTTCGACCTGGCGGGTGGCGGAGTAGGACATGTCGTTGAAGGGAGGCTGGCAGGAAAAGGCGGCAGCTTACGTCGAGGAGTACATGCGTTCTGTCGACTTCGCTGCCTACTCGATCGTCACCGTGCGCCCTCTCGTCTACGATAACGCACTGCAGGAAGCTCTAAACGACACCTATGAAAATCACATCCTGTGGCACCTTCGTAGTGTTGTGGCCCGGGATATTGTTGGGTTTGTCGCCAAAGCAATGGATCCTACGAAGGGCGCTTTTTCCTTAAAAGGCCTAATAAGCAACGTGCGGAAGCAGCCTTTCTGGTCGGACTTGGAGGCCGATTGGATTGGTCAAGGCGGAGTAAGCTTGTTGACCGACCAGCCGGATGGGCTGGGGCTGTCAGTGGCTGTGAGCCCCACAGCTTTTGTGAACCAATTAAGCCAACGCTTAGAGGCCCTGCAGTCGTCCGATAAGTTTAAGAAGGTGAAAGGCATGAGAGACCAGATCGTGGCTCACCTTGGTAACCCTGTAAAACAGCATCAGCCGCTTATATTGCCCAGCTATGACTGTTTGTTTGAGTTGGCTGATGAGATTATCGAGATCGCACTACAGTTTGCCAGTTTCATGACCTGCACGACACCGGCAGACGTGCGCGAGTTCGCGCGGGTCTACTCGGAAGAATTCTGGGCGCGGCTGTCCGGAATCGAGCCGTCCCGGCTGCGCTTCGACAGGCCCGGCTGAAGTTCCGGACGAGGAAAGTTTTTGTTATGTCCCTTAAAGGTTTCAACGTGATGCTCCAGGCGGAGGACGCCGTGGGGGTGTGTTTCGTCTCCTATGGCGTGGTCGCGGCGGATGCCGATGCGGCGGCGAGGCTCGCCGAGGGCGCGGCGCTGTCGGAAGGTTTCTGGGGCGTCGAGATCGACGAGGTCTGGGAGCCGGAACCGGACGAGGGCGAAGATCTGGGCGATATCCCGGAAGTCCTCGGCCGCACCGAACCGACCTATCTCGACGAAGACGAGATGGATATCGATTGAGGGAGCGAACTCTCCGAGGTCCTTCCCCTTGACGGGGAAGGTGTCAGGCAAAGCGTGACGGAAGGGGTGAAACGCGAAGCGTTCCGCTTTTGGTGAAGTCACCCACTCCACCCTGCCTTCGGCGCGGTCCCCCTCGCCCGTCAAGGGCGAGGACCTTGAACGCGGTTTCCTGCGAAGTTCGACTCGTTTCATGCTATCTTCTTGGACTGCCTGACTGATTCCCGGGCGGGCAGGGGCAAGGGGCCGGCATGACGACGCGCCGTTTCGATGTTGTTCTGCACTGCAGGGACGAGACGGGCCGTTTCCGGATGGTCGCGCATGTGCTCGCCAGCGAAGCGGCCGAGGCTGCCGTGCTGGCGCGCGCCTCCCTGGCCTTGCAGGACGTGGAGTGCCTGGACGATGACAGCGTTACCGATCTCGGCGAAAGCCGGTTCGAGGGACCGGACGTGCGCCGCGTGACCGGTCTGGGCGCGCGCATCTATCTGGACGGGTAGGGGCTGGCAAAGCGCCGGGAAGGCGCTTAAATAGCGGGTATGGCAGACGCGCTTTATTCCAATGCCGTCCTCGGACTGGCCGCGGATATTCCGCATGTCGGGCGACTGGCCCGGCCGCAGGCGTCTGCGCGCAAGGTCTCCCGCCTGTGCGGCTCCGAGATCGAGGTGGATGTCGCCATGAAGGGCGACCGGGTCGCCGATCTGGCGCTGCGCATCAAGGCGTGCGCGCTGGGGCAGGCCTCCGCCTCCATCCTTGCGCGCCATGCCGTCGGGGCCTCGCGCCAGGAACTCGAGCAGGCCCGTGACAGCCTTCTCGCAATGCTCAAACAGGGCAAGCGCGTCCCCAAAGGGCGCTTCGCCGAACTCGCCGTGCTCGAGGGTGCGCGCGAATACGCCGCGCGGCACCAGTCCATCATGCTGGCCTTCGACGCCATCGTGGACGCGGTGAGCCGGGCGCGCACCGGGACGACCACTACCACCCCGCTCGCCGGTCGCGAGACCGGTTAGGGCTGTCCGGTCCCGCCGCGCCGGCAGGACGCCCCGGACAGTCCGGAAAGACCGTATTCACCCCCTCAGATTACTGCGGTCCGCGCTGCGCATTTGAGGTCCATGGTGGACAGGGCGCGGCGGGGCGTTAAAAGGCTTGAATCCACATGCGTTCGAAGGAACGGGGAGAAATGGGAAAAGGTCCGCTGGCCTGGCTGATGATCGGCATGCTCCGTGTCTATCAGCTGACGCTGTCGCCGGTCTTTTTCGCGCTGGGTGTGCGCTGCCGGCATGAGCCGACCTGCTCGCACTATGCCAAGGATGCCATCAAGGCCCAGGGCAGCTGGCGCGGAGGCTGGTTGACGCTCGGCCGGCTCGGCCGCTGCCGCCCGGGCGGCACCTATGGTTTCGACCCCGCACCGGAGACGCGCACCAAGGCAAGATGGTGGGCTGTCTGGGCGTTCAGGCCCGAACAGCCAGACCCGATGACGGACAGGCTTCCGCCGGCGGACCGCGCCGACGACAAGGACGAAGACCGATGATCAATGTAACGCTTCCCGACGGCTCCCGAAAAGAACTCGCCGACGGGGCTACGCCGCTCGACCTGGCCGAGAGTATTTCCAAATCCCTCGCCAAGGCGGCCATTATCGCCGAGGTGGACGGTGAGGAATGGGATTTGACGCGCCCCTTCGAGGGAGACGCGAAAGTCGCCATCGTCACGCGCAAGGACGATAAGGCGCTCGAGGTGATCCGCCACGACACGGCGCACGTCCTCGCCCAGGCGGTGCAGGACCTCTTCCCCGGCACGCAGGTCACGATCGGCCCGGCCATCGAGGACGGCTTCTATTACGACTTCGCCCGCGACGAGCCGTTCTCGACGGAGGACTTCGAAGCGATCGAGAAGCGAATGGCCGAGATCGTCGATGCCGACCTGCCTTTCGAGCGCGAGGTCTGGGACCGGAACGACGCCATCGCCAAATTCGAGGAGATGGGCGAGGCCTACAAGGCCGAGCTGATCCGCGATCTGCCGGAAGACGAGACGATCACGATCTACCGCCAGGGCGACTGGATGGATCTGTGCCGCGGTCCGCACCTGCCCTCCACGGGCAAGATCGGCAAGGCCTTCAAGCTGATGAAGCTGGCCGGCGCCTATTGGCGCGGCGATCATCGCAACGCCATGCTGCAGCGTATCTACGGCACGGCCTGGCCGGACGAGAAACAGCTCAAGGCGCACCTGCACCGGATCGAGGAAGCCGAGAAGCGCGACCACCGCCGTCTCGGCAAGCAGATGGAACTCTTCCACTTCCAGGAAGAAGCCCAGGGCCAGGTGTTCTGGCACCCCAATGGCTGGACGCTCTATCGCACGGTGCAGAACTATATGCGCCGCCGTCTCGAGGCCTCCGGCTATGTCGAGATCCGCACGCCGCAGCTGATGGACCGGAAGTTCTGGGAGGCCTCGGGTCACTGGGACAAATACCGGGAGAACATGTTCATCTCCTCCATCGACCAGGAAGAGAAAATCCTGGCGGTAAAGCCGATGAACTGCCCCTGCCACGTCCAGGTCTTCAACCAGGGCCAGAAATCCTATCGCGATCTGCCGCTGCGCCTGGCCGAGTTCGGGTCCTGTCACCGCTACGAGCCGTCCGGGTCGCTTCACGGTCTGATGCGTGTGCGCGGCTTCGTGCAGGACGACGCGCACATCTTCTGTACGGTCGACCAGATCACGGACGAGGTGAAGTCCTTCTGCGATCTTCTGAAATCCGTCTATTCCGATTTCGGCTTCGACGAGATCCGCATCAAGTTCTCCGACCGTCCGGAACAGCGCGTCGGCTCCGACGAGGTCTGGGACAAGGCCGAGGCGGCGCTGCGCGAGGCGGCCGAGGCGTCGGGTCTCGATTTCGAGCACAATCCGGGCGACGGCGCCTTCTACGGCCCCAAGCTGGACTTCGTGCTCAAGGACGCGATCGGCCGGGAATGGCAGACGGGCACGATTCAGTGCGACTTCAACCTGCCGGAACGTCTGGATGCGACCTTCGTCGGCGACGACAGCGAGAAACACCGTCCGGTCATGCTGCACCGGGCCATTCTCGGCTCGCTGGAGCGTTTCCTCGGCGTTCTGATCGAGAGCTATGCCGGCAAGCTGCCGCTCTGGCTGGCGCCGCGTCAGGTCGTGATCGCGACGATCACTTCCGATGCGGACGGTTACGCCGACGAAGTGAAGGCCGCCATGCTGAAGGCCGGACTGCGCGCGGAAACGGATCTTCGCAACGAGAAGATCAACTACAAGGTCCGCGAACATTCCGTCGGCAAGGTGCCGGTCATCGCCGTGGTCGGTCGCAAGGAGGCCGAAGAGGGCACGCTGGCCCTGCGTTTCCTGGGCGAGGATGGCAAGAAGCAGGAAATCCTGCCGCTGGAGGACGCCATTGCGCGCATCGCCGGCGATGCCCTCGATCCGGACCTCAAACGGGCCTAGGAGAGGCGGTGATCCGGTGAACGTTCGCGGCGAGACACGGGCCGGTATCTGCGGCATCGTCGGCTATGCCCTCTCGACGGGGTTCGCCGCGGTCGGTTCGCTGCTGATCCCGCCCCTGGTTGCTTTGCTGGCGATTGTCGCCGTCCCGCTGGACCGTGAATTCTGGCGCTTCCGCGAATTCCCATGGGCGCTCGCGGGGGCGCTGGCCTTCCTGGCCTGGGCACTGCTCAGCTTTCTCTGGTCGCCCTATGACAATCCCGAGCAGATACTGAAGACCGGTTTCGGGATACCGCTTTATATCCTGTTCGCCGTGCGGATGGGGCAGCTGGGCAATGGCTGGCGGCGGCGGGTCGAGGCGATGATGATCTTCATGGTCGTCACGCTGGGGCTGATCCTTCTGTCGGAAGCCCTGATGGGCGGTTATGTCACCCGCAGCTTCAAGATGCTCGACCCCTTCTTCGCTGAGATGACGCGTGCGGATGTGGACGAATTCGTCTTTCGCAATCTGGGCCATGCCGCGGTCCCGCTGATCCTGATGAGTGTTCCGGTATCGCTGATCGCCTGGCGCGCGGGCGGACCCGTTATCGGCGTGGTGGTGATGATATTTGCGGCTATTGCGGCGTTCAGTTTTCGCACCGAGGTGAACGCAGCCGCTTTCCTGTTGGCGAGCGTTGCGGCGGGGCTCGCCATGGTCTGGCCGAGGGCCATGGTGGTCTTCGTGTTCGGTGCGTCGGCCGGACTGGTTCTGGTACTGCCGCTGATCGCGCCGGCCCTGATCGAGGTGGTGCCTGATGGCTTGCGGCAGGCTCTGCCGGATTCCTGGGATTACCGCCTCGACATCTGGGCCTTCGTCGGCGAACGCATCCGCGAACAGCCCTGGTTCGGATACGGATTCAACGCGTCGCGACCGCTCAATGACGAGCTTTTTATCGTCGTCGGGGATACCGTGCACAATGTCGAAGCCTTGCCGTTGCATCCCCATAATGCGACGCTGCAAATCTGGCTTGAGACCGGCGCGGTCGGGGCGGGGTTGTTGGCTGGCACGCTCATTGCGTTAGGGGGGCGAATTGCCGGTGCGATACAGCTCTCGCGGCTTCAGGCGGTTGGCGCCGTCTGGGTGCTCGTGGTTTATGTCGCGCTCATCGTGTTCTCTTACGGGGTATGGCAGGAATGGCACCAAGGGACGGTAGCGCTGGCGGCGGCCTCGGTCCTCTTTCTCGGGGCGAGGAAGCCGGTTCGCTGAACCGGCCTACGCTCTCCGTCGTTACGGTCTCCTGGCAGACCGGACCCCGCCTGCTCGATGCGGTCGACTCGATCCTGTCCGCTGACGGGGTCGACGAGTTCGTGCTGGTCAATCACGGCAATCCCGAGCGCATGACGAGGGCCCTGCGCGAGAAGGCTGCGGCGACGGAGAAATTCGTACTCGTGGAGACCGGCGGCAATCACGGCTTCGCGCGCGGCTGCAATATCGGCGTCGAGCGCGCACGCGGCGATCTCGTACTCTTCCTCAACCCCGATGCCGTGCTGGCGACCGGTGTCGCCTCCCGTCTCAAGCAGTCAGCCGACGGACTGCCCGGCGATGCGCCCTGGATTATCGGCGCGCGCATCGTCAATCCGGACGGGAGCGAGCAGCGCGGCGGACGGCGGGGCGAGCTGACGCCGGCCTCTGCCATGGTCGGTTTCCTGGGGCTTGATCGTTTTGTCCCCGGCATGAAATCGCTGCACTATGAGCGCGATCCGCTGACGGACACGCTCATGCCGGTTCCCGTCGTATCGGGTGCCGCCCTGCTCATGCCGCGCGCGGGTTTCCGGGAACTCGGCGGGTTCGACGAGCGCTATTTCCTGCATGTCGAGGATATCGATATCTGCCGCCGCGTCCGTGAAGCCGGTGGCAGCGTCTGGTTCGAGCCGCGGGCCGACATCGTCCATTTCGGCGGGACCAGCCGGACCTCCCCGACCTTCGTCGAGACCCAGAAGGGTCTCGGCTTCATCAAGTATTTCTGGAAGTTCTACACCGGCCCGCTCGAACGCCTGACGACGATGGCGATGATCGTCCCGATCTTCGCCGCCCTGTGGGGCCGTGTCGCCTTTCTGAAACTGCGCCGGGGCGTTCGTAATCGCCGTCATCGCAATCGCGCCCTGCGGCGCCTGAAACGGCTCCGGGCGCACCGCGCCAGCCGCTGACGGGCGCGTCGCGTCAGGCTGAGGGTTTGGGAAAGCCGCCCGCTTTCGACAGCGCGCTCTCGACCGGGTGTTTCAGCCCGTCCGTTTCCAGCCATTTCGCCGTCTCGATCAGCTTGGAAAGATCGAGCCCGGTCTCGTAGCCGCCGCGCTCGAGCATGTAGACGACGTCCTCCGTCGCGACATTACCCGTCGCCGCCGGGGCGAAGGGGCAGCCGCCGATCCCGCCGACCGAGGCGTCGATGACGTCCACGCCGGCCTCGACGGCGGCATAGATATTCGCCATCGCCGTATTGCGCGTGTTGTGGAAGTGCATGCGCAGGCGCATATCCCCGCTCTCGGCCCGGACGAGATCCAGCGTTTCGCGCACCGTCCAGGGATCGGCCACACCGATCGTGTCGCCTATGGCAAATTCAACGGCACCCGCGGCCCGGGCGCGGGACGCCAGATGGGCCACGGTTTTCGGATCGACCTCGCCGTCGAAGGGATCGCCGAAGGCCACCGAGACCGTGACCGAGACCGGCACGCCCTCGTCATGGGCGAGAATGGCGATCCTGTCGAAGAGATCGGCGGTCTGTTCCGGCGTGGCGTTCTGGTTCTTGAGGCCGAAACCCGGCGAGGCGACCATGACGTAATTGACCTCGTCGCAGCCCGCATCGAGCGCCCGCCGCATGCCGCGCTCATTGAGCGCGAGGCCGATATATTTCACCCCGTCCTGACGCGGCACGCGCTCCATGACTTCCGCGGAGTCCGCCATGGCCGGAACGAGTTTCGGGTGCACGAAGCTCGCGGCTTCCATGCGCTTGACGCCGGCATCGATCAGCCGGGAGACGAATTCGATCTTGGTGTCCGTCGACATCATCGCCGGATCGTTCTGGAGCCCGTCGCGCGGGCCGACTTCAACGATTTCGATCTTGCGGGTCATTGGGGTTCTCATCAATTTGCCAAGGATCGATATGAGACAGGTCAATCCGGTCTAGAAGCTGGCGTCCGTTGCCACAATTAGTCCAGGCCAGGATCAACGTCGCGCCATCGCCACGCGAGTAATTCGTTCCTGATGCCAGACTGATATGGCAAACGTCATTGTCGATGATCCAAGTGATGAACCGGCCCAGGGCCGCTACTTTGGCAGACCTAGCATCGCGGACATTTTGAACTTCAGGAAGGCCTGGAAGGCTGACAGATCCGAATCCACGGTAGGCCCAGACTTCTTCCGGAACGTCATCGGCATTGACACGTCCAGATATCAGAAGTGTGCTGAGCCACCTGGCTCGCGACAAGTCCAGCACCACCATGGTCGGCTCATCCCGTCCTTCCGTGAAGGCCAAAACCTCTTCTGCCGAGCCCAGCACGGTATCCGTGCCCAGCGAGAAGACCAAGCTGGGCTCGGTATAGCTGGAGGCAGTGACAATTTCCTCCGGCGCGATACCGGCGATCGTGTCGGAATAGGCGCGGGCGGCGCGGACCTGGTCGGCGAGGCGCACGGCATAGGCATTGGGCGCCGCAGCGCCGCGGCCCATCACCTGCCAGCCCAGTCCGGCAAGTACGGCGAGCACCAGGACCAGCGCCGTGCGACCGGTCCGCTCGGCGATCAGTGCGGCTCCGGTGAATGCCGCGAACAGTGCGGCCGCGGCGGCGACCCAGGCGGCCACGGCCGGATCGAGCCCCAGCTCGAACCCGCCCTCGAAACCGGCCATGGACAGGCGTACCGCATCCCAGCTCGCATTCGATCCGTACAGGGCAAAGAGGACCGGCATGGCGATGGCGAAGACGAGACCGGCGAAGGCGAAAAGGCCCCAGCTCACCCAGCGCTGCCATTGTGCGGCCTTCGCCAGTTCCATCAGTCCCCAGCCTGCCGCGAGCGCCAGCGCCGGATAGGCGGGCAGGACGTAGTGCGGCAGCTTGGTCGGCAGGATCTCGAAGACGAGCCAGGTCGGGATCGCCCAGGCGATCAGGAAGCGGGCCGCAGCGCCTGCATTATCGTCCAGCTTGCCGCGCACGGCGGCCACGACGCGTCCGGCGCCCGGCAGGAGGAAGAGCGTCGCCGGGAAGAAGAGGAGCGGCAGGAGCAGGAGGTGATAGCCTACCGGTCCGCCATGACGCTCATGGCCGGACACCAGCTTGGGACCGAGATCGTCGCCCAGCGCCTCGCGCAGGAAATTGCCATCGGTGGCGATCTGGATGGAGATCAGCCAGGGCAGAACCATGGCGATGGCGAGGATCGGGCCGGGCCAGAACCTGATCAGCGGCATGAGCCAGCGTGCCTTGCGCTCCCAGATCACCAGCGCGATCACGGCGAGGCCCGCCACCATGGGCGTGACGGGACCCTTGATCAGCGCGCCAAGCCCGATGGCGAACCAGAAGATGAGGGCCGTCTTCCAGCCGGTCGAGCCCGCTCTGACATGCGCCAGCGCGGCCATGGCTAGCGTGGTGGAGCCAGCGAGCATCGCATCCGTCTTGGCGATGCCGCCTTCGATGCCGAGCAGGACGGTCGTCGCGAAGAGCGCCGCGCCCGCGAAGGCCGCCTCGCGTCCCACAAGGCGCTGCCCGCCCCAGAAAGCCGCGATTGCGGCGAGGATGACGCCGAGCAGGGAGGGGATGCGATAGGCCCAGATCTCGCGCGCTTCGGCGTCGGAAAAGGCTGCGACCGAGGCCGCCTGCAGCCAGTGAATCCCGACCGGCTTCTTGTTGCGTTCCTCGTCGAGGAAATTGATCTCGACGAAATTCCCGGTCTCCAGCATTTGCGCCGTCGCCTGGGCGAAACGGCTCTCGTCGCGGTCCAGCGGCGGCATGGTGAAAATGCCCGCCAGTGCGGAGAGGGCCGCCAGAAGGCCGATGATGAAATAGGCGCGCAAGCCCCTGGAAAGTTCGGTCATTTCCCGCTCCGGATGGCGCGCGGCTGAGAAAAGCCTCGCGTCGCGTGTCAAACCCGGTATGAAACGGGTATCCCTGTTTCGCAAGCTCAAGCAGACACCTATGAGCCAGACCGCCGATACCAACACGCCCGACATCTCCGTCGTCGTGCCCGCCTATAACGAAGCCGGCAATGTCGTGCCGCTTGCGCGCGAGATCGCGCAGGCGCTCGAGGGCCGGAATTTCGAGATCGTCTTCGTGGATGACTGCTCCACCGACGATACGCGCAAGGAGCTGATCGAGGCCAAGGCCGATCTGCCCATGCTGCGGGTGATCGCCCACCGCAATAATGCCGGCCAGTCGCGTTCCGTGCGCACGGGCGTGATGCATGCCCGCGGCAAGGTGGTCAGCATGCTCGACGGGGACGGCCAGAACCCGCCGGAAAACCTGCCGACCGTGATCGATGCCCTGATGCGCGAGGACGCGCCGGAAGATCTCGCCCTCGTCGGGGGCGACCGGTCTGCCAATCGCCAGGACTCGGCCTGGAAGAAATTCGCCTCGCGCTTCGGCAATGGCATCCGCAAGAGCCTGCTCAACGATAATTGCAATGATACGGGCTGCGGGCTGAAAGCCTTTTATCGTGAGGCTTATCTGCAACTCCCCTTCTTCGACCACCAGCACCGTTTCCTGCCTGCGCTGATGAATCGGGAGGGTTACAGGTGCGAATTCCGGCCGGTCACGCACCGCCATCGCACCATCGGAGAGTCGAAATATACGAATTTTGGCCGTCTTTTCGCCTCTTTGACAGACATGCTGGGCGTGATGTGGTTAAATTCCCGGGCGCGCAATCCGCGCGGGAGTGACGAAGTCTAGCCAGGGCGGGCCGGTATCGGTCCCCCGCATGTCAGAAAGGACACGATATGGCGTTAGGAGGGGATAACGGCGTATTGTTGGGTATGACCGCAGCGGATCAGGCAAGACGCCGCGGCGGCAAGAACGGGGGAGGTTCCATGTTCAATGTAATTCCGCTCATGATCGTTCCGGTGGTGGTCTACGCCGCCCTTGTGCTCTTCAGCGCCGGCGATCCCGCAGCAGCAGCCGCCATGATGGACAGCGGTGTCTTCACCATCAATCTCGCTTCCGGTCCCTGGGACATGAAGCTGGGAGACCTGCTCATCATTCTCGGCATGTTCACGCTCTTTATCGAGCTCGTGAAATCCGCCGGCACCGGCACCGCGACCATTCTCAATCACGGCCTGTCCATGGTCGTCTTCGTGATCGCGATGGGCATGTTCCTGCTGGTCGGCCGTTTCGGCACCTCGGTTTTCTTCCTGATCACGCTCATGGCGTTCATGGATACCGTGGCCGGTTTCGTCGTCACCATCGTCGCGGCCCGCCGCGACCTCGCCGTCGGCGGCGGCGGCGAATGACCTAGCCGTCACCACCCGAAATGCGAAAGGCCTGCCCTCCGGGGCAGGCCTTTTTCTTGTGGGCTATCTCAGGAGCTCGATAATGGCTGCCGCATCGTCGCCATAGCGGCCACGCAGCAAGGCCTCGCAGCCCGCCCGGTCGCCGTCCGGTGCCAGATCGACCATCTCGGCCTGACCAGCGCGGACGGCTGTGTCGATGAACCGGAGCGCGTCGAGCAAATGGGGGCGGAGCCGGTCATGCAGGCTGAAGCGGCTCCCGTCCCCAAGCACGATCGCGTATTCGGTCGACGGAACCGGCCCGGCATCGCCCGTGAGCACGTCGCAGCGCACTTCCAGGCGCGACACATCCGTGTAGGCGACGTCATGCACGGTGATCTCGAACGGTCCCGAATAGCGCAGCGAGGTCTCGCCCCAGCTGCGGAACCAGAGGGCATCATAGACGGTCAGCACGAGCGCGATCGGAAGGCAAACCATGAAAATGCGACCGGCCAGCTCACTGCCACGACGGCTCCACCGCCGGTGGAAGTGCTCAGGGTCGAAGGCGCCGTATCTGGAGTACCAGCCCTTGCGCGCAGCGCTTTCCAGCGCAGAGCGGATTTCCGCGCGGGCCAGGCTGGTCATGCGCTCCACACGGTCGCGGTTCATGGCGAGATAGAAGCGGCGCAGTCCGGGCAGGGCCTGCGCGCCACTGAAGCCGACCAGAATACCGATCATCATGAAGGGCAGGGCCGTCACGACCGGGCCGGTCATGCCCAAAACTGACCCGAAAAGTTCGTCATCCTGCGCGAACAGGATCGCGTTCAGTGTCCGGCTACCCAGGGCAGGCGCGCCGGCCCCCAGTCCGACTGCGAGGCTCATCGCGAAAATCAGGATGGGCGTGACGACGAGCGGGGCGAGCCGGGATTTCGGTTGTGCGGCAGTCCAGTCGAGCGAAGTCTCCGTACCGGCTTCGATCCAGCTTCTGTCGGCATCGTTGAGCGGTTCGAGCTTTGAACGGCGCCGCACTGATCGGTTCATGGCGACATCCACGAGCAGAACCAAAGGGATGATGATGGCAAAGGTGAGCCCGCCGAGGACGAGCGTCACTCGCGCCGTAGGCCAGGCAAGCTCGAGATAGGATTCCGCTATGCGGCCACTCACCTCGCCAATGATACCGGGGAGGTTTCGTGGTGCGATGACGACATCATTCGCCAGCATTTCGTTCAGGAATGTATAGGTTATCAAATAGAAGGCGCCCGCGATGATGACGAGCTGGAGGACGATGACCACCCCGAGCAGCGATCGGGCTCCTTCGATGACGAGCCTTTCGAGACGCTCCAGCATTGTCGGCTTCGCGTCCCCCTCAGGCGCAGCCTTGATGGCCGAATCTTTCTCGCCGCGTGCGTAACGCTTCTCCGCCATGAATTTCAGACCGAGCCAGCCCATGGCCAGTGACGGAAGCAGGAGGATCGCGATCCAGGCGCGGTCGAAGCGTGCTGCCATCACGACGACCTGCCAGACCAGCGAGGTGTTCAGCGCGAAGGTCATCCAGACGGCGAGGGTCGCCGTGCCGAGGACCCAGCCATCCCAGTATCGGGAGCTGAACTTGAAGCGTATTGCCGGCGACGCGAGGCCGAGAATGATAACGTCGAAAAGGAACAGGACGGCGACCGGCAAGGCAGTATGCCTGTGTATTCCAAGCCCTTCGCTTGCAGCCGGTACCGTCAGCAGCAGGACGGCGAAAACGAGCAGCACGGCATAGGTGAGCAGGTTTAGCCGGGCGAGGCCGCCGGGCAAGTCGGATTGATTTGGCACGGACACCTCCCCCGAGGCGCGCATGCTTTCGTGCGCTTATCGCGAAAGCAAGCCTGAATTGCGGAGGAAGAGCTCTCGCCCGTCAGATCATCACGAAGACGACGCCGGCGCCCAGTGCGGCGTCGCACCAGAAGCCGAAGCGGCGGGAGGTGAGGGCGCGGGCGATCATGCGCGGCGCTCCATGCTGGGGCGCGGCGCGGCAGCCGGCTTGGCGGCCTGCGCATAGGTGCGGCGATAGCGGTCGAGCTCGCTGGCTTCGGCCTTCAGACCGCGGCGCGGCTGACCGGCGATCACCTGGACCATGACCTCGGCTGTGGCAGGACGGGCCCGCACAAAATTCCGCGGCGCGTCGCGCTCGGAGCTTTGCGGGGTCGGGACGGTGACGAGAGCCCGTTCCTGTCTGGCCGGACGATCATTCGAACCGCGCGCACGACCGGCCGGCTCAACGCGGCGGCTGGTCGGGATCGGGACGGGATATGCGCTACGGATCGTGGTCATGCTCATCAAGTCGCAAGGCGTGTGCCAAGTCTTAATGAGAGGTTAAGCACGATTCTGGGCGTAAATGTGAACCAGATGTCCCGAATCGTCTCCGGACGGTCACAAGAACCGCCCGATCCGGGTCATATCGATACGAAAGTCTTAACGCCGGGGAGGGCGGGCCGGCTGTGCCAATTCGGGACAGTCCGGCCGGAGACCCTGCTTGACCTGCTATTTCTTGTCGAGCAGCTGGTCGAGCTTGGCGCGCATGGCGTCGAGCTCTTCGCGCATGGAGGCGAGATCTTCGCTCTCCTCGGCGGTGGACGATTTCGCCGCGGCCGGCTTTGCCGGCGCATCGGCCTGACCGCCGCTCTCGCCACCCGGCTGGGTAAAGGGGGTGAACATGCGCATGGCCTGGCCGAAGATTTCCATATTGCGGCGCGTCTGTTCCTCGATCAGGGACGTGGCCGCCTGCGGCGAGGTCATCGCCTCGGCCATCTTTTCGCGGAATTCCTCCTGCTGCTGGGAGAAGGAATTCATCGACATCTGCAGATAGCCGGGCACCACGGTCTGCAGGCTGTCGCCATAGAAGCTGATCAGCTGGCGCAGGAAGTCGACCGGCAGAAGGTTCGCGCCGCGGCTTTCTTCCTCGAAAATGATCTGTGCCAGCACGCCGCGGGTCAGATCTTCGCCGCTCTTGGCATCGACGACCTGGAAATTGGAACCCTTTTTCACGAGGTCGCGCAGGTAGTCGAGCGTCACATACTGGCTGGTCGATGTGTCGTAGAGGCGCCGGTTCGCGTATTTCTTGATCACGATGTCCGGCGTCTTACCGTTCGATTTCGTCACCACATACTCCCCATATTCGCGTGTCCCGCAGGGTCTCGGGCCTTATTTCCCTCGACATGCGCGTGTCGCTATTTCATGTAAGGGTGTACGCGCACTGACGGGTGTGCTGCAAGCGCGAAGACTATTGCATTTTGTCCAGAGGGGATGGGGAGATGTCGAAACGGGCACTGGTGACGGGTGGTACGCGCGGTATCGGGGCTGCGATCAGTCATGCGCTCAAGGCCGCCGGCCATATCGTGGTCGCCAATTATGCGGGCAATGAAGAAAAGGCCGGCGCCTTCTCGCGCGAGAGCGGTATCGAGGTCGCGCGTTTCGATGTGGGCGACTTCCATGCCTGCGCGGCCGGTATTGCCGAAGCCGAGCGCCTCGCTGGCGGCGGTTTCGATATCCTCGTGAACAATGCCGGCATCACGCGCGATGCGATGTTCCACAAGATGGATTTCGCGCAGTGGAACGATGTGGTGCGCACCGATCTCGACTCCATGTTCAACATGACGCGGCCCGTCTATGAGGGCATGCGCGAGCGCGGCTGGGGCCGGATCGTCAATATCTCCTCGATCAACGGCCAGAAGGGCCAGATGGGCCAGGTGAACTATTCCGCCGCCAAGGCCGGGGTTATCGGCTTCACCAAGGCGCTCGCCCAGGAGGCGGCCCGCAAGGGTATCACCGTCAACTGCATAGCGCCGGGCTATATCAATACCGAGATGGTCGCAGCCGTGCCGGAAAAAGTCCTCGACGGCATCATCGCCGGCATTCCCGCCGGACGTCTCGGCGAGGCGGAGGAGATCGCCGCGCTTACCGTCTATCTGTGCAGCGATGCCGCAGCCTTCATGACCGGTGCCACCCTGCCCATCAATGGTGGCCAGTACATCACCTGACCCTGCTGCGGACTGCGCGTGATGCGTGTCCGCAGCACGATTGCAGCGCCTGCCCCAAATTTGCCCTCTTGCCGGTTGATACACCTTTCGGGATGACACGATCCGTTCTTGCCATACTCGCCGCGCTGCTATGCGCCGGGTCGATCTCTGTGCCGATGTCCGAGGCGCAGGACAACCCGCTGCGCGACCGGCTCCTGCGCAATGAACGCAGCCAGCAGCTTACGGGCTGGTACCAGCGCGCGGACACCGGCGAGTTCTTCCAGTTCGACCGGTCCGGCGACCCGGCCCTGCTGCGCGAGCGCGACGACAGCGAGGCGGAAGTCCTGGTCCTCTACCCCAATCGCGCACCCGGCGGCGGTACGGCTTTCGTGACCGATACGGGACGCGAAGTCATGCGCCTGACCGGTCTGGGCGGCGCGACCTATTTCCCGCCGGAAGCGCCGAACGGCGTCATCGTCGAATATGCAAGTCCGGCCGGCGGCATCGCGCCGACCCCGCGTTCGGCCTCGGAAGTGCGCGGCCGCGCCAGCCGTCTCGCCGACGATCTCGCCCGATGGCTGAACCGGGATATCCTGATCGAGTACACACCCGCGCCGCGGGCCGGTCTGGGCGTGCAGTACGACACGCTCAACCGGGTCATACACGCCGTCGACATGCTGCGCGGCGAGCGTCAGCGCATCCGTGATCTCGAATCGATCCGCCTTGTCACCGGCGACGCCCCGGCCGCCTACCGGACCGGTACGGAGCTGGTCATCGTCATCGCGCCGCAATACGGTTTCGCAGGCCGCCCGTCCTCGGCCTATATCCGCGAGGCTTTCCTCTCGGAACCGAACGAGAGCTAGCCGCCGCCGCGCAGGCTCTCCGGTGCCCAGCCCGGCTCGGCCAGCTCGAATCCCGAAAACTCGAAACCCGGTGCCACCGTGCAACCGACCAGCGTCCATGCGCCGGTCGAGCGGGCGCTTTGCCAGGCCTGTTCCGGCACGATGCCCTGCGGACGCTGTCCGGCCGGGATGTCCGGACCCAGCGTGACGGTCTCCACGCCGTCGCCGTCCTCGCTGATAGACAGGGCGAGCGGGGCCCCGTCATACCAGTGCCAGATCTCGATCGCATCGACACGGTGCCAGTGCGAGACCTCGCCCGCGGGCAGGAGAAAATAGATCGCCGTCGAGCGGGCCCGCCCGTCCGGTCCGGCGATGTCGCGGAAGGTCTCCGCATACCAGCCGCCCTCGGGGTGAGGCTGCATGCCCAGCATGTCGATCAGGGTGCGGGCCTGGCCGGGAAGCGTTTCGGAGCTGTCGGTCATCTCAGAAATTGTCCTTGCGCTTGCGCAGCTCGGCGAAGACGTCCGTATCGCTGGCGTCCTCGAGGCCGAGGCGGGCGCGGATGGCCGGGTCGGCGGGGCGCAGGAAGGGGTTGGCGGCTTTCTCCGCGCCGATCGTCGTCGGCACGGTCGGTTCGCCATGAATGCGCTCGCGGTCGACCTCTGCGGCATAGGCCTGCAGGTCCTGATTGTCCGGATCGACGCTCAGGGCGAAGCGGGCATTGGCCTGGGTGTATTCGTGGGCGCAATAGACCTTCGTCTCGTCGGGCAGTCTGGCCAGTGTGGAGAGGCTGTCCCACATCTGCTCCGGCGTGCCCTCGAAAAGGCGGCCGCAGCCCAGCGCGAAAAGCGTATCGCCGACGAAGGCGATCCGGTCCTGTTCGAAGAGATAGCAGATATGGCCGAGCGTATGGCCCGGCGTGAAGACGACCCGTGCCGTGTGATTGCCGAGGCTGACATGGTCGCCGTCGTCCACCGGCACATCGATGTCCGGAATGCGGTGGGTGTCGCGCGCCGGGCCGACGATACGCGCGCCGGTCAGCGCCTGGACGGTGCGATTGCCGCCGGCATGGTCGAAATGGTGATGCGTGTTCCAGATCTGGGTAATGGTCCAGCCGGCCGCCTTCGCTTCGGCCACGATGGTCTCCCCGTCCGGCGTGTCGATCGTGGCCGTCTCGCCGCTGTCCGGGTCGTGGACCAGGAAGCCGTAATTGTCGGTGAGGCAGGGAAACTGGCGAATCTGGAGCGCGCTCATTCTCGGTTCCGTCCGGCTCGGGAGTGTGAAAGGATCAGGTCCAGTTGTAAGGCACCAGACCGGAGGCTGGCCAGTGCGACGTGATGCCCTCGAGCTCGTTCGCTTCTACCGCTCCCGTCAGGGAGAGACCGCGCGGCGCATGATCGCCCGGCGGCTGGCCGCGATCTGGCCCGACGTGACCGGGCTCGACATGCTCGGCCTCGGCTTTGCGGGACCCTATCTCCAGCCCTACAGGCGGCGAACGCGGCGCTGCATCTCCTTCATGCCCGCGGGGCAGGGGGCCGTGGTGCCCGAAGGCGGCGAATGTCCGGCGGCCCTCGGCGACGAGACGCATTTGCCGTTTCCCGAGGCCATGTTCGACCGTGTCCTTCTGGTCCACGCCCTGGAGGAGGCGGACGCGTTGCAGCCCCTCTTGCGCGAGGTCTGGCGCGTGATGGCGCCGGAGGGCCGCCTGGTCATCGTCACGGCGGCGCGCGCCGGGCTCTGGGCCTGGCTGGACAATACGCCCTTCGGGCACGGGCAGCCCTTTTCACGCGGACAATTGTCCGGCCTGCTCGACGACGCCTTGCTGGAGCCGACGGCCTGGTCGCGGGCGCTCTATGCGCCGCCCTGGGGCTGGTCCACGCACCGCCGCATCGCAAATGTGTGGGAAGAGGTCGGCGAATATGCCTGGGCGGGGCTGGGCGGCGTGCTGATGGTCGAGGCGGTGAAGCACACCGGCGCGGTCACGCCGGAACGGCGTACTGCACCTGCGCGCGTGCGCAGGCTTGAAGCCCGCGGGCAGCCCGCGCTATCTCCCCGTCAGAACCCGGCGCCGGCATCCCGTCTTGCGCCGCGAGAGGAGTGAGGACTTCCATGGCCATCGAACCGCGCGCCGGCATTCTCGACATTCGCCCCTACAAGCCGGGGGCGTCCGAAGCCGCCGGGCACGCCAACCCGATCAAGCTGTCCTCCAACGAGAATGCGCTGGGCTGTTCGGACAAGGCCGCCGACGCCTTCGCCGCGACGCGCGACAAGCTGCATCTCTATCCCGATGGCGGCGCGACCAAGCTGCGCGAGGCGATCGCCCGCGAGGAAGGTCTGGAGGCCGAGAATATCGTCTGCGGCTCCGGTTCCGACGAACTGCTCCAGCTTCTGGGCCGGGCCTATCTCAATCCGGGCGACAAGGTCGTCCAGTCGCAATACGGCTTTCTGGTCTATCGACTGGTCGCCATGCAGTGCGGCGCCGAGCTCGTCTCCGCCCCGGAGAAGAATTACCGCACCGACGTCGATGCCGTCATCGAGGCGGCCGGCGATGATGCGCGCATCGTCTTTATCGCCAATCCCAACAATCCGACGGGCACCTATATCAGCGACGACGAGGTGCGCCGCCTGCGCGACGGCCTGCCGGCTTCGACCCTGCTGGTGCTCGACTCCGCATATGCCGAATTCGTGCGCGATGCGGATTATTCCGCCGGGATGGAGCTGGCCCGCGAGCGCGACGACATCGTGGTGACGCGTACCTTCTCCAAAATCCACGGTCTCGCAGCCCTGCGTCTTGGCTGGGCCTATGGCAACCGGTCCATCATCGACGTGCTGCACCGCGTGCGCGGCCCGTTCAATGTGAACATGCCGGCTATCGAGGCGGGCACCGCCGCCATCGCCGATCGCGACTTCATGAAGCGTTCCGTCGACCACAACGAGGAATGGGTCGGCTGGCTGCGCCAGCAGATCGGCGGTCTCGGCCTGGAAGTGACGCCGAGCGTCTGCAATTTCGTCCTGATCCACTTCCCGGAAACCCCGGGCAAGACGGCGGCGGACGCAGATGCCTTCCTGACGTCCAAGGGCGTGATCATCCGGCCGGTCCAGCCCTACGGCCTGCCCAACGCCCTGCGCGCCACCGTCGGCAAGGCTGCGGAGAACCGGACCCTCGTCGCGGCCCTCGAAGAGTTCATGAAAAGCTAGGTTGCCGGGGCCTTATCGGTCCAGCGAACCGATCCGGACCGGGCCGATATAGATTCCGCCATCATTGACGCGGAAGGGCAGTGATACGCCCTCCGGGCTGCGCGGTGCCAGCATGGCGGCGAGGCGCAGGGCTTCCTCGTTCTCGCGCGGCACCAGCCCGCCTTCGACGAGGGCGTCGGCGAGGGCGTCCGGGTCGGTGATGCGCAGGGAGAGGCGTCCGTCCGGGCGGGCCATGGCATCCAGCGTGAACTCGCCGGTCCCCGTCAGATGCGCGGGACCCCAGCCCAGCTCGGCCGAAACGATTTCGAGCTGGCCACCGGCCCGGGTCCAGGCATTGGCGTCGGCGCTGCGCGCCAGGGTCGACCATTCCGAGACGGTAAGATTGACCTTCATGACGTCGGCTGTCTGGCCGAAGGCGCGGATCACGTCCGGCTCCAGCGCCTCGGGCGCTGCGGTGACTCCGCGCGCCTCGATGCGAAGCCGCAGGGCATCGCTGTCCTCGACGGCACTGCCGATCAGCAATTCCTCGATCGCGCTGACATCGGGAGCCGGACCGGCCAGCGTGGTGATGGCGAGCTGCTCGATGGTGGCGCCGACACGTTCGGTCTGCCCGTCGGAATTGTGCGACAGGCTGAAGGCGGCGCGGGCGGCATCGATCTGCAGGCGCGAGCCCGGCTCGATATAATCGTTGAGCAGCATGGGGCCGTAGAAATCCACGCGCCAGAGGCTGAGATCATGCGGCATGGCATTGCCGCGCAATTCAGCGAACTGCGTTTCCCATCCGCCCTCGATCTGCGGCGCGGCAATGGTCGGAGAGACGATGCGGACCTGGAAGCGGAAAGGGAAGCCGCCCATGCGGATGCCCTGGTGCTCGATCGCGTAGCCGGCCGCCTCCTGGTCGGAAATCCAGTCCTCGACCGAGGCCTGGATTTTCGATCCGGCGAAGAACCAGTAGACGGTGTACAGCACGAACAGCAGGACGATCCCGCCGAAGGGCAGCATGAAACGCGAACGCAGCATGTGATTACGGCTCCCGTGCGTCCGGCGCCCGCGTCTCCTCGATCAGGCGGTCGGTCGCAGTATTGATGCGCTCATGCAATAGGCTGAGGAAGCGCTGCTTGTCGAGCCCCGGCTCAATGGGTTCGAGGAATTCCACCACGATCCGGCCGGGTTTCTTCAAGCCGCAATAGGATTTGAGAAAGACCCCGGATGTCAGCGCGACCGGCACGCAGGGCTGGTTCATGGAGAGATAGAGACCGGCAATGCCCGGCTTGAAGTCCGGCGCCTCGCCGGGTTCGACGCGGGTGCCTTCCGGGAAGATCAGGACCTGTCGGCCTTCCTCGCCGCGCGCCGCCGCATCGCGGAGCATTTTCTTCAGCGCTTTCGCACCGCCCTTCCGGTCGATGGAAATATTGCCGAGCTTGACGGCAAACCAGCCGAAGAAGGGCATGAAGATCAGTGATTTCTTCAGGATAATGGCCGGATCGGGGAGAATTTCCCAAAATGCCAGCGTCTCCCACATACTCATATGCTTGGAGCCGATCAGCGCGCCGCCTGCGGGCAGGTTCTCGCGCCCTCGCACCTCGAAGCGGACACCATAGATCCAGCGCAGGCCGAACCAGACGATCTTGAGATAAAGGCGCAGCAGGCCGCGCGACCAGCTGCGCGGCCCGAGCAGGGCCGGCGTGCAGATCAGGCCGATGATCGCCATCAGCCCGTACATATAGACGTAGAAAACGTAGGATTTCAGCGTGTTCATCAGGCGGTGTCCGGCCGCGGCGCGAAGGGCTGGAGCAGCCAGACCGCGGTGTATTTGGCGTATTCCTGCAGCCAGAGCCGGCCAGCGCCGAGATCGCGCCAGGGCGGCGTGGTCCGGACCGGATAGGGGGTAAGTTCAACGCCGGGCATCAACATCTTCATTTCCAGAAGGCTCCGCGGCAGATGATAGTCGGACGTGACGATGATCAAGCGCCGATAACCGTTGGCACGCACCAGCTCGCTCGCCTCGCGGGCATTGCCGACCGTATCCGTGGCGTCGCGGCCCAGCGTGACGCAGCAGGCGAGTTCCGCATCGCTCAACCCGGTCGAGCGCTGAATGTCGCCGGGCGTGGTCGACGGGTTCACGCCGGAAATCAGCAGGTGCGGGGCCTGACCGGCGCGCAGCAATTCCGTCCCGGCGGCAAGACGTCCGGCGTCACCCGTCAGGACGATGATGGCGTCGGAGCGGTTGTCCGCCGGCGGCAGTTTGTAGCCGGTGACCGTGCCGGCATAATTGCCGAAGCCGATAATGGCGGCCACGACAAGAAGAAAAGCGATGGCGCGCAAGAGCGAGCCGGTTTGCGAACGACCGTCACGCATCGGCCACTCCTCCGGTCGAGGGCGGCGGGCCGTCCCTGCGGCGAGCCTTGTCATGCCTGTCCATTCGCGAACTCTTCTATCCGATCCGGGCCGATTTGTGACCGGTCACCAGCGTCCCCTCAAATCGGCGGCGACTGCAAGCCGGGCGGACAGCGCGGCTGTCATGCCCGCCAGCAGCGGCGCCAGAACCAGCAGGACCAGTTCGAACGGTGCCGTGGTCCATTGCGGCAGGAAAAATGCCATGTCCGCCGGGGAATCGCCAAGCGAGACGAGGACCGAAACCAGGCCGGCGAAAAAGGCGCCGGCGGCCCCCGATTTCAGCCCCAGCATGAAGAAGCGCCGCTCGAACAGACCGGCGATGAAACTGTCGGCGGCACCGCACAGATGCAGCGCATCGATGACATCGGTTCGTGCGGCAAGACTTGCACGGGCGGCGAAGGCGACGACGGCGGCCGCTGCGCCGGTCAGGAGGACGAGCAAGGCACCGCCCAGTGTCTGCGCGGTCCGGGCTGCACGCCTGACCGCTTCGGCCCAGCGTCCGTGATCGTCGACGCGGGCGACCAGTCCGGCTGCATCCAGCGACGCCTGCAGGGCCTCCGCGTCCACCTCGACATTCCCGTTCAGGCGGACTTCCACCATCAGCGGCAGAGGCAGATCCTCGGGCAGATTTCCCTCTCCGAGCCAGGGCGTGAGGAGGCGGACGGCATCCTCCCGGCTTCGCGCCGTGGCGCTCGCCACACCGGGTAGCTCGCCGGCGATGCGTGCAGCCTCTTCCGCATCGGCGGTCACGTCGCGGTCGTCCATCGGACGTACCTGGATGGTCAGGCTGCTTTCCAGATCGCTGGTCCAGCGTTCCGCCTGCAGCCAGGCGCCGCGCGCACCGAGTGCTGCGATACAGGCAAGAAAGACGAGGATGGACGCCACCACGAAGAGGGGACGATCGCGTCCCTTGTCGGGCGGAAGAAGACGGCCGCTGCCGCCGGAGGGCGGTTTCGGGAAGGTCTCAGTCATCGCGGCCCTCCCGGCGGTCGTCGGTATCGCCGTCCATATCGTCATCGTCCGCGTCGCCGGCGTCGTCTTCGGCGTCCGTCAGGGCCTCTTCATCCTCCGCTTCGCGCGGAAGCGGCCGATGGGCGGGAGAGAGCGGTGCGTCCGAGAAGGGTTCCGCCTGGAACTCCCTTGCCGCCGCGGCGGCCGCCGCCTGGCGCTGACTGCGCGGCGGGCGGATATGAAGATGCCCGTTCGACAGTGTCATCACGGGCGCGTCGAGCATGCGCACGAGCTGCAGGTCGTGCGTCGCGATGATGATCGTCGTGCCGAGCTTGTTCAGCTCGACGAAAAGGCGCAGCAGGCGCATGCCCATTTCCGGATCGACATTGCCCGTCGGTTCGTCGGCGATGAGGATTTCCGGCTGCGCGACCACCGCACGGGCAATGGCTACGCGCTGCTGTTCGCCGCCGGATAGCGTCGCGGGATGGGCCTCCATCCGGTCGCCAAGGCCGACCCAGGCGAGCAATTCGGCGACGTCTTCGGCATAGTCCTGGCGCCTGCGACCGGCCACGCGCAGGGGCAGGGCGACATTATCGAAGACATTCAGATGGTTAAGCAGGCGGAATTCCTGGAAAACCACGCCGATGCGCCGCCGGAGATCGGGCAGGTCCTTGCGCGGCAGTGTTGCGGCATCCCGCCCGAAAAAGCTGATCAGTCCGCGCGAGGGTTTGGCGGCCAGATAAATCAGCCGCAAAAGCGAGGTTTTTCCAGCTCCTGATGGTCCGGTGAGGAATTGGAAAGAACCACGTGGTAAATCAAACGACAAATCGCGCAGAATTTCCGGTCCGGCTCCATACCGCATGCCGACATTGTCGAAGCGGATGACCGGCTCGGGATCGGTGTGCGGGGAATGACTTTCACTCGGGTCGATGGAGAACCTCCACTGGCTCGGGGCAGGCCGAAGCAGGACGCAGACGACTCATATGAGCATAGTACTCAGCTGCCCGTCATGTACCACGCGCTATCGTGCCAATCCCCAGGCGATTGGTTCGAGCGGCCGGCGTGTGCGCTGCGCATCGTGCGGACATGTGTGGACCGCCGAGGTCGAGGACCCTGCCGATCTGCCTGCTCTGCAAGCCGCCTTGCCCATAGATGAAGAACCCGCGGAGATCGAGCCGGAGAAGAAGGTTCACACTGTTTTCCGCGAGCGTCAGGCCGCCAAGCGCCGCACCATGTCGGCCGCCGTGGCCGGCAGTGCCTGGGGCGGCCTCGTCGCGGCCTGCGCGCTTTTCTTCCTGACCGCCTGGATATTCCGGGTCGATGTCGTCACGCTCTGGCCGCGTGCCTCCTCCGCCTATGCGGCGGTTGGCGCCGACGTGAACCCCTATGGTTTCAGCGTCGGTACGCTGAATGTTGAGCGTGATATCGATCACGGTGTCCCGCTTCTGGTCGTCGAGGGCGATCTGCACAATTTCGATCGCCGGACCCGTACGGTGCCTGGTCTGCGCGCCATCCTCCGGGACGAAACCGGACAGGCGCTGCTGGAATGGAACATCCCGCTCGAGGCGACCCGCGTCCGTGCCGGAAGGCGTCAGGATTTCCGGACCGTCGTGTCCGATCCGCCGCCCCAGGCCGTCGAGGTCGAAGTGGTCGTCGCGGCGGCACCACGTCAGGATGAGCCCGCTCTGGATGAGTCGCATCCGGAAACGGAAGGCGAAACGCAGGGTCCGGAAACGGTCGAGGATACCGCGGGGGACCAGATCGAACCTGCTGAAATCCGCAACTCGACCGGTCAGCAGACCGCCGAGGCTTCGCCCCCCCCCCCTTCGGGCGGTCAGCACTGATCAGGTCTGATCCTGCCGCCCGTTAGAAGCGGTCGAGCAGTCTGTCGATATAGTCGAGTTCTTCCTGCGGACGCCCGGCTTCGGCTGCGCGGCGGCGCAGCTCTTCCAGGATATCCCGCGCGCGGGCCCGGCTCATCTCGTCAGGAACATCGACGCCGGAGCCGTCGGCGAAGGCGCCGTCGGCCGGGCGGCCGAGCGGGTCGCGATTTTCCTCGCCCTGTCCGCCTTCGCCCTGGCCTTCCTGCATACGCTCGAGCAGTTCGCGCGCCAGCTCTTCGGCACCGGCGCGCAGTCCGGCGAGAGCATCTTCCTGGGCTTCCAGCGCATCGTCGACATCCCCGCGGCGCAGGGCTTCTTCGGCTTCGCGCATGGCCTGGCCGGCCTCGCCCATGCCCTCGGCACTTTCGCCGGGCAGGGAGTCCTGCGTTTCGCCGAAACGCTGGGCGAGCTGGCCCTGGGCGTCGGCGAGCGCCTGGGCGCCGGACGAGCCGCTCTGGTTTTCCGCGAGGCCCTGGGGCATGCGGCCGGACTGTTCGCCCTGGCCGCTCTCCGCCCCCGATTGCGGCTGGCCGGGACCCTGTTGCTGGTTTTCCTGATTCAGGCCGAAGGTTTCGTCCTGCAGATTTCGCTGCTCGCCGATGACTTCGCCGAGTTCCTCGAGCGCTTCGGCAATGGCTTCGGAGATCGGGTCGCTCTGTTCGCCGTCGCCGCTGCCCTGACCGAGCTGCATCTGCATGTTGCGCAGCATCTCGCCCAGTGCCGCCAGGGCTGTGCGGGCATCGGCCGTATCGCCCAGCTCCGCGGCTTCGCGCAGGGCGTCGAGCATGGCCTGGAGCGCTTCGTTGTCCATGGATGGCCCGCTGCCGCCCTCGGCGAAGCGGCCTTCCTCGGCGGCCTCGCGGGCGAGCGCGGCCATGTAGTTCTGCATGGCCTCTTCATAGGCCTCGAACAGGGCGGCCAGCTCGGTCTCGTCGGCGCCCCGCGCGAGGGCCTCCATCAGGGCGCGTTCGGCGGCGCGAAGGGCCGCTTCCGCATCGGCGAGCGAGCCGAGCTCCGCCCGTACGGCGATGTCCCAGAGGTCGTCGTCCAGCCCGGAGAGATCCGACTGCCATCGCGCCCGGCGCAGCCGGTGCAGCGCCTCGCTCAGTCCGAGATAGACGATCGGGTCCTCGAAAAAATATTCCGGCGCGTCGGTAATGGCGTCGAGGGCACGCGCGGTTCGCTGAAGCCCGTCCGGCGCGCGTTCGATGCGGCGCCGGGGATCTTCGGCGAGAAAGGCCGGACCGGGCGGAATGTCCTCGGCCGTCATGGCCGGGCGCTCGGGCAGGGGCGCATAGTCGCCATCGGCGGCCATCACCCATTGCCGCTGTTCGGCGACGGCGCGCGCGAGCGTATCGAGGAAAACGCGTTCGGGCAGGGTCACGCCCAGTTCGGGAGACAGGCCGATATTGCCCGCCGCGTCCACGGCCGTCATCCGGATCGTGACACGCGTGCCGGCAAGCGGGTGCCGGGCGGTTTCGAGCAGGGTCCGGAAACCGTCTTCCTCGCTCTCGGCGATGACGGATACGGGATCGATCTCCATCCGCTCCCAAGGGGCACTGCGATCCCCCTCCGGGCGGAATTCGAGGGCATAGCCGGTCGCGCCGTAATCGTCGGCCACGGTAAAGCGGAGGTCGAGTTCGCCCGCCGCGGTGGCTTCCGGAACGGCGGTCAGCCGGATGTCCGGGGCCTCGTCCTCCAGCACGTTCAGCGTATACGTCTCGCGCAGTCCGGGCGCAGCGAGGCGCAGCGTCCCGTCGCGCATGACGATCTGCCGGACTTCCCAGACGCTCGCTCCGATCGAGCTCGCCTCGGCGCGCTGGCTTCCCGTGGCGTCGGTCAGGGTGAGGCGCGGCGTTCGGCGGCTGCCGGCAATCCGGGTCACGAAGGTGGAGCCTTCCGGGATGTCGGCGCGGGTTTCGCCCTCGGCGAGGAAAACCGGCGCCCGGCCGGTATAGGCGGGCGGATCGATCCAGGCGTCGACGCTCAGCGTCGTGCCGCCTGCAAGGATCGGGGTCAGGCTGAAGGCTTCGGAGAGGCGGCCGCGCGCGGCCGGTCCGGCGATCATCAGGGCGACGACGAGCAGGACGGCGATCTGGCCTCGCACGGCCCAGTGGTCATAGGCCGCCCAGGCGGCGTGGGGGCGGCGGGCTTTTGCGGATTTCAGGCGTTCCGCCATGCGGCGGCGGTGCTCGGCCCAGAGGCGCCGCGCGATCGGGTCGTCCTCGCTGGGTGTGTCGACCAGGGCTTCATGCGGGCGCGCCTCGATCCCCGAATCCGCCTCGACCCGCCGGGCCGTGTCGTCGGAACTCGGCCAGGCGAAGCCGCGCGATGCGCGCCAGGTCAGCCAGCCGGCGAGGCCGATCGACGCCAGGGCATAGAGCGCGCGCCAGGGATCGCCGATCCAGTCCCACAAGCCCAGCAGGGCGAGGATGAGATACAGGCCGAGCGCCGTCAGTCCGGGCCAGAGGACCGGGACGGATCTTTCCCATACCAGGGCAATCCAGGCTGTCAGCAGAGCTCTCGAACGCATGGGCTAAAATCTATCACGCCCTGACGAATTCACGAGAGCCGCCTGCATTACGATTTTGAGAGCCCGGTGCTGTAGGACAAAAGTGGAGTGGTCTGGAAAGGTCGTCTGCGACCCTAATTCAAGCAGCCAGATGACGCCATTCGGCGAAGACGGCGGAGCGGCTTTTCCTGAAGTCGGAGCGTGAATGGAAGTGGCGTTCGAGACTGAACTCGTTGCGGATCGATTTCGAGGATAATGGCCCAAAGCGATTCCACCAGAACCGAACCGTCTCGTGCGTGAAGTCGATGCCGCGTTCGTGGAGCAAATCTTCCACGTTCCGAAGCGCCAGCGGGAAACGGACATACATCATCACCGCAAGGCGAATGATCTCGGGCGAAGTCTTGAAATACCGGAACGGATTACGCATCGGGGGGCTACGAAACGGGGTTTCGGCGCTCAAGCTATTTTCTTCTGACAGCGCCCTAATCTGACAATGCAAGATTGTCCAACAATGCCCTTATATCTTCATAATCCAAGCCGATTTCGCCCCGCCCCTCATCAAAACAAATTAAACCCAAAGCTCGCCGACTCACTTGCTCCTGATAGGTAAACAATTCTTCGGAATTAGGTGGCGGCGGTATAAATGTGAGATTAGGAAAGCTATGCGCGACCGCTGGGTCGAATGATACCGACATTAAATCACAGTCAATAACTACGTGAGCCCGATACATTATAAAATCTGCCCCGAACAATGCTTGATCGATAGGATTGCTTCTGCCAACCCAGCTCACCCAATCCCCCGCCCCAATTTCGGCTCCTGGGCGAATAAAATAGTACCCCCCGGAACTGCGGGTTAGCAAAAACCAATTATTGGCGCGTGCCTCCTTATTTAGGTGGGTGCGAAACACTTCGGTTGCGTTTTGCAGGGTAAACTCGATATCGAAAAGAGGCTCTCTGCGCCCGCACATATATTCGTATCGCACCTCAGCGATTGAACCCTCAGAAAATGGTCGCATCACCCCATCGCTGTGAGCGTTATTTTCCGACGGATAAAGCGCACCATCTTCGTAGTAAGCCAGCAAATCGGCGGCGCTACGCCTCGAAGCGCAATCGGGAAATTCATGAGAAAGGACCGCGACAACTCCCCCTTGCTCTCCCGACAGGCCATATTCTGCGTCGCTTAACATCCGAAGAAACCAATACCCACCTCCAGATTGATCCTGAATACCGTAGATAAATACTTCGGGCGCCCCGATCACTAATTGCCACCCCCCTTCAGGCACGGGCTCATCAGGCTGGGCACCAAGCTGCCCGCCCCCAAAAAGGAGACTCAGGAACAGAACATGAATTACACGTGACAAATTTAGCACATCAAAACTCACAAGACCCGCGTCGAGGTAGCCTCGATTTTCGCGGGTTAGTTGTCGCACGCAAATTGAATGAGCTCGTAAGGCAAATCGACGGAGGTGCCGGGATTCGAGCGCGCGCTGCGGCTAGTCTTCGCCGCCGGTTTCGCCGTCCTCGGACTGTTCCGGCGGGTCGCCCCAGATCGGCGGCGGGCGTTCCAGATCGCCGCGCATGCCGCAAGCGGTGGCCGCAAGGGCGCTGAGCACGACCAAGGCGAAGCCCGCGATACGGCCGGTTTGCGATTTCCCCGTCATCAACCCTCTCCTCAGGCGCCGAGCTTGTCCTGCCAGGCGGCAATCTGTTCGCGAATGCGGACCGGCGAGGTTCCCCCGTAGCTGGTCCGGCTTTCCATCGATGCCCGCGCACTCAACACGGAAAACACCCGTTCGTCGATACCCGGTTCTACGCTCTGCATGTCGGCCAGCGACAGCTGCGCGAGAGGCACGTCGGCCTGTTCCGCCATCTTCACGATCGATCCGGCGATGTGGTGCGCGTCGCGGAAGGGCTTGCCGAGCTCGCGGACCACCCAGTCGGCGAGGTCCGTGGCGTCCGAATAGGCTTCCCCGGCGGCTTCTTCCATTGCCTGGCCGTTGAAGGAGAGATCGCCGGCCATGCCGGTCATGGACAAGAGGGCCAGTTCGAGGTCGTCGATGGCCTGGAAGACCGGCGCCTTGTCCTCCTGAAGATCCTTGGAATAGGCCAGCGGCAGGCCCTTCACCACGGTGAGAAGTCCGGTCAGCGAACCGATGATGCGGCCCGGCTTGGCCCGGACCAGCTCGGCTGCGTCCGGATTGCGCTTTTGCGGCATGATGGAAGAGCCGGTGGACCAGGCATCCGACAGGGAGGCAAAGCCGAAGCGGCGCGTGCACCAGAGCACGATCTCCTCGGCGAAACGCGACAGGTTCACCGCACAGATGGCGGCCGCGGACAGCACTTCCAGCGCGAAATCGCGGGCGGCGACGCCGTCGAGGGAGTTCGCCATGGGTCGGTCGAAACCGAGGGCTTTCGCGGTCATTTCCCGGTCGATCGGAAAGGCCGTACCGGCCAGGGCGGCACAGCCCAGCGGGCTCTCATTGAGGCGTTTGCGGGCATCGGCGAAGCGGCCGCGATCGCGCTCGGCGAGCTCGACATAGCTCAGCAGGTGATGGGCCAGCGAGACCGGCTGGGCGGTCTGGAGATGGGTGAAGCCGGGCATGACCTGATCGACATGCTCGGCCGCCTGCGCCAGCAGGGCCGCCTGGTATCCGGCCAGCATGGCGTCGATGCGGTCGCAGGCATCGCGGAGCCAGAGCCGGAAATCGGTCGCGACCTGGTCGTTGCGCGAGCGCGCCGTGTGCAGGCGTCCCGCCGGTTCGCCGATGATCTCCTTGAGCCGGGCCTCGACATTCATGTGCACGTCTTCAAGCGCTGTGGACCAGGGAAAATTGCCGGCGCGGATCTCTTCGCGGACCTTTTCGAGGCCGCGCTTGATGGCGTCCACATCCGCGCTTGAAATCACCCCGGTTGCGCCCAACATCTCAGCATGTGCGACGGACCCGTTGATGTCCTGCTCCGCCATGCGCTGGTCGATGTCGACCGAGGCGTTGATGGCTTCCATGACCGCGGACGGGCCGGCCTCGAAACGTCCGCCCCACATGGCACTGGAAGCCTTGCCGCTGGCGTCGGTGGTACCGTTGTGCGAAGCGTTGTCGGTATCCTTGCTCATGTGCGTCCCGTCCGTATGGAGAAAACTATGAAACTATCCCCCCTCAAGGCCGGGCTCATCGCCATGCCGCTGATCGGGTTGTTCGCGATTGTATACGTGGTGTTTTCCGCCATGGACAAGGGCGATACGGGTGCGCTGGACAGCTATGCGCGCGGGGAGATGCGCGCTTTCGTCACCGTCGACAATCCGCCGGCCCAGCCGAACCTCGTCTATACCGACGGTGACGGCAATGAAGTCCGCCTGTCCGATTATCGCGGCAAGGTCATTCTGGTGAATTTCTGGGCGACCTGGTGCGGACCCTGCGTCGAGGAGATGCCGGCGCTCGACCGGCTGCAGGCCGAAATGGGAGGCGATCAGTTCGATGTGGTGACGGTCTCGCTCGACCGCGGTATCGAGCCGGCCCGCGATTTCCTTGCCCGGATGGAGCTGGAAAACCTTCCGCTCATTCATGACGGGACCTTCTCCAGCCCGGGCCTGGTGAATGCGCTCGGCCTGCCCATGTCGATCCTCTACGACCCCTATGGCCGTGAGATCGGCCGACTGCCGGCTCCGGCCGAATGGGACAGTGAGGAGGCCTACGCCCTCATCCGCGCTGCCATCGCCCGCGGCTCCGCCTGATCCGCCGGCGCTCCCTGGAAATTCGAACAAAAAAGAGGGCTGCCGCGGAAACGGCAGCCCTTTTGAGTTCGTGTGGTCCCGACTCGGAGGGATCGTCTGAGTCGGACATCCGTTCGGGGAGGAGCGGATCGGCGCCTGTCTAGCGGTCCATCGCGACGGATTGATGACGTTGGGCCGACGCCGCGCCCCGGGCGCTTCGGCCGGGCACCTTCCCTGCGCCCTGACCTTGCGGCTCCGGGGTGCAGGAGGCTAAGCCCGGATACATCATGGCTCTCTTCCTCCCCGTCATCCTTGTCGCCGTGCTGGTCGTCATCATGCTCCAGCATCGCGGGCGCGAGACCCGGCTCAGACGACATCTGAACACGGTGACCGGCGATCTGACCGAGCTGCGCGCAGCGATCGAGGCCGGCCGCGATCCGGCGGCGATTCCCGAACCGGAAGCCGGACTCGATACGATGACGATCCTGCGGGCGCCGCACCATGTACATGCGGCCGTCACCGAGGCCTACGGGGCGCTCGACAGGGGCGATGCGGACGCTGCGGCGGTTCTGAGCCGGTGCCTGCAGGTGCTCGACGAATACCGGGAATTTCGCGGCTGGACCTGACCCGTCCGGTCCGGTGTAATCGCGTGGTCGGCGCCGGGGAGATTTGGCGTTGCCGCGACCAGTCCAGGGACCCAGATGATCATCGAACCGGTCAATCTCGTTCAGATCGCGCTGATGGCGATCGCCGCCGTCGGCATCGTGCTGACGGTGAGTGCGCCGCGTCTGCGGGCGGTCACGGTGCTTCTGGCCATGTCGGCCTCCTGGATGGTGTTCAACTTTCTCGAGGAGATTGCCGGATTTCGCGAAGTCTGGCTGGTGACGCCGGCCTTCCGGCTGGCCTATCCGCCGCTGGTCTATCTGGTCGCGCGCGGCGTCATGATGTCCGGTCCGGCCCTGACCTGGCGCGACTGGCCCCATGCGGTGCCCTTCCTGGTCGCGCTGCTCTTCACCTCGCAGATCGCCCTGGTCGAGCATGCAGCACGGCTGAGCCTTTTCATCTATGCTGCCGCCGCGCTGCGGCTCGTCCACCGCTATCACCGGGCCACGCGGGAGACCCGGTCCGATGCGCAATCGATCCAGCTCAACTGGCTCTACGCCCTGATCGGCTTTTATGTGGTCGACGGAGTGTTCGACATCGTGCGGATGG
This sequence comes from Maricaulis sp. B-26, assembly GCF_056857855.1. Classification (NCBI taxonomy): domain Bacteria; kingdom Pseudomonadati; phylum Pseudomonadota; class Alphaproteobacteria; order Maricaulales; family Maricaulaceae; genus Maricaulis; species Maricaulis sp. B-26. Next base: position 65,008 of record NZ_JBSXNX010000018.1, read on the forward strand.
ACGCCCACTGGCTCCATCCTTACTGGCCCTGGCTGGACACGCAGTCCGCCTATTTCTTCCAGCTCAGCGTCTCGCTGGCTTTCGTCACGCTGTTGATCCTGCTGGCCGTCCGGCATTCCCGCCTGTTCGGAGGCCTGGCTCCCGGCGCGCTGGAAAGCGGCGGTGCAAGCCGTGAGTTGAAGGCCGAAGAGAGCGGAGCCTTCGATCGCATCGATGCGGTGGTCCGCGGCGAGGCGCTGTACACGGAGCCTCGCCTGACCCGACCTGAAGTGGCCGAGGCAGCCGGTCTGGGCGAGCGGGCCGTGTCGCGGGCGATCAAGGCGGCGACGGGCCGCAATTTCAACGACTACGTCAATTCCCTGCGGATCGAGGATGTCTGCGCGATGATGCGCGAGGATGCGGAGGCCGGGACGTCCCGCCGCGTGATCGACCTGGCCTTTACGGCCGGGTTCAGCTCCAAATCGGTCTTCAACGACGTCTTCAAGCGGGAAACCGGCCAGACGCCGTCAGCCTATGCAGCCGGCTTGCGTCAGCCGGGAGACGGGCGGGCTTCCGGCGCCCCCCGCGTCTGACGAATTCCGTACGTCCGGAATCCGGATTCCGGACGACCCATGGCGGGCATCGTGCTGATCTCTCCCGGAATTGTCCCGGGAGATCTCATGTTTCGCCTTTTCGCCATCATCCTGATCGCAGTCGCAATCGCTGCGGCGTCGTTCATTTTTACCGTGTTCCACGTGCCGGGAGTCATGATTCCCGACCGGTCCGAGCCGCGGTCCCGGCTGATCGAACATGCGAGCCTGCTGGACCCCTATACCGGCGTGCTTCGCCGGGACGCGTCGGTCCTGGTCGTGGACGGGCGTATTATCCGGACGGGCCCGGACGGGACGCTCGAAGTCCCGGACGGGATCGGGCGGATCGATGCGGGAGGACGGACGCTCATGCCCGGCCTGATCGACCTGCATGTTCATGTGTTCGACGAGGTCGATCTCGCCGCAGGCCTGTCGCATGGCGTGACGACGGTGCGGAATATGGGCGGCATGCCATTCCACCTGCCGCTCGCCCGCCGCATAGAGCGGGGCGATGTGTATGGCCCGCGCCTCGTCACGACCGGCGCCATCATCAATGAGACCGGCGGACGCAACGGCAATGCCCTGCACGAATTCGTCGACGGAGCCGGCGAGGCGCGCCGCGCCGTCCGCCGCCAGTACTCTGCCGGTTACCGCCACCTCAAACTCTATTCCAATCTCTCGCGCGAGAGTTTTGCAGCCATCCGCGAGGAAGCCGCTGCGCTGGGGATGACGCTGAGCGGTCACCCGGTCGAGGGCACGGAAGCCGATCCGCTGTCCTTCGCGGCAACTCTTCCTGCGGGCTTCCGCACGATCGAACACACCGAATCCATCGTCTGGCACGGCCTGGGCGACGATACGGATCCGGACCTGGCCCGCGCCCTCGCCGGAGAGATCGCTGCGTCCGGCGCGGTCGTCGATCCGACGCTTGTCGTGCACGAAAACCTGGCGCGGATCGTCGAGACGCGCGGCGCCCATATCACGCGTCCCGCCATGCGCGGCTATAATCCGGTGGTCGCCGGCTTCGAACAGGACGGGTTCGACTACTGGGCGCAATACCCGCATGACGACCGCAGCCGGATGCAGGCCTTCTACGTCGCTTTTACCGGCATGATGCACGAGGCCGGCGTGCCGCTGACCGTGGGCACCGATTCCGGCGTCATGGCCTCGCCGCACGGTATTTCGACCATCCGGGAGATGGAATTGCTGGTCTCCGCCGGGCTGACGCCGATGGAGGCGATCCAGGCGGCGACCGTCAATCCGGCGGACGTTCTGGGCATGCGCGGCGAGATCGCGTGCCTGGCTGCGGGCTGCGCGGCGGATTTCGTTCTGGTCAATGGCGATCCGCGCCGCGATATAAGCCTGCTTTATGCGCCGGCCGCGGTCATGCGCGATGGCCGCTGGCTCGAGCGCGAAGACCTTCAGGCCCTTGGCGAGGCGGGCCGTCACCCGTCGGAGCTGCGCACCTGGTGGCGGCTGGGCCGGCACATGCTGGCGGTGCGCTGAAACCCCGACGAAAAACGCCCGGCCAATGGCCGGGCGTTGTCCGTTTGCCGTGAGGGCTCGATCTAGCCGAGGGCTTCGTCGAGTTCCGGCAGGGCGTTGAAGAGGTCCGCGACCAGGCCGTAATCGGCGACCTGGAAGATCGGGGCTTCCTCGTCCTTGTTGATGGCGACGATGACCTTGGAGTCCTTCATGCCGGCGAGGTGCTGGATGGCACCGGAAATACCGACGGCGATGTAGAGCTCCGGGGCGACGACCTTGCCGGTCTGGCCGACCTGGTAGTCGTTCGGCACATAGCCCGCATCGACGGCCGCGCGCGAGGCGCCGACCGCGGCGCCGAGCTTGTCGGCGATCTTGTCGAGCAGGTGGAAATTGTCGCCGGACTGCATGCCGCGGCCGCCGGAGATGACGATCTTGGCAGCGGTCAGTTCCGGACGATCGGACTCGGAGAGTTCCTCGGAGACGAATTCCGACTTGAACGGGCCGGAGGCTGCGCCGAGATCCTCGAGCGTGGCCGAGCCGCCGTCGCCGGCTTTCTCGAAGGTCGTCGGACGAACCGTGATGACCTTTTTCGCGTCCGTGGACTTCACCGTCATCATGGCGTTGCCGGCATAGACCGGGCGGACGAAGGTGTCCGGCGCCTCGACAGACGAGATTTCCGAGATCTGCATGACGTCCAGCTTGGCCGCGACGCGGGGCATGAAATTCTTGCCCTGCGTGGTGGCTGCGGCGAGGACCGCGTCGTAATCCTCCATCAGCGGCGTGACGAGGGCGTCCAGCGCTTCGGCGGTCGGCTTGGCCAGCACATCGCTCTCGGCGTGCAGCACCTTGGCGACGCCGTCGATCTTGCAGGCGGCATCGGCCACGGCCTGGCAGTCGGAACCGGCCACGAGGAGGTGGATGTCGCCGCCGATCGCCTTGGCGGCGGTCACGACCGCGCGGGTGGCGTCGTTGAGTTCGGCATTGTCGTGTTCGGCAATAACGAGAACAGCCATGGTCAGATCACTCCCGCTTCGTTCTTCAGCTTGTCGACCAGTTCGGCGACGCTCTCGACCTTGACGCCGGCTTCACGCTTGGGCGGCTCGGTGACCTTGAGCACTTCCAGACGCGCCGCGGTGTCGACGCCGTAATCGGACGGGGCCTTGGTGTCGATCGGCTTGCGCTTGGCCTTCATGATGTTCGGCAGCGAAGCATAGCGCGGCTCGTTGAGGCGCAGGTCGGTGGTGACGATGGCTGGCATTTGCAGCGCGACCGTCTGCAGGCCGCCATCGACTTCGCGGGTCACATTGACCTTGCCGTCGGCCATTTCGACCTTGGAGGCGAAGGTGCCCTGCGGCCAGTCGAGCAGCGCCGCCAGCATCTGGCCGGTCTGGTTGCTGTCGTCGTCGATGGCCTGCTTGCCGAGAATGACGAGCTCCGGGCTCTCTTCCTCGACCACGCCCTTGAGCAGCTTGGCCACGGCCAGCGGCTCGACCGTGTCGTCGGTCTGGATCAGGATGCCGCGATCGGCGCCCATGGCCAGCGCGGTACGGATCGTCTCCTGCGCCTGGGCCGGGCCGATCGAGACCGCGACGATCTCGGTGGCGACACCTTGCTCCTTCAGGCGGATCGCTTCTTCGACAGCGATCTCGCAGAAGGGGTTCATGGACATTTTGACGTTCGCGAGGTCGACGCCCGTTTGATCGGGCTTCACGCGGACCTTCACGTTGTAGTCAACGACCCGTTTGACGGGGACGAGAATCTTCATGCTTGGGCTCCGGTTGGCCGCGCGCGGGTATTCTGCGCACCGTGAAAGAGTAGGCCGGGAAACTGCCTTCGCAAGTGCGGCAAGTCAATGCGTCAAGCTGGCTTACGTCTGCGTCATTTCGCAGTCACGGTATTGTGGGTATGGCGAGCGGCGGCACGGGGCGTTCTGTCATTTGCAACTGCGTGTGCAGCCGCAATGCCGCGGTCACATCGAGTGCCGGGAATGTAGTTTTGATGTTTCGGTATGTTTTCGATCTGACAGGGCCCGAAGCCGGCGGGCTGAAATCAAAAAGGGCGCACCCCGGGTGCGCCCTTTCTGGATCAGTTCTGACGGAGCCTATTCCGCTTCGGCCACCAGCTCGGTCGAGATGAAGAGGTCGATTTCGTCGGAGACGTAAGGCACGGCATAGCCCATATCCCACTGCGAACGCATCAGGGAACCGGTGGCGGTGAAGCCGGCCTTGGTGCGGCCGTCATTGGTTTCCGCGACACGGTTCAGCGTAACGTCGAGCGAGACCGGATGGGTCTGACCGTTCATGGTCAGGTCGCCGGTCATCACGCCGGTCTCGCCGTCCTCGGTCTGGAAGCCGGTGGCGACGAAGCGCGCGGTCGGATTGAGCGCGGTCTCGAAGAAGTCGTCCGAATTGAGATGGCCGATGAAACGGTCCTGGTTGGCGCCGGCCCAGATTCCGCCGATCAGGTTGAAGGTGATGTCGACCTGCGAGGCGGACGGGTTTTCCATGTCCAGCACCAGCGTGCCGTCATAGTCGGTGAACTGGAGCGACATGGTCGAATAGCCCTGGTGGACCCAGCTGGCCTCGATCTGCGTGTGGTTCTTGTCGAAATCGAAGGCGACCGGCTCGGCGTGGACGGCGGCGGCGAACAGGGCGGCCGGCGCGGCGGCCAGGATCAACTCGCGAAACATCTGCACTCTCCTTGTGCGTTGAACTGTCGCAGCGACAGATAAGGCATGCGCGCGCGAAATCGACCGGCTTCGCGACAAGTTGATGTTTCCGTCGTGGAAAGAGTGCGGAGGGAAGGGGCCGGCTATCGCTCGCCGCCGGGCACCCAGAGCACGTCGCCGCCGCTCTCGAGGTTCGCGATACGGGCCATCACGAAGAGCAGGTCGGAGAGGCGGTTGAGATAGGTCAGCACGGCCGGGCTCACTGCCGCGCCGGAGGCGGCGAGGGCGGTGGTGGACCGTTCGGCGCGGCGGCAGACTGTCCGGGCGTGGTGCAGGCGGGCTGCCGCTTCGCTGCCGGCGGGCAGGATGAAGCTCTCGAGCGGGTTCAGTCGCGCATTGAGTGCGTCGATCTCGCCCTCCAGCCTTTCGGTCTGGGCCGCCGTCATGCGCAAGGGCTGCCAGTCGCGTGGCTCGTCCGTTTCCGGGACGCAGAGGTCCGCGCCAAGATCGAAAAGGTCGTTCTGGATACGAGCAAGGCTGGCGTCGAGTTCGGGCGCGTCGCCGAGTGCGCTGCGGGCGAGGCCGAGCACGGCGTTGGTCTCGTCGACATCGCCATAGGCGGCCACGCGCGGATCGTGCTTCACGGTCTCGGACATGTCGCCGAGCCGCGTCGCGCCCTTGTCGCCGGTGCGGGTGTAGATTTTCGTCAGGCGGACCACGGGATCAGGCGCCGCCGTAATTCTGGCGCACCCAGAGGATGGCCAGAAGGATCAGGATGGCGACGAATTGCAGCACGACGCGCAGGCGCATCAGCTTGTTGGAGCGCGAGCGGGCTTTCTCGTCGCCGCGATAGAGATTGACGATGCCGAAGATCAGCACGCCGACCACCGCCAGCATGGCGATATAGAGGAAACCGGTGAGGAGGGTGTCGGTGGTCATCAGCTTCTCCAGCGCAGGGTGGCGGGTTTGACGGGGTTCCTGAAGGGCTCGCCGGTCTCGCGATGCTTTTCCCAGGCCCGTTTGAGGGCAAAATACCATTTCGCCTGCACGTCGGCGTCGTGGATCAGCATCAGCTTGGGATCGTAGGCGAGGCCGACCTGCTGGGCGTTCACCGCATCGCGGTCCTGGCCCAGGAAGGTTTCGCCGGCGAGGCGCAGCAGCGGGCGCGGCACGAAACTCAGGATCGGGTGGTTCCAGTAGATCGCCACGGTAATCGCGGTCGAGTTCTCGTTCGTCGGCGTTACGGCCGTAAAGATCGTGACATGCTTGCCGCCGGCCTTGATGTATTCGTAGCGCAGGCCCGGCAGCTGGACCTGGATCTCGGTCGTGCGGCCTTCCCCGAGGAGATTGTAGACGAAGGAATTGGCCGAGGGCGTGTGCGGCAGCATGGAGAAGCCGCGCTCGATCGGGCCGAAGGCCTTCTCCTTGTTGCGCACGGATTTCTTGGTCCGGTACCACCATTGCCGGTGGATATAGGGAATGTGCGCCGGGTCCATCAGGCCGATCACCGCATGGTCGATCGGGCAGTTGAAGACGTCCTTGATGATCATGCGCGGACGTTCGCCCTCGGGCATGTCCAGCTTGGGCGGATCGATGCAGGGCGGCTTTCCGTCCTCGCTCTCGTCCGCGTAGTAGATCCAGATCAGGCCCTGGTCCTCGTGCACGGGATAGGCGCGGGTGCGGATCTTCGAGAGATCCATCGCCTCGGCCTGGTCGGCCGTCAGGGACGGGATGGCGGCGCAGGAGCCGTCCGTGCGGAAGCGCCAGCCGTGATAGGGGCATTCCACATGGGTCTCGCCGTCATGCTGCTGTGCCTCGCCGCCCGAGAGCAGGATGCCGCGGTGCGGACAGATATCGCGCAGCGCATAGGCTTTGCCGTTATGGTCGCGGCCGAACAGGATGGGCTGGCCCAGCAGCTCGCGGTGGAGATGCTGGCCGGGCTTCAGCTCGCTCGACAGGGCGCCGAAATACCAGAGGTCTTTCACAAACATGGCACCGCACATAGCGCGAAGCGCCGCGCCTGCCTAGCGCCTGCACCGCGAAGCGTCTGCGGCATATGGCGTCCTTCAGCTGCGTTCGTAGGCTTCGCGCGGCAGACCGTAGCGGGAGGCGGCATCGTGGATGCGCTGGCGCTGGGCTGCGCTGAGGGCGGCCCCGCGTCCCGCCACGCCCTTGTTGAAATTGACGCGCTGGAATGTGCCCGAGGCGATCTCGTAGACCGTGTCGTCGAAGGGAAGATCGAGTTCGCGGCCGAGACGCTGCATGAGCGCCTTCCGGTCCGTCATCATCTCCTCGAAGGTAATGTGCAGCACGTCCTCGCTGCCCGCCTGCGCCTCTTCCCACCAGGAGGCGATGAAGGCCACGTATTCGGCGAGGAAGACATCCATCACGAAATCGTACTGCTCGCGCTCCTCCAGCTCCCGGAAATGCGCAAGGGCCCGGTCGGTGACGCCTTCCACGCGCTTGTCCTTCAGCAGCATGTCGCGGCGGCTGACGATTACGTCGAAGAGGTCGCGCGTCAGGGCGATGACCTTGAGGCCGAGCGGCCGGATCATCGGCAGGAGGCGCGTCGCGTCGGCATGGCAATGGGCCAGCATGTCCCGCTGGATCAGCGGCATGGCGAGCACGCGCGGATAATAGACCGTCCCGCCGCGGTGATCATAGCCGATCTGGTGGCGGTGCAGGTTGAAGGTCGTCGCAATCAGGGTTTCCAGATAGAGCGATGCGGATTTCGGCAGACCAGCCAGAATGATGCGCCGGAAGTCGTCTTTCGGCGTCAGCGTCGCATAGCGTCCGTCGATCGCGAGCGTCGCATAGTCCGACATCGTGTCATTGTCGACGTCGAGATAGATATTCCAGTCCCGCAAACCTGCACTCTCCCAAGCCTTGACCAAGAAGATAGCGCCGAGTCGAGGCGGGGCCAAAACTTCAGACAGTAAAGCGCACCCGCAGCGCGTCTGCGCTCTCGCCGGCCTCGCGCATGGCTTTCAGCGTGGCGGCCTTGTCGCGCTTGGCGAAGCGCTTTCCGTCCGCGTCCAGCAGGAGGCGGTGGTGGCGGTAGGTCGGAACGGGCAGGCCGAGCAAGGTCTGCAAGAGGACGTGAAGCGGCGTCATGCCGAACAAATCCTCTCCGCGAATGATATGGGTGACGTCCTGTAGCGCGTCGTCATGGACGACGGCGATGTGATAGCTCGTACCGACATCCTTGCGCGCCAGGATGACGTCGCCCAGCGGGTCCGGATCGGCGACGATTTCGCGCCGGCCCGAGCCGAGCGAACTCTCGCCTTCCTCGATAAACCGCATCGCGCCGAAGCGCGTCCCCAGCACGTCCCGGCAGCGATCGAGCGAAAGCCGCCAGGCGAAGGCGTCGCCGGCGGCGAGACGCTCCGCTTCTTCGTCGGCGCTCATCGGCTCGACCGGGCCGCGATAGATCGCACCCTCGGGACCTTCGCCTTTGCCGTGCGGCGCGCGGGCGATGTCCTCCATGATCTCGCGGCGCGTCTTGAAACAGCGATAGACGACACCCAGCCCGCGCAGCCTTTGCAGCACGGCGTCATACTGGTCGAAATGCTCCGATTGCCGCCGCACCGGCTCCTCCCAGTCGAGGCCGAGCCAGATCAGGTCGTCATAGATGACGGGTACGAAGTGCGGTTTGCAGCGCACCGTGTCGATATCCTCCAGCCGCAACAGGAAACGCCCCTCCGCCTCGCAGGCCGCCCGGAACGCCGTCCAGGCCGAAAAGGCATGGCCGATATGGAGATATCCGGTCGGCGAGGGGGCGAAACGGGTGGTGAAGCTCATGGCAGGGAATGAGCCAGAAGCCGGGCGGTTTGTCATCCCGGGGCTTTCTGTTCCCGGCTTCGGTTCGGGACCGGACGGTCCCACCTCTTCATTGTCGGCCTGCTGGCTGACAAGCGATCAATGGCGCATTGTGCTCTCGCACAGGTCTTGAAGATGCCCACCGCGCTCCACACAATCCTTGCCTCGCTTCCCCGCATCCCGCTATCCAGCATGAATTGACGGTCAGGAGTATCCCCATGTCCCCTTCGATCGACGGTCCGCGTCTGGCTCCGCGCGACGGGCAGGCGCCGAAAAAGCTGGTGATCTTCCTGCACGGCTATGGCTCAAACGGTCAGGACCTGATCGGGCTGGGTCAGCACTGGGCGCCGGACCTACCGCATGTGCAATGGGTGTCGCCGAACGCGCCGGATCCGGTGCCGGGCGCGCCGAACGGGTTTCAGTGGTTCCCGATCTCCAATCTCGACCCGCAGCGCATCGAGCAGGGCGCGACCAGCGTCTGGCCCGTCGTGGACGCTTTCATCGACCAGGAATTGACCCGCTACCGCCTGACCGAGCGCGACCTCATCCTGTGCGGCTTCTCCCAGGGGACAATGCTCTCCCTCTATACCGGCCTGCGCCGCAAGCGGCCGCTGGCGGGCATTCTCGGCTTCTCCGGCGCACTGCCGGCCGGCGGGCGCCTCAAGGAGGAGATGGCCTCCAAACCGCCCATCATGCTGATCCACGGCGACCGCGACGATGTCCTGCCGCTGCCCTTCATGTTCGACGCCCTGGAAAACATCGCCGCCGCCGGCCACGGCGCCGAATGGCATATCTCCCAGGGCATCCCCCACTCGATCGGCGAGGACGGGCTGAAACTGGGCGCCGACTTTATCGGGAAAGCGTTTGCGGGGCGGCTGGCGGAGTAGTTCGGCGGGCAGACCGGTCCCCCTGCAGATCGCGAGAGCAGCGCTCCGGAACGCGTATCCCTTTGCCGCGCGGGCCTGCTGGGTGTAGCGTCGTATGCGTTCGTACCTGTTCCAAGACGTACCGCGTACCTTCGCAACCAGGAGGACGAAGACGATGTCAGTCAAGACCAGGGTGGATATCAAACCGATCGCCCGAGACTTTTTCGAAGCCTGCGAGGCAGGCAAGGGGTGGGATGTCTGCAAGCAATGGTGCCAGACCCGGGCGAGCTTTTCGGCCCAGGCCGACGCGCTTGCCGGGATCGACACGCTCGAAGCCTATACGGAGTGGATGAAGTCCATGCTCGTCGCGATGCCTGACGGGCATTACGAGCTGCTCTCCTTCGCCGTGGACGACCAGACGCAGACCGTGACTGCGGCCGGCGTCTTCCACGCCACGCACACGGTGGCAGCCGGAGATATCCCGCCGACGGGCAAGTCTCTGGCGGCCGATTATGCCTATGTCATGGAATTCGACGGCGACAAGATCCGTCACATGACCAAGATCTGGAACGACGTGCTTTCGCTGAAACAGCTGGGCTGGGCATAAACGCGGGCGGGTCCGGTTTGCGGACGGACGGGCTTTCTTCCCCGCTTGCGGGGAAGTGGGCCGATGCACCGCATCGGCTCGATGGGGCGGCCGCGGGCCGAAAACCTGACACCGTCTCCGCAGGCCCCTCCGTCCCTTCCGGTACACCTCCCCACGCGTGGGGAGGAAAAATGCTGCACAACGTCTTCCCCCGGTGGGAGAGGACGAAAGCTCGGTTTATCCGTCATCCAACATCTCCAACCCCGTCATAGCCCTGTCACGCGAACGGGAGTAACCTCTGTTCACGACTCAGGTGCGGTTTGATTCGTCTCGGCGTTTCGGCACTTTGCGGGTCGTGGGAGGTGAGCTTTCAGGACGCGGGTCCGGAATACACACCCCCTCCTCGGCAAGGCCGGTCAGGTTCGGACCGGCGGTCGTTACGAGGGAGGTCGCCATGCAGGTGCTTGATCGTGCGCCGCAGGGCATGCCCTGTCTCGTCCTGAATGCCGACTACCAGCCTTTGAGCTACTGGCCGCTTTCGACCTGGCCCTGGCAGGAAGCCATCAAGAATGTCTTCCTCGAGCGGGTCGCCGTGGTCTCGCATTATGAGGAGGTGGTGCACTCGCCGAGCTTCGAGATGCATGTCCCCTCCGTGGTGGCGCTGCGCGAATACGTGACGCAGAACCGCACGCCGGCCTTCACCCGGTACAATGTCTGGCTTCGCGACGGGTTCCGCTGCGTCTATTGCGGCAAGGACGGGATCGACCAGCTCACCTTCGATCATGTCATCCCGCGCCGGTCGGGCGGCAGGACGAGCTGGGAGAATATCGTCGCCGCCTGCGGGCCGTGCAATCTCAGGAAGGGCGGCCGCACGCCGCGCGAGGCCGGCATGCCGCTGACCCGGCCGCCGCAACGTCCCACCATGCACGAGCTGCAATCCCAGGGCCGCCGTTTCCCGCCGAAATTCCTGCATGAAAGCTGGCTGGACTATCTCTACTGGGATATCGAGCTGGAGCGGTAGTCGGGGCCGTCTGCAACGCCTCGTTAAGCACTTGTCCGGCACTATCAACGCCTTGATACCCTTCAGGAGGGATCGTCATGTCGACCAAGATGACGTCGAGTTATCGGCGGGTGTCGGACCATTTCGAACCGGACCTCGTCGAGGATCCGGCAGAACAGCGCAAGCGGCGCGGTCTCCTCGAGCAGATCGACTACACCATTTTTGCCGCCAATCAGGCGGTGGTGAAGAAGACGCTGCACAATGTCTCCATCGAGGATTTCCAGAATCTGGCCCTGTCCGCTTCCAAGGCGCGTATCGCCTGGGTCGAGGCCTCGAGGGCCGTGGCCCAGAGCCGCTCGCCGCTGTCCGAGGAAGAGGTCAAGCGTCTCAGCCATTTACGCAGCGCTTATGACGAGCTGTGCGAAGCCTATGAAGCCATGCGGCGCATGGTCGAACGCGGCTACCTCCAGCTCGCCCCCGTCGTGACCAAATAAGCGCCGGACCAGTTAGCACCGGACCAAATAGCGCCGGTCAGGCGCACGCCTCGCAGACATGTTCCAGGTGGCGCGTATCCGTGCCGCAGCATCCTCCGAGCACGCTCAGCGCAGGCAGGCGCTCGCGCAATGCCGCATAGAGCCGGCCCAGCTCGGACGGGTCCCCGTCGTCAAGCGTTTCCGCATTGTCCAGTTCGGTATGGCTGAGGCGCGAGGCATTGGCCCGCAGGCCGGTCAGACGCCCGATCCAGGGGGCGTCCGGGTCGAGCACGCGTTCGAAATGATCGGGGTGGGCGCAATTGATCATGTAGTAGAGCGGCGAGGCAGCGGTCGCGGCGTCGATCGTCTCGATCGCCTCGCCCAGCGACTGCCCGGAAGGCAGGCGGCCATCGGTCTCCGTGGTGAAAGCGATGACGCAGGGCAGGCCGGCTTCTGCCGCGGCGCGGGCGATACCGGTCGCCTCGCCGGAATGGGGCAGGGTCATGGCGGTGACCATGTCGGCGCCAGCGGCAGCGAAACTGGCGATCTGGGCAGAGTGATAGGCCTCGGCCTCCTCCGGCGAGAGCAGGGTTTCAGGGAAATAGCCATCGCCCCGCGGCCCCAGCTGGCCGCTGATCGGGAGCGGAATGTCCACGCCGGCATCGGCCCGGATCGCCTGCAGGAACATCACGCAGGCCTGGTTGACCCGGTCCAGAGCCGCGGCGTCATAGCCTAGTCTCGCACCCCAGTCGGCACTGGCGCGCCAGGTCGGCGTGCCGAGGATCAATCCGGTGCCGTGCTCCATTGCGATGGCGATATGGCGCTGCCAATGCTCGCCCAGCATGGCGCGGCCTTGATCCGTCTCGATCAGAGGGAAGGCGGCGAATTCGGGCAGGTCCACGCCCTTTTCGAAGCTCAGCCAGGTTTCCAGACTGCTGTCGGAGAGAAAAAGCGGGCCTCCCGGCCGGGGCAGGGCGGGGCGCGGAAATTCCGGCATTGATGATCCCCTTTCGCAGCCAGGCCGGACATGGCGGACTGCAGTTTCCGACCGGGCGATTGAACCGGTTGGCCGTATCCATGCACCTTATTCCCGAAACACGACTTTCGGTCCAGACACGGGAACGGGACGGTTCATGGCAGACAAACGCAAGCGAGTTCTGGGGGAATACCTGGTCCTGTGTGCCCAGAGCGGCGACCGGGAGGCCTTCGGGCGTCTGGCGCGCCTGTGGCAGCCCGACCTGCTGCGTCATGCCCGCCGGCTGAGCGATGATGCCGACCAGGCCAGCGATATCATGCAGGAAGCCTGGGTCGACATCGTGCGTGGTCTCGATCGTCTGAAAACGCCGGCAGCCTTCCCGGGCTGGGCCTGGCGCATCGTCTCGCGCAAGGCGGCCGCGCGCGTCCGTACAAGGCAGGTCGAACGGCGTCTCTCGGCAGGGCTCACGCTCGAAATGGCCGATGCGAATGTCGATGGCGTGGGCGATGCAGAGACGCAGACGGACCTGGCGAGCCTTCGCCGCGCCATGCTGGGACTGCCGGAGGCGCAGCGGATCACGCTCGCCCTGCATCACCAGGACGGCCTCACCGTTTCGGAAATTGCCGTCGCGCTCGACGTGCCGCAAGGCACGGTCAAGACGCGGCTCATGCATGCCCGGCGAAAGCTCGCCGAGCAGTTTGATCCCAATCAGAAAAGGAGTGGATCATGACCCGTAGTAGCGATGATATCGACCGCATGATCAGCGAAGCCCTCGATGCCGAGGACCGGGAACTCTTCGGCGAACTGGGCGAGGAGCCCGGCTATTTCGCCCAGGCGATGGGCCTGTTCAGGGGCAAGATGGCCTGGGTGATGTGGTTTGCCTATATCGTCAATATTCTCGGTGGGGCCCTGGCGATCTGGGCGGGCTGGAACATGTTCCAGACGAGCGATCCGGCCGCTGTCATGCGCTGGGGCGTGCTGACGCTGGTCGCCTTGAATATCGGCATCTTCATGAAAGGCTTCATGGGCGACCAGATGCAGAACAACCGCGTTCTTCGGGAGCTGAAACGGCTCGAGCTCCAGCTCGCGCGCGGGCAGGCCCGCGAAACGGTCTGATCCGGCGTGGGGGTGCGGGGCCGGAATGATGTTTCTCATCACGAGCGCGTGAGGGGGTTACATTTTCCGGCCTCGCTCCCCACATGGGGATCGGACGAGGCATTGGGGGCGTGCAAATGCCGCATGCGCGCAAGGCTTCGAAGGGATAGGATGTAGTTTATGGCCAATGCAGTTTCCATGACGCTCTCCCCGGAACAGGGGTTGTCGAGCTACCTTGCCGAGATCCGTCGTTTTCCCATGCTGGAAAAGGATGAGGAATTCATGCTCGGCAAGCGCTGGCAGGAGCATGAAGACACCCAGGCCGCCGAGAAGCTGGTCACCTCCCACCTGCGTCTCGTCGCCAAGATCGCCATGGGTTATCGCGGCTACGGCCTACCGATCGCGGAAGTGATCTCGGAAGGCAATGTCGGCCTGATGCAGGCGGTCAAGAAATTCGACCCGGACAAGGGTTTCCGCCTGGCCACCTATGCCATGTGGTGGATCCGCGCCTCGATCCAGGAATACATCCTGCGCTCCTGGTCGCTGGTGAAAATGGGTACGACGGCTGCGCAGAAAAAGCTCTTCTTCAACCTGCGCCGCATGAAAAGCCAGATGCAGGCCCTCGACGAGGGCGATCTCAAGCCCGACCAGGTCGAGGCCATCGCCACCAAGCTGGGCGTGACCACGGACGAGGTCGTGTCGATGAATGGCCGTCTCTCCGGTCCCGATGCCTCGCTGAACGCGCCGCTGCGCGGCACGGAAGGCGAGGGGCAATGGCAGGACTGGCTCGCGGACGAAGAGGCGGAAAGCCAGGAAGAGCATCTCGCCCAGACCGACGAGTTCGACACGCGCATGACGCTGCTCCAGTCCGCCATGGGCGAACTCAATGAGCGCGAACAGCACATCCTGCAGGAGCGCCGCCTGACCGAGGAACCGCAAACCCTCGAAGAGCTGGCCGAGCATTACGGCGTGAGCCGCGAGCGTATCCGCCAGATCGAGGTACGCGCTTTCGAAAAGCTCCAGAAGGCCATGAAGACCATGGCTGCCGATCAGGGCCTGATGCAATAGGCTTCACGCCGCGAGCTATGAAAAGCCCGTCCCGGCATTCGTCGGGGCGGGCTTTTGCTTTCAGCCGACCGCTCCGCGATAGAGCTGGAAAACCCAGATCACGTGCCCGGTGGAGTGAGTGAGTATCATGATCCAGAGATTGCGTCCGGTCAGGATGTAGGCGCTGCCCCAGATCAATCCCATGACGAAGGTGAGCAAAAGGCCGCCCGCACCCCAGCCGAAATGTGCCGCCGAGAAGAAGACCGCTTGTCCGATAATCGTCAGCAGGGTGCCGCCAGCGCCTTGTCCGAACACCATTCCCAGCCGGTCCATCAGGAAGCCGCGATAGATGATTTCTTCCGGTATCGATGCGGTGATGGGCAGAACCAGCGCCATCGTTACCGCCGCGGCCAGATTGCCCTGGATCGCAGCATGTCGCGACATGTCTGCCGCGGGGAGATCGAAATAGGGCGCGAGCAGTTGCGGGAGGTAGACTTGCGCTGCGAAGAAAACGGCGAGAATGCCGGCGACCCAGAGCGGAATCGTCCAGTATCGCCTGGGGCGCCTGAAGCCCAGATCCGCCCAGGATTTCCCCCGCATGAAGGTCAGGGCCACTGCCATGACGATTCCCGCTGCAATTCCGGTAAGCCCGCGGGCGCCCGGGCCAAGCGGAAAGACCCCGTTTTCGATCATCCAGCCTTCGAGAATATATCCGCCGATGGAGGCGATGATGACGAGGATGATATCGATCGCCGGGCCAGCGAAATGCGAGCCGCCCGTCCGTGACGGTGCCTCCGCCCCGGTGTGTAGATCAGCCATGAAACCCTGTCTCCAGTCTGCCGCGCGACGCCCTTTCGCCTTGCGGAGCACCCCCGAAGCGCATTAGTAATAACATCGTTATCGTAAATCAATAACGATGTTATTACTAATTGTGAAAACACGCGACAAACTCCTCGATGCCGCCTGCGAACTCTTTCAGGAAAAAGGATTTTCCGGGACGTCGATCGGTGCGATCGAGGCCCGCGCCGGCTTGGCGCCGAGAGCCGGGGCCTTCTACCGGTATTTCGAGAGCAAGATGGCGATCGTTCACGAGATTGCACGGGAGAGACTTACCGAAACTCCCGACGAATTCGACTTCGAGGAATTGCAGCTGCTGGGCGATACGCGCGCGGAGCTCGTCCGCATGGCGCTGGTATGGGAGAAAGCCGGCAAGCGTCAGAAGAGCTTTCTTCCGCTCTTCGAGGAGCTGAGGCGGACACAGGAAGGTCTCGCGATCGAGACGCAGCTCAATCGGGACATGCTGGTCGCCTTGGGCAAATGGGTCGCGTTCAAACCGGCGGGCCGGCACCTTGCAACGGAGCAGGTTCACGCTCTCGCCATGATGGTTTTCGGCGGCTGGCTTTTCTATCTCACCAAGCTGCAGCAGGGCGTGGTAATGCCTGAACTGGACAGCCGAATCCTTCTTGAAAGCTGGGCCAGCCACTGGGCGGGCATTCTGGACCAAACCCCGGCCGATAGTGGTAGCGGGGCTTCCTCAGGACACGATCCCGGCTAGCGCGGACCGGCCCAGTCGAGGCCGGCCAGATCGGCCGTTTCCCGCTTCCAGCTCGTCAGGTCATCGCGGTTGAAGCCGGCAAGACTGTCATGACCGCAGGCCCGGGCCAGCGACTGCATCAGCTCGACCGAGGCACCGAAAAAGCGCGCCAGGCGCTCGGCGCTCGTCTCGACGTCGAGGCGTTTGCGCAATTCCGGGTCCTGGGTCGCCACACCGGCCGGGCAGAGATTGGTGTGACACATGCGGGCGGCGACGCAGCCCACGGCCTGGATGGCGGAATTGGCGAGGGCGATGCCGTCCGCGCCGAGCGCCATGGCTTTCACGAAATCCGCCGGCGTGCGCAGTCCGCCGGTGACGATCAGCGTTACGTCGCGGCGCTTTCGCGCATCCAGATGGCGGCGGGCCCGCGCGAGGGCGGGGATGGTCGGCACCGAGATATTGTCCCGGAATAGAAGCGGCGCTGCGCCCGTTCCGCCGCCGCGGCCGTCGAGAATGATGTAGTCGGCCCCGGCTTCCAGCGCGAAATCGATATCCGCCTCGATATGATTGGCCGAGAGCTTGAACCCGATCGGGATGCCGCCTGAGAGCTCGCGGACGCGATCGGCGAACAGCCGGAAGTCGGCGGCGCTCTTCAGCGATTTGAAGACTGGTGGAGAGATTGCGTCTTCACCGGCTTCAAGTCCGCGGACCTCGGCGATCTTCTCGGTGACCTTCTTGCCGGGCAGGTGCCCGCCAATGCCGGTTTTGGCCGCCTGTCCGCCCTTGAAGTGAAAGGCCTGGACCTTTTCGAGGATGGCTTCGTCATAGCCGAACTGTGCCGAGGCGAGTTCGTAGAAATAACCGCTGTTTGCGGCCTGCTCCTCGGGCAGCATGCCGCCTTCGCCGGAGCAGATGCCCGTGCCCGCCTTCTCGGCCCCCTTGGCTAGGGCGACCTTGGCTTCCGGTGAGAGAGCGCCGAAACTCATGTCCGAGACGAAAAGCGGTATATCGAGCTCGAGCGGCTTCTTTGCATTCGGACCGATGACCAGTTTGGTGCCGACCTCGGCATCGGTCATCAGAGGGCGACGCGCCAGCTGGGCCGTGAGGATCTGGATGTCCTCCCATTTGGGCAACTGGTCCCGCGGTACGCCCATCGCCTCGACCGGGCCTTCATGCCCCATCTTTTCCAGCCCTTCACGGGCGAGCTGATGGATGAAGGCTACGGTGGGTTCCTCCGGAGTCGGTTCGGCCTCAGGCGCGCTGTCGTCATCCGTGTCGCGCGCGGTCTCGGGCAGTTCCTGACCCTTTTCGAGCGTCTTGTGCGTACCGTCGCAGAAAGGCTTGTTGCCCGTCCCCTTGCAGCGGCAGAGCCAGGCGTCCTGATCCTCGTCGACCTCGAATTCGTGTGGCGTGATCCCTGTTCCCTTGTGGGAGCCGTCGCAGAAAGGCTGGTTCTTCGACCGGCCGCAGACGCACCAATAGTAGGATTTTCCGGCTTTCAGCTCGACCTTGGCGGGGGCGTTCTCGGCGACGATGGGGCGCGACATGACGGGCTCCGTGTTGCTGGCGGGCGGTGAATGCCCTTGCCCCGTCAACCTAGAGCGTCTGTCTCCTGACTCAAACCGACGGCAATTCCGGCCTGCCCGAGATAATAGGTGATCCAGACGACCGGGCCGGCCCAGTCGAGCATGCCGGCGAACATGCGCGCGGCGAGGACGCTGTCCGAGATCACGAATAGAATGGCACCGATCATGGCCAGAAGCGGTGCGCGGCCCAGGATGGCCAGAACGGCCATGACCAGGATGATGCCGTTATAGATCGAGGCCGGGAGCTGCATATCGCCGAAATAGGGCTGCAGCCAGGACAGCATGACGATGCCGAAAGCGGCGATGGCCAGCGCGCCGACGCGGCTCCACCCGCCGCGGCCGCCCCGGCTCATGCGGATGCGCGCGAAGAGGCCGATATAGACGAGGTGGCCGAGGCCGAAGGCGCCGATGCCCGCTGCGATCTGGGTCGGCTGGAGCGCCAGGAAGATATCGCCCCAGGCGCCGAGGAAGAGCCCCAGTGCGAGGACAGGCGCACCGCGCCGCAGAGCGAAGGCGGCAAGCAGGTGTATGCCGGCGGACTTGATCGCCACGTCGAGCGGATAGGGCGCGCCGATTCCGAAATCGTCGAACAGATAGATCAGGCCGAAAACGGCCGACGCCGCCAGGATAATGGCTGCCACGCGGTCCTGCCCCGCGAGTTTCATGATGGTGTTCATGCCCGCTCCCCCTTGTCTGCCGCGCAGGCTAGACTGCCTCGCGAGCGGGCCAAAGCGGATTTGTGACACGGTGAGAGTGAGCGGGATCAGGTGGATAGACCGGAATGCCGGACTGATGGTGCTTGCGGGCGCCGTCTGGGTCTCTCTGACCGCGACGGGTTCCGGCCATGCCGACGACGCAGCGACGGACGTTTCCGTGGCGCGGGTCGAGACCATGCTGGAGACGCGGCCTCATGCCGTGGACGAGGCGTGGCGCCTGCTGACCTCGCGCGGCCTGCCCCTGATCGAGCCCAGTCCGGACGATCCGGACATGGCGCGGGTGACTTTCGCCTACAAGGCGCCTTACGATGCGGTCGGCGTGCGCCTGGACAGCGTTATCAACGCGCCGCGCGCGGCGCCGGTGGTGCGCGATTACGTGCGCGACTTCACCCTGCCCATGACGCGTGTCGCGGGCAGCGAGATCTGGGCGATCACGCTGGACGTTCCGCGCGACGTGCAGGCGGTCTATTCCTTCCTCGTCGATCGCGGCGAGGGCTGGCAGCGCCGCTCCGACAGTGCCAATCGCCGCAAGCTGCGCGGCAATGCGGCCGAGGCCATACTGCAACTCGACCGGGTCGGGGACCTGTCCGCGATCCGGCCCTGGCCAAGACGGCTGCAGCCGGAGCCCGACCGGATGAGTGTGATTAGTCCCGCGCTGGGACGCGATGTCTCGGTCGAGCTCTTCCGCTCGCCCGATGCCGGGCCCGGCGCGCCCGTGGTGATCCTCTGGGACAGCTTTCTCTGGGGCGTGCGGGCCCCGGCGGTCGAGATCGCCGGCAATCTCGCCAATGCCGGGCATATTCCGGCGGCGCACATCGTTCTGATCGACCAGCTCGACGCCGATAGCGCGCAAAGTGCCTATGCGGACCAGACCGCCTTCGTCGCAGACGACCTGCTGCCGGCGCTGGAGGCAGCCGGGATCGGAACGGACCGGGTCGTCCTGGGCGGTGCTTCGCGCCGGGGGCTGGCGGCCAGCCGCGTGGCGCTCGACCGGCCGGACCTGATCGACGGCGTCATCGCCCTGTCCGGCTCCTTCTACTGGTCGCCCGAGGGCGAGGCGCCGGAATGGCTGGCGCGCGAGATCGGGCCGGCGGCTCCGGACGCACCCGCGTTCTACCTGGCTGCGGGCTCGCTGGAATTCGTCGTGACCACCACCAATGGCGGGCATGTCATGCTCGATACCAATCGCCGTTTCGATGCGGCGCTGGAGGCGGCCGGGTATGATACCGCCTTCGCCGTCTATGGCGGGGGGCATGACATAGCCGGCTGGCGGCTCGCCCTGGCGGACGGTCTTGTCGCGCTGCTCGGGGACTAGCCGAAGGCAGGTTTTTCCTCCCCACGTGCGGGGAGGTGTCCCGCAGGGGCGGGGGCCGGCAAAGCCGGTCGGTGTCATACGGCCTGCGGCCGCCCCATCGACCGGCGGCTTGCCGCGGCCCACTTCCCCGCGAGCGGGGAAGAAAGCCGTGGAGTGGCCGCTATTTCGGCGGTTTGCCGGGGCCGCGCGGGCGCGGGCTGCTGTTTCCGATGCGGCCGGCCACGAAGTCCTCGTAATAGGGCAGCCAGCGCTCCGAGCGCGCGGCGATGTAGATCATCGGCCCGCCCGGATTGGAACGGAAGTTCGAGTCCGTCGCCACGACGTAGTAATTATCACCATCGCGCACCATGAAGGGCGACCCGCTGTCGCCGCGCGTGGTGTCGCAATTGTGCGCCATGGTGTTGTCGTTGAAGACCTCGACCATGGTGCAGCCGATATTGCCCGACAGGTGTGCGCCGGTATCCCAGCTGTATCCGGCCTGGAAGAGTTCGGTCCGGAGCGCCGCGCGATTGCCCGCGCTTTCGACCAGGCCGCGCACGCCGACATGGCCCAGCTCCGCCCCGAGCGGGCGGTCGATCCGCAGCATCGCCCAGTCGGTCCCGTCGATCTCGTCGGTCGAGGAGAAACGCTGCTCATCCCAGTCCGGGTCCATGAAATAGTCGATGACCCGCGCCTCGAGCGCGCCGCCCGGACGGTCGAAACCGGTTCGGAAGACGCCGCGGGCATCCGTGCGGCCATCCTCATTGATGCAATGCGAGGCGGTGATCAGCACGTCATCCGCGATCAGGGTCGCGGTGCAGGCGCCGCCCGCATCGAAATCGATCTGTCCGATCACGCTCCAGGGGAAGGCCGAAGTGTCCATGAAGACCCGGTCGTCGCGGCCGAAATAATGGTCGTTGATGCCCAGCGGGCGGTCGCGGCCGAAACAGTCGGCGCGATCGGTGCGGTCCTCGCAGGTGCCGTCGCCGATGCCCGGCTCGTTGCAGATTCCGTCGAAAGCCGTCTCGCAGCTGTCATTGCGGAAGCGAAGCTCGATGACGCTGCCGCAATCGGCCAGATCGGTCGCCTGGGTGCAGGCGCCGGTGCCGAAGCCCGGCTCGTCGCATTCGCCGTCATTGGCCCAGCGGCAGGAATTGTCCTCGACGCCCTGCACGATGCGCCAGCAATCGGAATAATCCGTGCCCTGCTCGCAGGCGCCGGTTCCGATGCCCGGATCGTCGCATTCGCCATCATTGGCCCACTGGCAGGTGTCCGTACCGGTATAGCCGGCCCCCGTACCCGTCGCGCCCGGCTTGGGCGGTTTGCTGCCGGCCTGGCGCAGCCAGTTGCCGATATCGCGGCTGGAGAGGCGCTCTTCCGGGCCGCCCGCGAGAACAGGTTCATCCTGCGCAGAGCTGCTGCCGACAATGACAAGGCCAGACGCCAGAATGGCCGCCGACGCTGCAATCCAGACTCGATTCATCACTTTTACGCTCCCACCCGGCAATTTCGGTCTTATCGGTCAATTTCACGGCAAAACCAAGCCGCTCCCCCCGATATCTAACGTTCAGCAAGATGACTGGGGCCTGAATGCCACATTCAAAACCGGCTCAGCGCCGATGTGGCTCAATGGCTGGCATGCGGGGTCAATGCCGAAAGGAAATTTGCCATGATGAGCCTTACCAAAACGATTGCGACCGCCGCCTTCGCCCTGACCGGCATGGCCGGCGTCTCCGGTGCGGCCAGTGCGGGCACCTGGTATCTCGACGCCGCGGCCTGTCCCGATCTGCGCGAAGACCGCCGGGACAGCCGCTATTTCCGCGGTCGTGCGGACCGGATCGAGGACCGCCGCGACCGGAGGGTGATCGATTGTCCGGCTTATGCCTGGAGCTATGTGCCCGACCGTCACGACAGCCGGTACAGCTATTACGACTCGCGCTTCCAGCCTGGCGCGCGTTTCGGGTCGCCGGGACTCGTCTACGCATCTCGGGACGGTGGCTATTTCATCCGGAATTTCCGCGGCGACATCCGCTGGATCAATGTCGTGATCGAGTATCCGCGCGGCCGCCCGGGCTATGGCCATCGCCGGCATCATCCGGGGCGCGGCCTCGGTCTCGGACGCCACCCGTATTGAGGCTCACACGGTAATCTCGCCCGACAGATAGAGCGGCGCGTGGCCGAAAAGCGCCACGCGTTCGCCTGCCGGCGCCACTTCCAGATAGCCCGGGCGCGGTCCGATCTGGCGCGCGGTGAGGCGCGGCTTGCCCAGCCGCCCGGACCAGTAAGGCGCCAGCGTGCAGTGGGCGGAGCCGGTTACCGGGTCCTCGTCGACGCCGGATGCCGGCGCGAAGAAGCGCGAGACGAAATCGGTTCGGTCGCCGGGCGCCGTCACGATGGTGTTGATGCCGATCTCGCGCATCCGGCCATGATCGGGCCGGGCCGCAAGAACTGCGGCCTCGTCCTCGACCACCCACATCTGATAGCGCGCGCCGTGAATGCGTTCGACGTCGTACACCGCGACGGCATCTCCGGCGAGGCCGAGCGCGCTCTGCACGTCCGGATCGATCCCGGTTTCGCGATAGCCGATGCGCGGCAGGTCCATGGCGAAGCCCGCCGTATCGCGTCCCACATCGAGGCGGCCGGAGCGGCTCTCGAAATGCGCCGTCTCGCCCCGCACCCGGCCCGTCTCGAACAGGACTGCGCCGGCTGCGAAGGTCGCGTGACCGCAAAGATCGACCTCGACCGAGGGCGTGAACCAGCGCAGCGACCAGACGTCGACCTCCTTGGCGGGAACGATGAAGGCGGTCTCCGACAGATTGTTCGAATTGGCGATGCCGAGCAGGACATCGTCGGACGGGAAGCTGTCGAGCAGGCACACGCCGGCCGGATTGCCCGTGAAGGCCTGACCGGGTTCGGCGAAGGAATGAACCTCGAAATAGGGCAGTGCGGTCATGGGCGGGACGCTCCTCTACCAGCGCTCGCTGTCGTGCGGTTCGAAAGTCAGTGAGATGTGCGGGTCGCGTGCGTCGAGAATGGCGACCGTGTCGAGCGTGACCGGGGCATCGCCGGCGATTTCCTCGAGTGCGGCCATCACGCGGGCATGCGCTTCCTCGCGCAGGGCGGTGACGGTCTGCGGCAAAGCGCGGCGCCATTGGCTGATCTCGCGCATCATGGCGTCGAAATCCTCCGGGCGGTCTTCCGGTTCGGCATCGAGCCAGGGGCCGGTTTCGCGATAGGCGGCCGCCAGGCGCTCGCCTTCCTCGTCTTCGTAGATATCGATCTCGACCAGCATGGACTGGTAGATGAGCGAGCTGACGACGAGATCGTCCGCCGGGTCGTGGCGCGGCTGCGACCAGCGCTCGAGCCAGTCATGCACGGCCTCGCTCGAAGCGGAGGCTGCCATGCCCCAACGGTTCCAGTCGCCGCGATTGAGCAAGTCGCCGGTCTCCGGATCGATCACGAAGACGGTCGGCGTCGAATAGATCGCAGTGACGCCGAAGCGCCGGGGAATGTCCTGGTTGCGGTCGCGCCAGCCGATATCGATGTGGCGTGTGACGTAGTGCGCGTCGAGCAGGGCCGCGACGTCTGCGTCCTCGAAATGATGGGCGAGGCCGCGGCTGTCATGGCACCAGTTCGCGCCGAGGACCAGCAGGAGGCGCTTGTTCTCGTTCCGCGCCAGCGCCATCGCCTCGTCGACGACCGGCATGGCGTCGAAATTGCGGTCATAGGGCCGCGGATGCGCATCGCCCTCGTGGTGATCGGTGGCGTGGGCCGGAACCATCAAGACGAGGAATGAGAGCAGGGCTACTGCGAAACGGTGCATGACAGGGACTTTCGGAAAAACCGGAACTGCGGGGCAGGTAAGCACGCGTTTCGCAGGTCCGCCAGTGACAGGACTGTGAGAATGCACAGCCCTGTCACCTGATTTCCGGACCATGCCGGGCCTAGCCGGCTGCGAGCGAGGCGAGGCGGGCATAGACGCCGTCATCATTCGCCGCGAGCTCTTCATGCGAGCCCTGCTCGACGATCCGGCCTTCATTGAAGACGAGGATGCGGTCGGCATTGCGAATGGTGGACAGGCGGTGCGCGATCAGGATCGTCGTCCGCCCCGCCATGACCGTTTCCATCGCTGCCTGCACGTCGCGCTCGGTCTCGTTGTCGAGGCTGGAGGTCGCCTCGTCGAGAATGAGGATGGGCGCATCGGCGAGGATGGCCCGCGCGATGGCGATGCGCTGGCGTTCGCCGCCGGACAGCTTCACCCCGCGCTCGCCGACCAGGGTGTCATAGCCCTTGGGCAGGCGCTCGATGAAGGCGTGCGCATGCGCGGCGCGCGCGGCAGCCTCGATCGATTGCGGCGTCGCGCCGGGAGCACCATAGGCGATATTCTCCGCGATCGAGCGGTGGAAGAGGGCCGGGTCCTGCGGCACCAGCGCGATATGGCTGCGCAGCGAAGCCTGGGACACGTCCCTCACATCCTGTCCGTCGATCAGTACGGCGCCCTCATTCACGTCGTAGAGGCGTTGCACGAGTTTCACGAAGGTCGACTTGCCGGCACCGGTCGGGCCGACGAGCGCCACCTTCTCGCCGGGCCGGATGGTCAGACTGAAATCGGTGTAGAGCGGCTCGATCTGGCCGGCATAGGTGAAGCCGACCCGGTCGAAGCGGATCTCGCCTTTCGCCGGCCGGAAGCCGGGCGCGCCGGGCACGTCCTCGATGCCGCGGGCCTGTTTCGCGAAGATCGCCAGGTCCTGGATTTCGTCCATGCCTTTCTGGACCTGCTGCACCTGCTCGCCGAAGCGGCGCATATAGCTGGCCACGATCATGTAGGCGGTCAGCGCCGCGACCACGTCGCCGGCGCTCGCGGCCCCGCGCGACCACTGCCAGACGAGCAGGCCGACAAGGCCCGCCTGCATGGACAGGTCGGTCATGATGTTGACCAGCCAGGAATTGACGAAGCGCAGCCAGGTCTTCTTGGCCTCGGTGCGCCAGCGCCAGGCGAGATCGTGAAAGCGGGCATCCTCGCGGGCCTCGGCGCCGAAGGTCTTCACCGTCGCGATACCGCCGACCGCATCGGCCAGCGCGCCGCCGATCTCGCTGTCGAGGGCATTGGAGCGGATATTCTGCGGCCGGATGTAATAGCGGCTCAGCATGATGGTGGAGATCACGAAGACGATCATGATCGCCAGCGCCACTCCGCCCACGAGCGGCCAGCGCCAGGCCATCAGCCCCGCCACGCCCAGCATCACGGCGATCGAGGGGCCGACGCCGAAAATGATGTTCATGGTCAGATTGTCATAGGCCCACATGCCGCGCGTGATCTTGCGCACGACCGATCCTGCGAAAGTGTTCGCATGCCAGTCCAGCGAGAAGCGCTGCACCTTGGCGAAGGCTTCCGTGGTCAGGTCCGCCATGTTCGCCGAGGAGAAGGGCACTTCGCAGCGCGAGGCCATCTGGCGGAAAGCGTAGTAGAGCACGGCCACGCCGAGATAGAGGCCGAAGGCCGGCCAGGGCGTTCCGGTTTCCGGGCCGGCGGCGAGCGCATCGATCAGCCCGCCCGCGGCGAGCGGGATCATCAGCTCGGTCAGGGTGGAGAGCACCATGAACCCGATCATGCCGCTCAGCAGCCAGGGCCGCCGGCGCCATTGGCGCGTCAGGTAGGCCAGCACTTCCAGATTGTCGAGCGTGCGCTGGTCGGGGGTCTCGTCGGTATTGAAGGTATCGGTCATCGCAGCAGCGGCGCCCCTCTTGTCCGGGGCTATCCGTCCTCATGAATTCGGCATCTGGGAAACAGGACTGGTGACGCGTCGGATACCGGCAGGGCCGCGCCCGGGCTGCGGGCTGGGCGGATTGCAGGCTCAGGCAGCGCGTCGGCCGCCCGGATTTCCTAGATGGTTCGGTTCATGGATCTGCTCTCTTCGTGCCGATTGATCCGGGGGCGCGGAGTTACGACCGCTGACGCCGGAGCGCAACCCGGAGTGACGCATTTTCGTGTTTGACGCGAGTTGTGTGGCTATCCGGACACAGTCTGGGCGCGCCCTCGTCCGGGCCTTACGGGGCGAGATCGGGCCGGGTCGCTGCGGCGACCTTCGCCTGCGTTTCCGCGTCGATCACGATGAGCTTGCGCGCATCCAGGTCCATCGGCGCGGCCACGCCCTCCATCGTCCACCAGGGCTTGCCCGTCGCGGGTTCGAGGACCCAGTGCACGAGATTGCGCACTTTCGGCCCCGCCGAGCGCAGTCCCGAGCGGATCACGAAACCGTCGCCCGTACGCGGCCAGCGCAGGGGGCGTATGCGGCATTCCAGAAGGACGGACCCGATGCGTCCGCCGCCCCTGGCATGCACCTCCGCTTCCTCGGGAAAGGCGGTGGTGAAATTGGTCACGCTGTCGGAGACGCGTCCGAGCAGGAATTCGGCGCGCAGGCGGCCGAATGCGTCCATCTCGGCATGGGTGAAACGGCCGCGGCCGATGGCTTCCAGCGCCATCCGGTCGGCCTTCGCCAGCGAAGCCTCGCCCGGCGGCGTGGCGGGGTCGATCCCGCGCGGCGCAGCGAAGTCTGGCCGGTCCACGCACAGGGCGCCGGCCCGGTCCGTGAAGCGCTGCGGCCAGGCAAAGTCATGGCCGGTCGTGGGATCGGTGTGCGAGAGCGTGACGCGGAAGCTGGCCGCAGGCTTGCCGCTGCCCGCATGGCGCATCACGAAAATCGCGTCGGCTTCGCAGTCGCGCATGTCCAGAAATCCGCCCTCGATGAAAAGCGGAGCGCCGGGATGGGCTTCGGCGAGGAAGCGGATATGGATGTCGCGCGGGATCAGCGTCGCGGCGACGTCGGCGCGGAGGACAGGGCTGAGTCCGGACAGTTCGGCGAGATTGCCGACCGCCTCGGCCATTTTGGCGAGATAGAAGCGCACATTGAAATGGCCCAGCTCGTCGCATTCCCAGGCATTCACGGAACCGCGCCAGAGTTCGGGCCAGCCAGTCGTTTCGGCAGATCGGGTCATGGTCCGGTGTCCCCTTCAGCGCCGGTCAGTGGCGGCATTTGGCGCAATGGCCGAAATGCTCGACCACGGAGCGTTCTATCACGAAGCCTTCGGGCGCATGGGTGGAAACCTCCGCGCCATGGCGTTCCTCGACCGCGCCGCAATCGGAGCAGATGAAGAGCTCGGCTCCGCCTTCGTCATGGGCGTGCGAGCAACCGACGAAGGCGTTGAGCGCCTCGACCTTGTGCACCAGCCCGGCGGTCATCAGGAAGTCGAGCGCCCGATAGACAGTGGGCGGCTTGGCGGCACCGGGTCCCGGTTTGAGCGCTTCGAGCAGGTCATAGGCCTTCACCGGCCCTTCGGCGGTGAGCACGAGTTCGAGCACGCGGCGGCGCACCGGGGTGAGCTTCTCGCCCCGTTCCGCGCAATGCGCTTCGGCTGCCACGAGGGCCTTATCGAGGGAATCACTGGTCATCTTGCCGATATTTAATCGTACTTGGCCGCATTTCCCAGCCGCAGCCTCTTGTCACCTCGGAAACGTTATAATATCACCACCCGAAATCAGATGTTATTTCATAACGGGGTCAATATGCGTTCGTTACTTTTCCTGTCCGCGGCATCCGCTTCGATTGCGCTCGCCGGGCTGCCGTCCGCGCTCGCTCAGACGGATGGCGAAGAGACCGATGACGTGATCCTGGTGACGTCGGCGCCGCTGGGCGTGGGTGCGGATGAAGTGGCCGGTGCGGTGGAGGTGGTGGACCGCCGTCATCTCGAAGACAATCTTGCCGGCTCTCTCGCCGATACGATCGCGCACGAGCCGGGTGTCTCCACCACTTTCTTCGGTCCGGCTGCCAGCCGGCCGGTGATCCGCGGTCTCGGTTCGGACCGGGTGCGGGTCCTGGTCAATGGTGTCGGCCTGATCGATGCCTCGACCAATTCCCCGGATCACGCCGTGGCGTCCGAGGCCCTGGAAGCGCAGCAGGTCGAAATCCTGCGCGGCCCGTCCGCGATCGCCTATGGCGGCGGCGCGATCGGCGGCGTGGTGAATGTGATCGACGGCCGGATTCCCGAAGCCCGTGCCGAGGACGGTTTCGAAGGTCGCTTCTATGGCGGGCTGACTTCGGTCGACAATGGCGAAACGGCGGCTGGCCGCGTCCGCTTCAATGCCGGCGAGTTCGTTTTCAATTTCGAGGCCCTTACGCGGACAGCGGACGATTACGAGATTCCCGGTCATGCGGAGTCCGAAGCTTTTCGCCTCTTCGAGGAAGCCGAAGAAGGCCCCGGCATCGAGGAAGAGCACCCGACAGGCACGGTAGACAATGCCGGCCTGACCTTCGATGCCGTGTCCGGCGGCGTCTCCTGGGTCGGCGAGAACGGCTATGTCGGCGTCGCCGTCAAGCGCTCGACCTCGCTCTATGGCGTACCGGGCGGTCATGCAGGTCATGAAGAGGAAGCGCCTGCGCCCGGCGAGCCCGGTCATGACGAGGACGTCCGGATCGATCTCGAACAGACCCGCTACGATCTGCGCGGCGAGTGGCGCGAACTCGGAGACCATATCGAGCGCGTGAAGTTCTCTTTCGGCCTCGGCGATTACGAGCATGTCGAACTCGAGGGCGACGAGATCGGCACCACTTTCCTGAACGAAGGCTGGGAAGGCCGTATCGAGGCGCGCCATGTCCCGGTCGATCGCTGGGGCGGCGTCTGGGAAGGCGCGGCCGGCATCCAGGCCTTCAATCGCGATTTCGCCGCGATCGGACCGGAGGCCTATGTGCCGCCGTCGCAGACCGAGGACTGGGGCATCTTCCTGGTCGAGCGCTGGGATGCCGACAGCTGGGGCGTCGAGGGCGGCCTGCGCCTCGAGACGCGCGATCTGACGACGCCGGCCGAAAGCCGCAGCTTCGACACGATGAGCGCATCCGGCTCTCTCTTTGTGCGGCCGCGCGGGGACACCTTCCTGGCCCTGACCGTGTCCAAGGCAGAGCGCGCTCCGACCGATGTCGAACTCTTCGCCGACGGCCCGCATGTCGCCACCCGCAGCTACGAGACCGGCAGTCCCGCGCTCGATGTCGAGGAAGCCCTCTCCGCCGAAATCACAGCGCGTACGGCCTTTGGCGACTGGGAGATGGAAACGGCGGTCTTCCGCGCCGATTACGACGGCTTCATCGCGGCCTTCCCCACCGGGGCCGAAGCGGATGGTTTCCCGGTCTATGCCTACCGCCAGGAAGACGTCGTGCTCAGCGGGTTCGAGGCCAGCCTCGAAGGGCCGGTCGGCCGTATCGGCGATTTCGACCTCGATGCCGAGCTGACCGCGGAATACGTGGATGGCGAGCTGGACGACGGCACCAATCTGCCGCGGCTTCCTCCTCTGGCGCTTATGGGCGGGCTGACCGCGCGCTCCGAGCGGCACACCTTCCACGCCGAAGTGGAATGGTCCGACGTCCAGGACGAAACCGCCCCGGGCGAGCTGAAGACGCAGTCCTACGTCCTGTTCAATGCGCGCTGGAGCTTCGAGCCGTTCGAGGACCGCGACCTTCGCGTCCTGCTCGAAGGCCGGAACCTGACCGATCAGGACGCACGCCTGCACACCTCCTTCCTCAAGGAACAGGTGCCCCTGCCCGGGCGCAATTTCCGGGCAGCGCTCGTTCTCGATTTCTGATGAAATCCCTTCGTGCGTCAGCCTGCCGCGCGGCGGGCTGACGCGCGGCGAAACGCGCAGTGTGACGAGTGCGGGAAAGGGTCCAGAAAGTCCACAGTTAATCTGGGGACAAAAGGAGCTTTCCCATGAAACGTCTTCTTCTTGGTGCCATCGCGGCGGGA
Source organism: Maricaulis sp. B-26 (assembly GCF_056857855.1). Lineage (NCBI taxonomy): Bacteria > Pseudomonadati > Pseudomonadota > Alphaproteobacteria > Maricaulales > Maricaulaceae > Maricaulis > Maricaulis sp. B-26. The sequence goes on from NZ_JBSXNX010000018.1 coordinate 94,511, forward strand.
CTTGTCAGCGCAGCGCCGGCTTCGGCTGAATCGGGGGACTGGCTGGTTCGCCTGCGGGGCCTGAACGTCATTCCCGACGAAGGGGCGACGATCACGCCCATCGGTGGCGATGTCGATATCGACACCAGTATCGTCCCGGAACTGGACATCACCTATTTCGTCCACGACCAGTGGGCCGTCGAACTGATCCTCGCTGTGACACCGCACGACGTCGCGGCTGTCGACACGCTGGCCGGAGACATCGATCTGGGTGACGTCACCCTTCTGCCCCCGACGCTGACCCTCCAATACCACTTCAATCCGGACGGTCAGGTGCGTCCCTATGTCGGTGCCGGCGTGAACTATACCCACTTCTTCAATGAAGACCTGCCGGGCGGTTCGGCCCTGTCCACGATCGAGTACGACGACAGTTTCGGCCTTGCAGCACAGGCGGGTGTGGACTTCGCCCTGCAGGACGATTGGTTCCTCAATGTCGACGTCAAATACATCGATATCGACACCGATGTGCTGATCGACGGCGCCATCGCCGCCGATGTCGAGATCGACCCGCTCGTGGTCGGTGTCGGCTTCGGCCGCCGTTTCTGACCCTTCCGGTTTCGGCGAAAAACGCAGTGCGGTGCCGGGCTCCTCGCGAGTCCGGCACCGTTTTTGCTGTGACACCGGCAACCGCCTGCGTGCTCGCGTTGCCGGGTGCAGGGTAATCCGCTATCAAGCGCTGAAAGAACTGAAGGGGTTTGTACCATGGCCGACGCGCCCGCCACCGAGCCGCGCATTACGGGTAGTGTTCCGCTCTACAAGAATGTGGAGCCGCTCAACCGTCAAACGCACAAGACTTACGGTGTGAACACGGTTTCGCAGCCGTTCAATTTCCTCAAGGACTGGCATTTCGTCCCCGCAATCGCGGCCGAGTTTGCCTATGCCTGCGGCAGCTATCCGATCATCTTCCTCGGCGACAAGAAAATGCCGGTTCTGGTGATGGGGCTGCGCGAAGGATCGAACGTCTTCGTCACGGACGAAGGCACGTTCGACGACGATCACTACATTCCGGCCTATGTGCGCCGTTATCCGTTCGTGAGTGCGTCCAACGCGGACGATCAGCCCTCCACGGTGTGCGTCGATACGAGTGCGGAATTCGTCGTTTCCGAAAACCCGGAGCGTCCTTTCTTCGACGAAAACGGCGAGCCGACGGACTACACCAAGCAGGCCGTCGATTTCGTGTCCGCGTTCGAAAATGACGCCAAGGCAACCGAAGCCTTCATCGAGCGTCTCATCGCTCTCGATCTGCTCGAGACCAAGACGGTCAAGGTTTCCAATCCGCAGGATCCGGAAAACCCGGTGACGGTTGCGGAATACTGGGGCGTTGCCGACAAGAAGTTCGCCGAACTGTCCGGCGACCAGCTCAAGCAGCTGGCCCAGAATGGCGATCTCGGCGCGATTATGGCGCACATGATCTCGCTGCAACGCTGGGAACGCATTCTTCGCCGCACGTCCGCGAAGGCTGCCGGCGACGCTGCCAAGTCCTGATCCGACGGATCACGCGATTGAAACGGACGCACCTTCAGGTGCGGCCGTTTTCATTTCTGCAATCACCTTTCCGGGAGGTCGGTTAGACCTTTCGCGAAAACCCTCTATATCGGACGTCAGATTTCCGCTCCGGATATGTCACGAGGCTTGTTAATGCGTTTCCCGTTTGCGCTCCCGGCTCTGCTCGCCCTGACCTTTGCAGCCCTCGCGGCCCCTGCATCGGCCCAGCCGGGCTGGGCGCAGGGCGAACCCATCATCGAGGCGCAACTCGTCTCCGAACGCGCGCAGACCCTCCCCGGCGACAGTTTTCATATCGGCCTGCATCAGGTCATGCCCGAGGGCTGGCACACCTATTGGCGCAATCCGGGCGATAACGGCCTGCCGGCCACGCTCGACTGGACCGTTCCGGACGGGGTGAGCGTCGGCGAGATCGCCTGGCCGACGCCGATCGAGCTGCCCCTCACTGCCGACATCATGGATTACGGCTACAAGGGCGAGATCGTCCTGCCTGTCCCGGTAACATTGTCCGGCGATTATGCCGGCGACAGCGTGACCATCGGGCTGAGCGCGACCTGGCTCGTCTGCGAAGAGATATGCATCCCGGAGGAGGGCAGCTTTAGCATGACGCTGCCGGTCGGTGAGGCGCCCGTCCGGGACGAGGCCGGCTACTGGTATGTGCGCGGCGCGCTGGACGCCGTGCCGCAACCCGACCCGGCCCTAAGCGGCGGCGTGGACGTCGAGAACGGCCGTTTCGCCCTGCAGGTGTCCGGCGGCGATTTCGCCGGGGACCCGGCAAGCTGGCGCTCGGTGAAATTCTTCCCCTTCGAGGCCGGTCTGATCCGGCATGCCGCAGTCCAGACCGTCGAACCGGTCGAGGACGGTTTCCTGCTCCTGACGGAACCGGGTTATCGCGTCGAGGGCGCGCTCGAGCCCGGACAGTATGGCGGCGTCGTGACCTATGAACGCGATACCGGCAGCGGCTGGCAGCCGGCCGCGTTCGAGATCCGTGCCGAAGCCGGAGCCGTCACGGCGCCGATAGAGAACGCCGCTCCGGCCGCACCGCCTGCCGCACCGCTCCCGCTGGGCAATCTGGCCATGCTGTTCTTGCTAGCAGCCGGGGGCGGTCTGCTGCTCAATCTGATGCCCTGCGTCTTCCCGGTGCTCTCGATCAAGGTGCTGAAATTCGTCCGCGTCGCCCATAACGAGGCGGGCGCGATCCGGCTCCAGGGCGTCTTCTTCCTGATCGGGGTGCTGTCCAGTTTCGTGCTGCTCGCCGCGCTCCTCGTCGGATTGCGCGAATTCGGCCTGCCCGTCGGCTGGGGCTTCCAGCTGCAGGTGCCGGTCGTGGTAGCCAGCCTCGCCATGCTCTTCTTCGCCATCGGCCTCAATCTGCTGGGCGTGTTCGAGATCGGTACCCGCCTGATGGGCGCGGGATCGGGCCTGGCCGACCAGCCGGGCAAGCGTGGCGCCTTCTTCACCGGCGTGCTGGCCGTCGTGGTTGCCGCGCCCTGCGTCGGTCCGCTTGCTGCGGGCGCGCTGGGACTGGCTCTCACCCAGCCGGCCATCGTCGTGCTGCTGGTCGCGGCCGCGATGGGCCTGGGACTCGCCGCGCCCTTCGTCGTCTTTGCCTTCGCGCCGAGCCTGCTGCGTGTCCTGCCCAGGCCGGGCCAGTGGATGGTGATTTTCAAACAGCTCCTCGCCTTCCCGATGTTCGCATCGGTGGTCTGGCTGGGCTGGGTGCTTTCCATCCAGTCCGGCGCGACCGGCGTGCTCCTGCTCGGCATTGCCATGGTCCTGTTCGGGTTTGCGGTCTGGGCGCACAGCGTGAAGGGGGCCGCCTGGTCGGTCCTCGCCGCCATCGCCTTCGCCGCGACAATCGCCAGCGTGGTGGGCGTGTCGCGCCTGCCCGCGGCGACTGCGACGCCCGTCGATGGCGCTCGTTACGAAACCTGGTCCGAGGCGCGCGTGGCCGAATTGCAGGCGGGCGGCCAGGCGGTCTTCGTCGACGTCACGGCCGCCTGGTGCGTGACCTGCCAGGTCAACAAGGTCACCGTGCTGAACGATCGCAATGTGCAGGAGGCTTTCGAGCGCCTGGACGTGGTCGAGATGCGGGCCGACTGGACCAATCGGGACGAGGCAATCACGCAGCTCATCTATTCGCACGGCCAGGCGGGCGTGCCGCTCTATCTGCTTTATCCGGCAAATAGCGGCGAGCCGGAAGTTCTCCCGATCGTGCTGACCCGGTCCGGACTGGTCGAGGCGCTGGAAGCGGCGGCCGGCTAGTCGCGGGTCGCAGCCGGGCAGCTGGCGGGCAGTTCGACGCCCTCGATATCGGCATCGCTGTCCACGGCGGGGGCGATTTCGGCGGCGTCGCGCATCAGCTCGGAAATCTCACGATAGATATGCGCCTGCTCGGCCGCCGTCCCGGCGGTATTGAGCGCCTCAAGGCGGCGTGCCGCGTCTTCCGACATGCCGCGGAAAATGCAGCGCAGATCGACGGGACCGCCGGAGGCGTCGATGCGGCGGCTGATCAGCAGGGCCTCGACGGAGAATTGTTCCAGCTCGAAGGTGAGCGGGTCCTCGATACCCAGCGGCGTGGCGGGCGCTGCCGGCCGGGCGGCAGCCTCACGCGAGCGCTCAGCCGTCTGCGCTCCGATCGTCCGCGCGAAGGCCGCGAAGTCGGCGCCGGGACCGGCGAGGGCAGGGGCGCTGCCTGCGAGAACGAGGGCGGCCAGCAGCAGGGTGCGGCGGATCATGACGGAACTCCTCCGGGGTGTTGCGCGGATTATTCCACCTATCGTCTTGATTTCCTGTAAATCAGCGGCAATTGCATGGTCCGGGGTGCCAAAACGGGTTCACAGTCCCTCCCCTGGTATGGAAAACACCCCCAGACCTTTGACCGGAGACACAGATGAGCTCGAAGAAGCCCTTCAGACCCAAGGCCCGCCGTCCGCGCGGATTCGAAGACCGCAGCGGTTCCGTCCTCCGGGTCGAGCATCATCTCGTCGAGACGGCCAGCGCGGTCTATGACAGCTGGGGTTTCGAGCCGCTGCAGACGCCGGCTTTCGAGTTTGCCGACGCGCTGGGCAAATTCCTGCCGGACGAGGAACGTCCCAATGAAGGCGTCTTCGCTCTTGAAGACGATGACGGCCAGTGGTTGTCCCTGCGCTACGACCACACCGCGCCGCTGGCGCGCTTCGTGGCCGAGAACTATCAGGACCTGAACAAGCCTTATCGCCGCTATCAGGCGGGCGATGTCTTCCGCAACGAGAAGCCGGGGCCGGGCCGATTCCGGCAATTCGTCCAGTGCGACGCCGACACGGTGGGTGCGGCCAGTCCTGCGGCCGACGCCGAAATGATCGCCCTGGCGGCCGACGTCATGCGTGCCGTCGGGCTGAATGATGGCGACTACGTGGTGCGGGTGAATGACCGCCGCGTGCTCGACGGTGTGCTGGAAAGCATTGGCGCGGCCGATCCGGACCGTCGCATGCGCGTCTTGCGGGCGGCCGACAAGCTGGATCGTCTGGGCCGAGAGGGCGTGGCGGCACTGCTGGGTGAGGGGCGCAAGGACGAATCCGGCGACTTCACCGAAGGCGCCGGCCTCGACACGAAGGGGATCGACACTGTTCTCGCCTTTCTCGATGCCAGTGGTGGCAGCCGGGACGATGTGATCGCGCGCCTCGAGCCGCTGGTCGGCGCCTCGCAGGCCGGCCAGGACGGGCTGGCGGCGCTGGCGGAAATCCATGCTGTGCTGGCTGCGATCGGCGTCGGCGAAAGCCGGGCCGTGTTCGACCCGTCCGTGGTGCGCGGGCTGGGCTATTACACCGGCCCCGTTTTCGAAGCGGAATTGCTGGCCCAGGCGCATTACGAGGACGGCAAGCCGATCCAGTTCGGTTCGGTCGGCGGCGGCGGGCGCTATGACGATCTTGTCGCCCGCTTCACCGGTCAGGCCGTTCCGGCGACCGGTTTCTCTTTCGGCGTCAGCCGCTTCGCCGCGGCCCTGTCCGCGCTGGGTCTGGCCGGAGCTGCGACGGAAAAGCCGCTGGTGCTCGTCGTCAATGCGGAGAAGGGCCAGTCCGCGGAATACCTGGCCATGGCGGGCGAGCTGCGTGCGGCGGGCTTCCGCGCCGAAGCCTTCGTCGGATCGGGCAATATGGGCAAGCAGATGAAATATGCCGACCGCCGCGGTGCCGTCGCCGCAGTCATCGTCGGCTCGGACGAGCGCGAGAACGGCCAGGTGACGATCAAGGATCTCAAACTGGGCGCCCGGCTCGCCGCCGATATCAGCGACAACAAGCAATGGCGCGAAGAACAACCGGCCCAGCAGACCGTGTCCCGGGAAAGCTGGATCGAGGCTGTTCGCGAGCTGGCGGCAAGAAACGACTAGAGCCAAAAAGACGAAATCGGCGCGGTATTTATCCCCACGTCTTCGGATTACTGGGGTTGACGCAAGGGTAAGCCTGCGTCAACGTCACATCAGGACTGGACCTGACCGTCTTGTCCTTTGGCGTTTCGGGGAGGAGACGCCCTTTATCGACCAACCGTTATCTATGGGGCTGGCTTTGCCAGCCCCTTTTTTTGTCCCGATTTCCCGCGCTGAAGGCGATCCGGCAAAGAAAAACGGGCCGGCGCAGGCCGACCCGTTCTGTCCGTCCGGTTCGCGACCGGGTCAGTTGTCGTCGTCGGTCTCGACTTCGCGGCGGAGAATCACCACGCGTTCGCCGCCATCGAGCTCGATCACCTCGTCGTCGCCATCCATGTCGAAACGGTAGACATGGCGTTCGGCGCGGCGTTCGGCGTGACGCTCTGCGCGGCGGTCGTCCCGCGCGCCGTCGAGACGGTCGCTCTCAAGGCGGTTGAGCCAGTTGACGAGATCGTCGCCTTCCTGCTCCTCACCATTTATCCAGACGCGGCGGCGGCCGCTGTCATCCTGTTCGATGCGGACGTCGCGGCGTTCGACATGGATATCTTCGCCATCGCGATGGCGGCGCAGGATCGTGGCGTGATCCTCGCCGTGCATGGTCTCGCCGTCGCGATGAATGCGCATGCGGACGATCTCGCGCTCGGCGCGTTCGGCGTCGCGCACTGCGCGTTCCATTTCGCGCTCGGCACGCGCCATCTCGCGTTCGGCCCGGGCCATTTCCTCGCCGGCACGCCGGATCTCGACGCGCATGTGGCGGCGCATTTCGCCCTGCTCGCGCTCGGCCTCGCGCATCTCGACGCGCACCTCGCGCATGGCTTCGCGGACTTCCTCGCGGGCTTCGCGCAGGGCCTCGCGGACCTCTTCGCGCTCTTCGTCGCTCAGCTCGTCCCAGTCGTGGCCGCGGTAGTAGTGATCGCCGTCCAGATCTTCCAGAGTCGCCTGAAGGGACGTCATGACGTCGGCATGAATGCCGTCGATATCGACATCGAAGACCATCGCGTCCATGTCTTCGTGCATCCGCGCCAAGTGCTCGGCGCGCTCGGCCATGTGGAGTTCGAATTCGCCGTCGAAGCGCGTTTCGAATCCGCCGTCGACGACGCGGATTTCGTTGCCTTCGATGACCACCACGCTGTTGGGCGAGGCCTCGACGGCCTGTCCGTCGACCGTGACCGTGCCGTCATGGATTTCGACGCGCTGGCCGTTGATGAGAAGTTCGGTCTCGAAGCCGTCCCGTTCGATATGCAGCGTGCGCTCGCCGTTTTCGCCGCGCAGTTCGACGATCGGTCCGTCGCCGGCGACCACCACGCCGTAGTTGTCGGCCACGCGAACGCGGGTCTGCTGCTTGTCGTCGCCATCAATCGCGAAAGCGGCGGTGCCGAGGCTCGCGATCGCGGCACTGGCAAGAAGAATGCGTTTCATTTTGTGTCCCTCGATCAGTGTAGTTGTCACGACCCTGTCATTGATCATCTTACAGGCCCAGTTCTTCCGTCTGAATATTTCGTCATGTTGCGAAGTGCTCGGGCATGGACAGGAGGCGGGAAAGAAAGGGCGCGGCAGGTCGATAGGGGTGCCTGCCGCGCCAAGTCACGAAAGGGGCCGCAATCGTGAGCAATCACGGCCTGCATAAAGTGGCAAAGCCGGTCCGTCCGGATGCTTGCGCCGTTATGACCATTTTGACAGATCGCCGTCATTCTGGCTTACGGTTGACCGTCTGCGGGGCCTTCGCCCCGGCGGTGCGTGAAGAGTGGAGACATGGATGACGTTAAGGATGCCCAGTCGCCGGACGATGTTGCGCTGGGGCGCAGCCGGGGCCTGCGCCATCGGGGCCGGTGCTGCCGGCCTGCCCGCCGCGCTCGCGGAAGCCGCCGCCATGCCGCTGGACGAGAAGGTGGGCCGCATGCTGCTGCTCGGCTTCATCGGCTCCAGTGCCGAAACGACGGGTGCGGACATCATCGACGCCCATCTGCGCGCGCGCCGTATCGGCGGCGTGCTCTTCCTGCGCCATAATGTGCGCTCCCGCGAGGGCGCGGAGAGTTCCGCCCGCCGCTTCCGCGAGGCCGATCCGCATGCCTGGATGGCGATCGACCAGGAAGGCGGGCTGGTCCAGCGTCTCTCGCGCGATCTCGGCTATACCTGGATCCCGCGCGCCAAGCAGGTGGTCGAGGAGCGCGGCATGGCTGGCGCGGAGGAGATCTACGCAATCGGCGCGCGCGAATTCCGGGCTGCCGGCTTCAACATGAACCTCGCGCCCGTCGCCGATCTGCACGATCCGGAGAACGCCGTGATCGGACGGCATGGCCGCGCCTATGGCGATAACGGACGCGCCGTCGCCGAGTACGCCCACACCTTTATCGAGGCGTTCGAGGCGCAAGGCGCCGTCTGCGCTATCAAGCATTTCCCGGGACACGGACGCTCGCGCGGCGACAGCCATGATGGTTTCGTCGACATCTCCGAAACCTGGAGCGAGGCCGAACTGGACCCGTTCCGCCGTCTCATCGAGAGAAATTCCGCCCATCTCATCATGGGCGGGCATCTGATCAATCGCGAGCTCGATCCGAGCGGCGTCCCCGCGACCTTCTCGAAGGCCATTCTGGACGATCTCCTGCGCGACCGGCTCGGCTTTACCGGGGCGATCATGACCGACGATCTGGACATGGCCGCCATCCGCGAGAATTTCGATCAGCGCGAAGCCGTGCTCCGCGCCATCGAGGCCGGAAATGACATCATCATGATGTCAAATTCCGCCGCCCCCGACCCGGAGCTCCCGCAGCGCGTGACCGGCTGGGTCCGCGAGGCGATTGCCGGCGGCCGGTTGACGGAAGCGCGCATCGACGCCTCGGTCGCGCGGCTGGAAGCGCTGAAGGCGCGGGTGTGAGAAGGCGACAGTTTAACATGTGACCGGACATAAAATGGTGTGTGTCCCTGTTTTTCACGATTTTCTTCTGACAGCGCCGCTTCAAGGCAAGTTTAACCTGACAATGTCGTCTTAAAAATTACGCTCCCTATTACTATCGCAAAAAAACCACCCAAAATAAAAACCGATACTATAGTGACGAGATTTACAGCACTTGCAAAGATATGCTCAAATAATTTGTAATTATAATTTTTGGACTTACCAATGTTTGCATAATCAAATATTGAAATAATTATAAATGAAGTAACTAGAAAAATAAAAATTGATACAGCCAAGCTGGGAGCGATCCATTCATCGAGCACAGACTGCCCACCCCGGACAGCGAGAAAATACCAACCGACAGTGCCAAGGAGGAGAGCATACCGCACTACGCGCCCCGCAATTGCTTTACTCACCCCCATCCCCTTTTTCCAATCTAGTCCCCGGACTCGCTCACCTCTTCCGCAGCCCCTTCGCCGCGCAGATAGGTGCCGAGGAAGTCCACATACGCCTCTGACGCGGCGATGCGGTTGTCGCGGCGGCGGAAGCCGTGGCCTTCATCGGGGAAGAGCACGTATTCGACCGGCACGCCATTGGCCCGCACGGCGGCGACGAGCTCGTCGCTTTCCACCTGCAGGACCCGCGGATCGTTGGCGCCCTGGACGACGAGCATGGGGCGCTCGATGTTTTCGGCATGGAACAGCGGTGAGATGCGTTCATGGCGCTCGGCATCGGTGGCCGGATCGCCCATCTCGTCATAGAGCGCCTCGCGGAAGCTCTCCCACCAGGGCGGGATGGACTGCAGCGTGCGCACCCAGTTGGTGACGCCGAAAATATTGATGCCGACATCGAAGGCGTCCGGATGGAAGGTGAGGGCGGCCGCGGTCATATAGCCGCCATAGGAACCGCCGATCACGCCGACCTGGTCGCCATTGACCCAGTCCTGCTCGCGCAGCCAGTTGCCGGCGGAGACGATGTCCATCAGGTCTTCCTCGCCGTGCCGGCGGTCGTCCATGTGATAGAAGGTCTTGCCGTAGCCCGAGGAGCCGCGATTGTTCGCCGCGTAGACGGCATAGCCGTGATTGACCAGATGCTGGATGGTGGCGGAATAGCCGATCCGGCTCTGCCCGCCCGGACCGCCATGAACCCAGACGAGGGCGGGGACCGGATTGTCGGCGCTGGCGCCGTGCGGGCGGTAGAGAATGCCCGGGATTTCCAGCCCATCGAAGCTTTCGAAACGCACCACTTCGGCGTCCACCATCTCGTCTTCGGAAATGGCCGGGTTGAGCGCATTGGTCAGCTGGGCGTGATCCTGGGTCGCCAGATCGACCACATGCAGGTTTGAAGGCGAGGTGGCCGCATTGATCAGGAAGGCGATCTGCCCCTCATCGCGCGAGAAGCGGACCGAGCGCAAATCGCCGGCCGGCAGGTCGGGCAGGGTGACCGGCTCGCCGGTTCCGGTGTCGGTGATGGTCACGTCGGTGCGGGCATCGGCATTGACGCCCACGACGCGATAATCGCCGGAGGGCGAATAGCTGACATAGGAGACGTCCCAGTCGGCTTCGACGAGCGGCGCTTCCTCGCCGGTGACGAGATCGTAGGTCCAGGCCTGGTTGAACTCGCCATGCTCGTCGGTGGCGTAGACGAGGGCCTCGCTGTCCGGGGTGAAGGTGTAGACGCCATAGGCGATATTGCCCTCATGCTCCGTGATCAGCTGTGGCGCCGGATCGTCGGCGGCGAGGTCGACCAGGAGGATGTCGCTGTCGGCCGAGGTCCGGTTGCGCACCAGGGCGAGCCAGCGGCCGTCCGGACTGACATCGCCGATCTGCAGCGCATCCGTATTCTCGAACACGAAACCGCTCTCATAGCTCAGCGTGTCGTACTCGTAGATATCGAAGGCGCCCTGGTCGCGCTCATTCGTGGCGATCCAGATATCCTGTCCGTCCGGCGACCAGCCGATGAATCGCGCTTTCACATTATCGCCGGGGGTGAGGTCGGTGAGGCGTCCGTCGAGCTCGCGCACGAAGATGTGGTTGAGCTCGTCGCCGCCATTATCCGCGGTCACGAGGACGCGGTCGTCCTCGGGGAACCAGCTCACGGCATAGGTGGCATTGCTCTCCGACTGCGTCAGCGCCACACGGTCGCCGCTGGCCGGGTCCACCGCATAGGCGTTGAACACGCCGGTTTCGTCCGAGGAGATCAGGATATGTCCGGTCTCGGCCGAGAAGGCGTGCCCGCTGGACGCGGCCATGCCGAAGCTCGTCGTCATGTGGAAGGTGGCGGCGTCGTACTCGGCGACGCTTTCGGTGGCGGCGGCCTCGTTCGCCGCCTCGCCCGGAGACGCGTCTTCTGCGGGCTGGCAGGCCGCGAGCAGAATGGTGATGGCAGATGTTGCGAAAATGCGTGCCGGTATCATGACGGCCTCCCCCTGTGAGCGCTGCCGCAGCATAGCCGCAACCACAGGGCGGGTGGCAAGCAAAAGAAAAGGCCCGCTCCATCGGAGCGGGCCTTCGCTTGTACGGTCAGGTGACCGGCATGATTACATCATGCCGCCCCCGCAGACCGGCTTGCCGGTCTGCTCACCTTTCGATGATGGGCGGCTTCATGATGATTACATCATGCCGCCCATGCCACCCATTCCGCCCATGTCGGGCATGGCCGGGGCGCTGTCGTCCTTCGGGACGTCGGCGACGGCGGCTTCCGTTGTGATCAGCAGGGAGGCCACGGAGGCGGCGTCCTGCAGAGCCGTACGGACGACCTTGGCCGGGTCGATCACGCCGAAGGTGAGCATGTCGCCATACTCTTCGGTCTGCGCGTTGAAGCCGAAGGTGGCGGAGCTGTTTTCCAGCACCTTGCCGACGACGATCGAACCTTCGACGCCCGAATTCGTGGCGATCTGACGGATCGGGGACTGCAGGGCGCGAGCCACGATGGCGATGCCCTGGGTCTGGTCGGGATTGTCGCCTTCCAGACCGGCCAGCTTGGAGGAGGCCTTCAGCAGGGCGACGCCGCCGCCCGGAACGATGCCTTCTTCCACCGCGGCGCGGGTGGCGTTGAGGGCGTCGTCAACGCGGTCCTTCTTCTCTTTCACTTCGATCTCGGTGGCACCGCCGACCTTGATCACCGCAACGCCGCCGGCCAGCTTGGCCAGGCGTTCCTGCAGCTTCTCGCGGTCGTACTCGGAGGAGGTGTCCTCGATCTGGCGGCGGATCTGCGTCACGCGCGCCTCGATCTCTTCCTTGCCGCCGATGCCGTCGACGATCGTCGTGTCATCCTTGGTGATGGTGACGCGCTTGGCGGAGCCGAGCATGTCCAGGCTCACCGTTTCCAGCTTGATGCCGAGGTCTTCGGAGATGACCTGGCCGCCGGTCAGGATGGCGATGTCTTCCAGCATGGCCTTGCGGCGATCGCCGAAGCCCGGAGCCTTCACGGCCGCGATCTTCAGGCCGCCCCGCAGCTTGTTGACCACGAGGGTGGCCAGCGCTTCGCCTTCCACGTCTTCCGCGATGATGAGCAGCGGACGACCGGACTGCACGACCGATTCGAGGATCGGCAGCATCGGCTGGAGCGAGGTGAGCTTCTTCTCGAAGAGCAGGATGTAGGGCTCTTCCAGCTCGGCCTGCATCTTGTCGGCGTCGGTGATGAAGTAGGGCGACAGGTAGCCGCGATCGAACTGCATGCCTTCGACGACGTCGAGCTCGGTCTCGAGGGATTTGGCTTCCTCGACCGTGATCACGCCTTCATTGCCGACCTTGTCCATGGCCTTGGCGATCATGTCGCCGATTTCCTTCTCGCCATTGGCGGAGATGGTGCCGACCTGGGCGACTTCGTCCGAACCCTTGATCGGGGTGGAGATGGACTTGATGTCCTCGACCACCACCGCGACGGCCTTGTCGATGCCGCGCTTGAGGTCCATCGGGTTCATGCCGGCCGCAACCGACTTCATGCCTTCGCGGACGATGGACTGGGCCAGGACCGTGGCGGTCGTGGTGCCGTCGCCGGCGACGTCATTGGTCTTGGAGGCGACTTCGCGCAGCATTTGCGCGCCCATGTTCTCGAACTTGTCGGTCAGCTCGATTTCCTTGGCGACCGAAACGCCGTCCTTCGTGGTGCGCGGAGCGCCGAAGGATTTCTCGATCACCACATTGCGGCCCTTCGGACCCAGCGTGACCTTGACGGCGTTGGCGAGCGTGTCGACACCGCGCAGCATGCGCTCGCGGGCGTCGGAGGAGAAAAGTACGTCTTTGGCAGACATGTCTCTGTATCCGTTTTCTAGAGTGTCGTTTCAGGGGGAGGGCGGCTGATTAAGCGCCCATCACGCCGAGGATGTCGGACTCTTTCATGATCAGGAGTTCTTCACCGTTCAGGGTGACTTCGGTTCCCGACCATTTGCCGAACAGGATGCGGTCGCCGGCCTTGACGTCCAGCGGACGCACGGAGCCGTCTTCCTTGATCGCGCCGCCGCCGACGGCGACGACTTCGCCTTCCTGCGGCTTCTCTTTGGCCGTATCCGGGATGATGATCCCGCCCTTGGTCGTGGACTCTTCTTCGACGCGCTTCACAAGCACGCGGTCGTGCAGGGGACGAAAGGTCATCTTTGTCTTTCTCCAACAAGAGGACTGTGGTTCCGACAGCGACCGGGGTGCGTTAGCACTCACCCCAGCCGACTGCTAACAGCGGGCAGATAGGCGGTGACCGCAGGGGCGTCAAGAGGTGGCAAATGGGAATCTTCGGCCCAGGTGCAGTAAGGCGGAAAGCCTTGTTCCGACAAGGCGCTGCCAAGCCGCTGGCAAGGGCCGGTCATTTGCCGTTCATACGGGTCCGGCTATCGGGCATCTGGAAAGACTGTCATATTCGGCAGTATGATGTTCGATACACCACCAGCGGTAGCTAAAAGGTAGAACCCATGAAACTTCGCTTCGCAGTCATTCCCCTGACGGCCCTGGCCATGGTTGCCTGCACGACGACGGATCCGGTCACCGGCGAAACGCGTCCGAACTATACCGGCCGCGGCGTCCTGATCGGCGCAGCCGCCGGTGCCGCGCTGGGCTATATGACCAATACGTCCGACAGCGAGGAAGGCCGGACCAACGCCCTCATCGGCGCGGGTATCGGCGCGCTCGCGGGCGGCGCCATCGGCAATTACATGGACCGCCAGGAAGCCGCCATGCGCGAGGCGCTGAGCGATACCGGCGTCGGCGTTCGCCGCGAAGGAAACGATCTTCGCCTGATCATGCCGGGCGATGTGACCTTCGACACCAATTCGGCCAGCATCAAGGGCGAGTACTACGCCATCCTCAACGATGTCTCGGTGGTGCTGAACCGCTATCCGGCGACCTATGTCGACGTCATCGGTCATGCCGACTCGACCGGCGCTGCCGACTACAATCAGCGCCTGTCCGAGCAGCGCGCCTCTTCGGTCGGCTCCTATCTCATCGCCCAGGGCGTACTGCGCGACCGCTTCTACATCGCCGGCATGGGCGAACGCTCGCCGATCGCCGACAATTCGACGGCCTATGGCCGCCAGCAGAACCGCCGCGTTGAAATCCTGATCCGCCCGCACGTGGCTTGACCGGGACTGTCTGAAACTGAATCTGGAAGCGGCCCGCCTTGTGCGGGCCGTTTTTGGTTGGGGCGGGTGGAATTGTGACGGGTGGGATTGGCGCGGCAAGCTCACCTGTTCCTGTTTCTTGCGCATACCGGGGCTCTCGCGCCTCGCGCAGACGTACCCATACATCTCATGCCAGCCAGCAGGCCGCACGGGGCCAGCGCCGTCAAGGCCGCCTTCGGCGTCGCACAGCGGGCATGCGCCTTGACGGCGCTGGACCCGTGCGGCGGAATCTCGGCAAGAGATGAATGGGGAAGTGGGCGCGGCGGACGCGCCTAACTTCTCACACACACACTCTCTCTCCGTATCCCTTATTCCTTCGCCTCTCTCCACACACCCCGTCATCCCTCGGTGAGCGCGCAGCGGTCATTCGGGGGACTTCACCTATCCTGTCAGCGTGAGTGACGAGATCTCCCGGACAAGCCGGGGGATGGCGGTGGTCGGGAGGATGCGGGGATTGGAGCGAGGGGGCGAGCGCCATAAGGCGGGAAGAATGTCCGCGTTAGATTCGTCTGCCCCTTTTGCTCGCTCGCCGCAGAATTCCCCCGCTCGGTGCGAGATCTGCCCGGTGCTATTTCTCCCCATGGCGTTCCGGCCGATCGAGAAGGTCCATGACCCGGGTGGAAAGCGGTTTTTCGTCGAGCGCCTTTTCCAATCTCGCGATCGTTGCGATCGCATCGCCGGCTTCCGCGTTCAGCTCGGTTGCGGCCTTGTTGAGGGCATCGAAGAGTCGTTCCATTTCCTGCGCCAATGCTTCGCCCTTCTCTGTCAAAGCCAGCACGCGTCGTCGGCCATCGTGTTCGTCGGGACGCGAGGCGATCAGGCCGGCCTGTTCGAGGCCCGTGCGGATAACGCTGACGGAGACGTGGGAAACGCGCAGGCGGTCGGCGATATCCGTAACCGACATGGGTGTCCCGTCCAGGAGGCAGTTGAACACGGGAAACCAGCGCTGTTCGAAGGCGACACCGAACTTGTCATATAAAGACTTGGCGTCGCGATCCATGCGATCGCTCAGGCGCCGTAATCGGCCGCCCAAGGCGGCCGCACCTTGCGCCTGCACGGCATCGATCGCGGGATTTTCTGAAGGGGTATCAGTGTGGCTTGACATATCCGTAATCAGTTACATAAATAATTGGACTGTGTCCAAGATGAAAGTGAAATCAGCGTATGTCGATCCCGCTCATATCCCGCCGTGACGCTCTAACCCTCGGTGTCGCAACGGCCTCGTCCCTGGCGATCTCCGGCTGCATGGGAGGGCGTTCCCGCGCGTCCGCTCTGGCGGCTCACGCTTCCAATCTTGCCACAGCCGATGATTTCAGCGGAGCCGTCCTGCTCGCACGAAACGGCACCATCGAGTTCGAGGGAGCCTATGGTCTGGCGGACCGGCGGACAGGGCAGCCAAACACCACGTCGACCAAATTCAGCCTGGCGTCGCTGTCCAAGATGTTCACAGCGGTCTGCATACTGCAGCTGGTCGAGGCCGGCGCCATTTCACTCCAGGATACGATAGGCAACTATCTGCCCGACTATCCGAACCGCACGGCATCGACCCGCGTAACGGTCGAACACCTTCTCATGCACACGTCGGGGATCGGCAATTACTGGGAAGGGCTGGACGCCCTGGAAGGCGAAAGGCCGGACACGCATCGCGACTATCTTTCCTTGTTCGCGGACATTCCCCTCGAGCATGAGCCGGGGTCTGCCTTTTCCTATTCGAATGGTGGATACATCGTCCTGGGCTTGATCATCGAGGCCGTGACCGGCAGCAGCTATTACGATCACGTGCGAAGCGCGGTCTTCGACAGGGCCCGGATGAACGACACCGGCTTTCCGCGGCTTGACGAGACTGTCCCCGATCGAGCGATCGGCTATATGAGGTCGCTCGAACATCCGGGCGAATGGGAGGATTGCACCGAACGCTGGGAGCAACGCGGGAGTGCCGCGGGCGGCGCCATGTCGACCCTCGCCGACCTGCACCGTTTCGTCGTGGCGCTCAATAATCACCGCCTGCTGGGCCCTGAAATGACAGCGGTCTTTTTGCAAGGGCGCAGCGAGACACCGATCGGCAATTACGGTTATGGGGTGATCGAGCAAACGCTCAATGGTCAACGTGTTCTGGGCCATTCCGGTGGGCATTACGGCGTTGCCGTCGAATTGATGATCTTCCCGGATCAAGACACCACCTTCATCGTGCTCACCAACGGCGATGTCGACGGCTATTGGGGTGTCGAGATGTTTGCCCATGAACTCATCGTCGGGCCGACGGACGAGACGCGTAGTTATGCTTTCACTCAGGACCTCATCGCAGCAACCGTGTCGATGGGCCATGAAGCCGGGTTGGCGATGTTCCGTCGCGATGAAACGGCCCGCGAACCGCGACGAGGCGTCATCGAACTTGCCGCTTTCAAATACATCCACCGCGGACAGAGCGATGCGGGCCTCAACCTCTTGCGCCTCAATCGGGCGATCAGCCCGGATTCAGATGACGCAATCTTCAGCCTGGCGCAGGGGCTGCGCGTAACCGGCCGCGAGGTCGAAGCGCTGGACATGTACCGGGCCTATATCGAACGGGTTCCGGACAGCACAGAGGCACAAGCCTTTATCGACCAGCTCAACGGGGACGCTCCTTAGGGAAATACGGGAGCCCGTTCGGCGATATCCCTCATGCGGTCGGGAGTCCTTCAGGACAAGCCGGGGCATGACGGTGTTCGAGGGGATGCGGGAAACGGGAGAGGGCAGGGGGAAACCGGAAGCCTCTCCCGCGGCAATCCCCGCTTATCCTCCGAGGCTGCGCACTTGCTATACTCCCCGGGCTCTTTGACATCCGCAAATCCGCCCGGGCCGGCGAAACCACAGGCCCGAACCGCTGTCTGAGCGCCGCGTGGTAGTCGTTGTAGTAGCAGTCGACGTGCACGTCCCGACGACTACCACCCGCATTCCTGCGCCCCGCTTTATTTTATGAGCGCTATTGGGATTCAACGGGTTACGTCAATTTTATTCAAACTGGTTTACCTTCGTTAACTAAACGACAACCGCGTGCGACACAGCTTAACCTTCAAGCCCGCGTAGCGATTCGGTTGTCCCTGGCACCGGCTTGCTTGCTCAAACGCCACAGCCGAGGTCCGACATGCCCCGCGCGTCCGACATTCTCATTCTCCTGACCTACCTCATGGTCGCCGCCGTTGCCGCGATCGGGTTCGAGTATTTCGGTCTGATGCCGTCGCTGTCCGCCTGGATGATGGGCGCGATCGTCTTCGTCGTCGCCGGCATGGCGCATCTCTCCGCCGCCCGCGGCCAGGAACGCCGCTATTTCGAGGCGGAGATACACAATCTCAAGGCTGCCAATCTGGAGCTGGCCGAGGAATTCGAGGCCGCCCAGGCGCGGCTCGACCAGATTGCCGACGAGCTGCGCGCCGAGGCGATCGAGCGCGACAATGCGCTCGCCCATGAGATGCGCGTGCTGGAAGACATGATCCACAATGCCGGCGATGCCTCGTCCTACACCACGGGCAGCGGCTCGGGGTCCCAGATCAATGCGGATATCGATACGGTCCGCGAGGCGCTGAAGAATAATCGCGTCGATCTCTACCTGCAGCCCATCGTGACGCTGCCGCAGCGGCGCATCGCCTATTACGAGAGCTATACCCGCCTGCGCGACACGACGGGCCGCGTGCTCACGCCGACCGCTTTCATCGCCGCTGCCGAGCAGGCCGGCCTGATGCCGGAAGTCGACAAGCTCCTTCTGTTCCGCTGCGTGCAGATCGTACGCCGCCTGACCGGTCAGGACCGCCGCGTGGGGATTTTCTGCAATATTTCCCTGCACGCACTTTCCGACGAGACCTTCTTCCCGGAATTCCTCGACTTCGTGCGCGAGAACAAGGACCTCGCCGGTTCGCTGATCTTCGAGATCTCGCAGCGCGCCTTCGAGGAACGCGATGCCGTCGCGGCCCGCAACATGGCCCGCATGGCCGATTTCGGCTTCCGCTTCTCCATCGACCAGATCCATCATGTGGACCTGGATCTGAGCGAGATGGAGCGCGCCGGGGTCCGCTTTGCGAAGCTGGGCGGCCGCCGCCTGCTTGACGCGATCGAGAATTACGAGCCGATCGCCGGCTACGAGCCGGGGGCCATCGCCACCGAGGACATGGCCGGTCTGTTCGCCCGCCATGGCATCGAGCTCATCGTCGACAAGGTCGAGGACGAATCCACCGTGGTCGAAGTGCTGGAACTGGACGTCGCCTACGGCCAGGGTCACTTGTTCGGCGAGCCGCGCCCGGTACGCGACGACGTGCTGGACACGGCGACCGAGAGCAATGTGGTGCGTCTGGCCAGCTGATGGCCGATTGACCCGGGCCGCCGGCCCTGCTTCAAGCGCGGCATGATGAAAGCCGCGACACTCGGACAATTACGCGACCGTTACGACGCCCTCTACTGTGATGTATGGGGCGTCATTCGCGATGGCCGGGCGCTTTTGCCCGAAGCCGTCGAGGCGCTGCGCGAATTCCGCCGGTCGGGCGGTGCGGTCTGCCTGGTTTCCAATTCCCCCCGCCGCAGCGCCAGCCTCGCCTCCATGCTGAGGAAGATGGGCCTGCCGGACGATGCGGTGGACACGATGGTGACCTCGGGCGATGCGATCCATGCCGAACTGCTCGCCCGGACGCCGGGCCGGGCTTTGCGGATCGGACCGGAAGAGGATGGCGGGCTCTATGACGGGCTCGAGATCGAGTTTACCGATGTCGGTCAGGCCGATTTCATCGCCTGTACCGGACCCGACGATTACTGGAATGGCCGCCCCGAAGACTATGAAGCGGTTCTCCGGGAGGCGCAGGCGCGCGGGCTCGACCTGGTCTGCGCCAATCCGGATATCGTCGTGCAGGCGGGCGACCGGCTGATCTTCTGCGCCGGCGCGATCGCGCGACATTACGAGGCGATGGGCGGGAAATCCGTCGTCGCAGGCAAACCCCACAGGCCGATCTACGACCTGGCGCGCGTGGCGCTCGAACATGCCGGTCATGTTCCGGAGACGAAGCGGATCCTGGCGATCGGCGACGGCCCGGAGACGGATCTGGCCGGGGCCAATCGCATCGGCGTCGATGCCTTTTTCGTGGCAGGCGGAATCCTGTTCGGACACATGGAGGGCGACAGCCCCGATTCCGAAGCTGTCGCCCGTGCCCTTGTGCAATACGGTGTTTCGGCCCGCTGGTATGCGGCGAAACTGGTCTGGTCCGACCGCTAGTCGAACAGCGAGTCGATCGAGGACTGGTCGAGATCGGACGCCTCTTCGCCGCCTTCGGCGAACAGGGCATCGATATCGTCCTGACTGGTCTCCGGACCGCCGATCGCAGGACCATTGAGAAGGTTCTTCTCGGCGCGTTCGCGCTCGGCCTTCTCCTCCTCGGTCTCGAACGTGTCGGCATCGCGCACGCCCATCACTTCGGCGAAGCGGGCAACGCGGCTTTCGACGTGACGCAGGCTGTTCACCACTTTCGACACGCGCTGTCCGGACAGGTCCTGGAAGCTGCACGCCTCGATGATGGTCATCATCCGCGCCTCGATATTGGCCCGGTACTCGTCATAGTCCGTGGCTTCCTCGCACAGAACCGCTTCCGCTTCGCTCATGATGGTCTCGGTCGCGCGTTCGGTATCACCGACCACGGCTTCGAGCTCGGCACCGGCAGAGGGAATACGTTCCGTCTTGATGTCGTTCGGCCGCAGGGCGGCGATCTCGTCGCGGGTCTTCGAGATGTAGTCCGCGATATAGTTGAATTCCTGACAGATCGACTGATCGAGAGAGCTGAAGAACAGCTTCATCGTGTCGGTCAGCTGGTGCGCCAGCTTCAGGACTTCCATGATCTGCGCATCTTCCAGATCGCTCGCCTTGAGGTGGGCGAGGGAGCTGCGAACCTGCGCGGCAACATTGGCGGCGGGCATGGGGCCCTCCTTCCTTCCAAAACTCAAAAAACGAAGTGAGCGGTTCGGGACCTAGAAGTCGCCGAGAACAGCCGCCATCTTCGATTTTAGCGTGCCGGCGTTGAAGGGCTTCACGATGTAATTGTTTACACCGGCTTTTTTCGCGGCGACCACGTTTTCGGTCTTGGATTCGGCCGTGACCATGATGAAGGGTGTGCCCTTCATGCTTTCATCGCCGCGAACCTTCTGAAGAAGTTCGTAGCCCGTCATCGGCTCCATGTTCCAGTCAGAGATGACCAGACCATACTTGTTCTCTTGCATTTTCGCGTAGGCTTCCTGCCCGTCGGCAGCTTCATCCACGTTTTCGAAGCCAATCTGCTTGAGCAGGTTGCGAATGATGCGGATCATGGTCTTGTAATCGTCCACAACCAGGATCGGCATAGTCATTTCGACAGCCATGCGTAGTCTCCATCCACTCGGCGCGTTTACACAAGGACAGCTTGTTTCGCTGTCTTCAGTGAGGACCCTAGACATTCGCGGATAAAAATCGGTTAAAGCGCATACAAGGAAGGAGTCGCTCATGTCGGAAGTGCGCGCCATCGCTATTGATGATCTGGAAATTGGCCAATCCGCGGAAGCGGTTAGGGTCGTAACGGAAGAAGACCTGGAGCTGTTTGCCAAGGTTTCCGGGGACTATAACCCCGTCCATATGGACGAGGATTTCGCCCGGGCGACCCCCTTTCGGGGCCGTATCGCCCATGGCGCGCTCGTCGCCTCCTTCATTTCCGGCGTGCTGGGCAATCAGCTTCCGGGACCGGGCGCGATCTTTCTCGGTCTCAATCTGCGCTTCTTCCGCCCGACCCGCATCGGTGACGAGGTCACGACCCGCGTGACCGTGAAATCGGTCGATCTGAAATCGCGCAAGGCGATCATGGACTGCCTCTGCACGATCGGCGGCGAGGTAGCGATGGAGGCGGAAGCCGAAGTCATGGTCCGCAAGCGCCGCCGCAAGTCGACGGACGGCTGATCCGGCATGCAGATCCTGCGCGGTTACAACGGCATTCCCGACACGGCGCGTGGCGCCGTGATCGCGCTGGGCAATTTCGACGGTGTCCATGCGGGGCACCGCCATGTGGTGGGCCTTGCCGGCGCGCTGGCGGAGGAGGTCGGTGCGCCGCTCGGCGTGGCGCTTTTCGATCCGCATCCGCGTCGCTTCTTCGCGCCCGGAGCCCCGGCCTTCCGTCTGATGAGCGCGCGCCGCCGCAACGCCACGCTGGAAGCGCTCGGCGTGTCGCAGCTTCATGTCATTCCTTTCGATGCCACGCTCTCGCGCATGACGCCGGAGGAATTCGTGGCCGACGTTCTCGACCGCGGGCTTGGCGTGCGCGGCGTGGTGACCGGTGCGGATTTCCGCTTCGGCAATGGACGCGCCGGTTCGACCGGCGACCTGGAGCGCCTGTGCGCCGAGCGCGGCATTGCCACGCGCTTTGCCGAGCTGCAGGGGAACGGGGCGGACAAGGTATCCTCGACGCGCATTCGCAAGGCCATCCATGATGGCGATATGGGGGCCGCTGCGGAGCTCCTCGGCGCGCCCTGGTCGGTCGAGGGGCCGGTCGGGCACGGAGCCCGGCGCGGGCGCACGATCGGGTTTCCGACCGCCAATCTGACCCTGGGCGATTATGCCCGCCCGCCCTACGGCGTTTATGCGGTTATGGTCGGTCTGGACGGGGAGGCCCCGGCACGACCGGGTGTCGCCAATTTCGGCAAGCGTCCGACCGTCGACGGCGAGACCGAGCTGCTCGAGGTTCACCTGTTCGATTTCGAGGGCGATCTCTATGGCCGCGAAATGGAAGTCGCCTTCCATGATCACCTCCGGCCGGAGCGAAAGTTCGACGGGCTCGACGCCCTCAAGGCGCAGATCGATGCCGATGCGGAGACCGCGCGCCGCGTGCTGAGCCGCCTCTCTGGACCGGACTCATAGCCTCTGATACACGCCTGTACATGGTCCGTTCCCACGAGTTCATACGCCACGCGGCCTTGATTTCCGCGCATCGTCCGGTGCGAATTACCGGCCCGGGCCGCCAGGGATAATCATCCAGGCGGTTCCGGGACATGTCCTGCCTTGAACTTTTCGACGACCCAGACCGCAAGGACCCGATCCGATGACGGACACGCCTGCCAAGACCGGTACCGAGACCGGCTCGCGCGACTATCGCCAGACCCTCTTTCTTCCGACGACCGACTTCCCGATGCGCGCCGGCCTGCCCAAGCGCGAGCCTGAATGGCTCGAGCGCTGGGCCAGGCTGGACCTCTACAAACAGCTCCGCGAACAGTCCAAGGGACGCGAGCGCTGGGTGCTGCATGACGGCCCGCCCTACGCCAACGGGCACATCCATATCGGCACTGGCCAGAACAAGATTCTCAAGGATATCGTCGTCCGCTCCCATCAGATGCTGGGTTTCGACGCACCCTACCGTCCGGGCTGGGATTGCCACGGCCTGCCGATCGAGTGGAAGGTCGAACAGAATTTCCGTGCCAAGGGGCGCAACAAGGACGATATCGCCAAGAAGGAATTCCGCACCGAGTGCCGCAATTACGCCGCCGAATGGGTGGGCGTGCAGAGCACGGAATTCCAGCGTCTCGGCGTCATGGGCGAGTGGGACGATCCCTATCTGACCATGTCCTACGACGCGGAAGCCGCCATCGTGCGCGAATTCCTGAAATTCGTGGAGCAGGGCCTGGTCTATTGCGGATCGGCGCCGGTCATGTGGTCGCCGGTCGAACAGACCGCCCTCGCCGAAGCCGAGGTCGAATACCAGGACAAGGTGTCCACCACCATCCATGTCCGCTTCCCGATCCGCGGGCTGCGCAAGGATGGCAGCGCCATTCCGGAAAGCTGCGTCGGGGCCCAGGTCGTGATCTGGACGACTACGCCCTGGACCATCCCGGGCAATCGCGCGATCTGCTATTCGCCGGAGATTTCCTACGGCCTCTACAAGGTCATAGCGGTCGAGGAGACGGACTTCGAACCCTGGGTCATGCCCGGCGACACGCTCGTCGTGGCCGATGCCTTGTGGGACGAGACGGCCAAGGCGGCGAAGATCGCGTCCGCCGACCGCCTCCAGACCGTCGACCCGACTGGTTTCGTCTGTTCCCACCCCTTCGCGGAGCTGGACAAGTTCTGGGACTATCCCGTGCCGCTTCTGGCCGGCGACCACGTCACCGACGAGGCGGGTACGGGCTTCGTGCATACCGCACCCAGCCATGGTGCCGAGGACTATGCCGCCTGGATGGAATATCCAGAATGGCATGACCGCGATCAGCCGGTGCCGCAAATGGTCGGACGGGACGGCGCCTATTTCGATCACATCCCGGTTTTCGCCGGGCTGCACATCCTGCGTCTGGACGGCAAGAAGCAGGGCCAGGACGGCCCGGCCAACAAGGCCGTGATGGACAGGCTGGTCGAGTGCGGCAAGCTGATCGCCCGCGGGCGGCTGGAGCACTCCTATCCGCACTCCTGGCGGTCCAAGGCCCCGGTCATCTTCCGCAACACGCCGCAATGGTTCGTCGCCATCGACCGGCCGATGAAGTCGGGCGGAACGCTGCGCGAGAAGGCCTTGCAGGCAATCTCGGAAACCGAGTGGACGCCGAAACAGTCCGAGAACCGTATCCGCTCCATGGTCGAGCAGCGCCCGGACTGGCTGGTCTCGCGCCAGCGCGCCTGGGGCGTGCCGCTGACCATGTTCACAGAGAAGGGCACGGGCCGCGTTCTCAACGACCCCAGGGTCAATGAGCGCATCATCAAGGCCGTCGCCGAAGACGGCGCCGATGCCTGGTTCGAGCGCGATGCCGCGGACTTCCTCGGCAGCGAGTATTCCGCCGACGACTGGGAAAAGGTCACCGACATTCTCGACGTCTGGTTCGACAGCGGATCGACCCACGCCTTCTCGCTGGAAGAGCGTGCCGATCAGAAATGGCCGGCCGATCTCTATCTGGAAGGCTCCGACCAGCACCGCGGCTGGTTCCAGTCCTCCTTGCTGGAAAGCTGCGGCACGCGCGGCCGAGCGCCCTATGACGGGGTGCTGACGCACGGCTTCGTCATGGCCGGCGACGGGCGGAAAATGTCCAAATCGCTGGGCAATACGCTGGCCCCCAACGAGATCGCCAAGAAGTACGGCATCGAGATCATGCGCCTCTGGGTCTCCGCCCAGGACTTCACGGACGATCTTCGCATCTCGGAGGAAATCCTCCAGACCAGCGTCGATGCCTATCGCAAGATGCGCAATACGGTGCGCTACCTGCTCGGCGCGCTGGACGGTTTCGAGGCGCGCGAAGCGCTGCCGGTGGACCGCATGCCGTCGCTCGAGCGCTGGGTGCTGCACCGCCTGCACGAACTCGATGCCGTCGTCCGCAAGGGCTATGAGGCCTACGATTTCAAGCGGGTCTATTCGGCGCTGTTCAATTTCTGCGTGGTCGACCTGTCGGCCTTCTATCTCGATGTCCGCAAGGACAGCCTCTATTGCGACCGGCCCGACTCGGACCGCCGCCGCGCGGCCCGTACGGTGATGCACGAGATCTTCATGCGCCTGACGGCCTGGCTGGCGCCGATCATGCCCTTCACCATGGAAGAGGCCTGGCTGTCGCGCTTCCCGTCCGAGGACGACAGTGTGCATTTGCGCACCTTCCCGAAGACGCCGTCTGACTGGCATGACGGCGCCCTGGCGGAGAACTGGCAGGTCATCCGCCGGCTTCGCCGCGTGGTGACCGGTGCACTGGAAGTCGAGCGGCGCGAAAAGCGCATCGGCTCGAGCCTCGAGGCGGCGCCGCGCGTCTTCATCACCGATCCGGCCTATCGCCGGGCCATGGAGGCGGAAGCCGGCGGCGATGTGGACGAGTTCCTCGCCGAGATCGCCATCACCAGCCAGGCCTATCTGGTCGACGGCAAGTCCGAGACGGACGTCTTCCATATCGAGGACGTGGCGGATGTCGCCGTGGTGCCGGGCAAGGCGGAGGGGCAGAAGTGCGCCCGCTCGTGGAAATACTCCACCGAGATCGGCGCCGATCCGCGCTATCCGGACCTCACGCCGCGCGATGCGGATGCGGTGGCCTACTGGGACAGCGTGAATGGCTGATCTTCTGGGTGACATCCGGCGGCGCTTTGCGGCGTCGCCGGCCGCCCGGACGGGCCTGATTCTGGCCGGCGCCATCCTGGTGCTCGACCAGATCACCAAATGGCTCGTGCTCAATGTGCTGAACTTCTCCCCGCCGGGATGCCTGGATTACCAGCGCGCCGACGCGGCCGAGCGGCTCGGCATGGTGAATACCTGCGGGCATATCGAGCTCACCCCGGTCTTCGACCTCACCATGGTGTGGAACAAGGGGGTGAGTTTCGGCCTGTTCGGGGCGGACGGTCCGCTGGGGCGCTTCGTCCTGGTCGCCTTTTCCCTGCTTGTTGCCGCGGCTCTGGTGGCAGGACTCTTTGGCCGGGGTCCGCTGAAGGCCGAGCGCCGGCTGCAGGGTGTCGCCTTCGGCATGATCATCGGCGGGGCAGTCGGCAATGCCATCGACCGGAGCCTGTTCGGTGCCGTGGTCGACTTCCTGAACTTCTCCGACGTCTGGTTCCCCTATGTGTTCAATGTGGCCGATGTCGGAATCAATCTTGGCGTCGCGGCCATCCTGTTGGATATTGTGCTCAACGACCGTCATCCGCCGAAATCGGCGCTGCGGAAGAAATAAAGGCTGGTAAGCGGGGTGGAGCTGAGCGCCGCTCTTCGCTACAACTTGGCCACGGACTTAACGGAGCTTCGCCACCATGCGTATGCGTACCGCATTTCTGGCCGCCTCAGCGGCTTCCATCGCCCTTGCCGGGTGCTCCAGCATCGAGCGCGGCTTCGGCGCGCAAAAAGTCACGCCGGACGAGTTCCGCACCGTGACCATCGCGCCGCTGACGGTTCCGCCGGAGTATAACCTGCGGCCGCCGCGCCCGGGTGAACCCCGTCCGGACGAAATCTATCCGGACCAGCAGGCGCGTGCCGCGCTGCTCGGTTCGACCAGCCAGTTCGAAGGCTCGGACGCCGAAGCCCTTCTGGTCGCCCAGGCCGGCGGCGGTTCGGCCGATCCCTTCATCCGCTCCATCATCGACGGCGAGACCGCCGGCGTGGTGCGCAAGTCGCGCGGCTTTGCCGACCAGATCCTGTTCTGGCGCGACGGCGAGTACCAGCCGCCGGTCGATGCGACCCCGCTGGACGCCGAGGAAGAAGCCGATCGTCAGGAGCGCATCCACAACGTGACCGGCGGTGGCCAGGTCGAGATCGAACGCGATCGCCGCCTGCTGCCGAAACTGCCGGGTCTCTAGCCCCGGTTCGGCACGTCGCACTTGACCGACTCAGGGCCAGCCAGGAGGCTGGCCCTATGTCTTTGACCCTCAGCCAGCCCGTTATCCGGCGACTGCCTCCGGAGACCGTCAACCGCATCGCCGCGGGTGAAGTGGTCGAGCGTCCGGCCTCCGTCATCAAGGAACTGGCCGAGAATGCGCTCGATGCGGGGGCGAGGCGGATCGACATTTCGGCGGAAGGCGGCGGTCTCGTCCGTCTCGTCGTCGAGGATGACGG
Source organism: Maricaulis sp. B-26 (assembly GCF_056857855.1). NCBI lineage: Bacteria > Pseudomonadati > Pseudomonadota > Alphaproteobacteria > Maricaulales > Maricaulaceae > Maricaulis > Maricaulis sp. B-26. Next base: position 121,480 of record NZ_JBSXNX010000018.1, read on the forward strand.
CAAGGGCATGAGCGAGGACGAGCTGGCGCTCTGCATCGAACGCCACGCCACCTCGAAACTGCCGGTTGCCGAGAACGGGCAGGACGATCTTCTCAATATCGCGACCATGGGCTTTCGCGGCGAGGCGCTGCCCTCGATCGGCTCGATCGCCCGTCTTTCCATCACCAGCCAGGCGAAAGGCGCGGGCGATGCCTATGCCATTCTGGTCGAGGGCGGCCAGACGCGCGGCACCGCGCCGGCAGCCCCGCTGGGACGTCCGGGCACGCGGATCGAGGTGCGGGATCTCTTCTACGCCACGCCGGCCCGCCTGAAATTCCTCAAATCCGAGCGTTCGGAAAACACCGGCATCACCGATGTCGTGAAGCGGCTGGCCATGTCGCGCCCGGATGTCGGTTTCTTCCTGACCCTGGACGGCCGCAAGCGTTTCTCCGTCGCTGCCGAACGGGGCGAAGGCAGCGAAGCCCGCAAGGCCCGGATGGCCGCGATGCTGGGCACGGATTTCGGCGATAATGCGCTGGAAGTCGATCAGGAGCGCGAAGGCATCCGCGTCACCGGATTTGCCAGCCTGCCGACCTTCTCGCGCGGCTCGGCCCAGCATCAATATCTTTTCGTCAATGGCCGGCCGGTCCGCGACAAGCTCCTCGGCGGCGCCGTGCGCGGGGCCTATCAGGACTTTCTGGCGCGCGACCGTCACCCGGTCGTGGCGCTCAATGTCGACCTGCCGACGGACCAGGTGGACGTCAACGTCCACCCGGCCAAGGCGGAAGTGCGCTTCCGCGATGCCGGTCTGGTGCGCGGCCTGATCGTCGGCTCATTGCGCCATGCCCTGGCCGCCGCCGGTCACCGCGCCTCGACCACCGTCTCCGGCTTCGCCCTCGGACGCGCCCGGCCTGAAGGGCAGGGTGGCGATTATGGCGGCAGCTATCAGGCGCCGCCGGCCCGGCCCTATCAATCCGCTGCCCATCATGTGGCCGGCTGGGGCCGTCCTGCCGAACCGGTCCAGGACCGCGTTTTCGACCCGGGTATGTCGGCGCGCGTCGAGCCGGATCGGTCTTTCGGCCAGCCGGGTTTCGGGGAAGCGCCGCAGGAGGGCATGCCGCCTCAATCCGACGCGCCGGCCGCTCCGCCGCCGGACTGGCCGCTCGGCGTCGCCCGCGCGCAATTGCACGAGACCTATGTCGTCGCCCAGACGCAGGACGGCATCGTCATCGTCGACCAGCACGCCGCTCATGAGCGCCTCGTCTATGAGCGCATGAAGACGATGATCGCCGAGACCGGCGTGCAGCGTCAGCAGCTCCTCGTGCCGGAAATCGTCGATCTCGACGAGGCCGAGGCGCGCCGCCTGCTCGAGCGCAGCGAAGAGCTGGAAGAGCTCGGCCTTGTTATCGAGGCCTTCGGCCAGGGTGCCATCGCCGTGCGCGAAACGCCCTCCCTCCTGAAAAAGCTGGACGTGCAGGGTCTGATCCGCGACCTCGCCGACGATCTCGCCGAATACGACCAGGCGCTCTCGCTGAAGGAAAAGCTGGAAGACGTGGTCGGCACCATGGCCTGCCACGGCTCCGTCCGCTCCGGCCGCCGCCTCACCGGCGAAGAGATGAACGCTCTCCTGCGCGAAATGGAAGCCACGCCCCACTCGGGCCAGTGCAATCACGGCCGGCCGACCTATGTCGAGCTGAAGCTGAGCGATATCGAGCGCCTGTTCGGGCGGCGGTGAAGATAGGGACATGTACCTTCGGTACGTGTCCCGGGTAGAACCGAGCTAGGCGACTGCTGACGGGAAGAGGCCGCATTGGGACACGTACCGAAGGTACATGTCCCTCATTCCCGCTCCAGAAACAGCACTTTCGCTGCCCCGTACTCCTTCACCACCCGGCGTTCCCAGCCGGGCGTTTCCGGGTCTTCATCCACGCCCACCTCGAATACGGCGACGGCATCGTCGCTGACCCAGCCGCCCTCGATCAGCCGCGTCAGCGTCTTTTCTCCCAGTCCCTTGCCATAGGGCGGGTCGAGGAAGACGAGATCGAAGGGCGCGCCGAGATTGGCGGGCTTCTCGCCCAGTGCGGTCGCGTCGCGGCGGTGGAGGCGCGTGTGACCGAAGAGCTGGAGCGTATCGATATTGTCGCGGATCGCCCCGCGCGCCTCGGCGGCCATCTCGACGAAGAGGCAGAAGGCGGCGCCGCGCGACATGGCTTCAAGGCCCAGCGCGCCGGATCCGGCATAGAGATCGATCACCCGGGCGTCCTCGATGGCCGGCGCCCAGTCGGCATGTTCGAGCACGTTGAAGAGGTTTTCGCGGGTCCGGTCGGTCGTGGGGCGCGTCGAGCGTCCCTTCGGCGCCACGATGGCGCGGCCCTTGTGCTTGCCGCCGACGATGCGCATCGGTTCAGCTCCGGCCGCGCGGCTTGCCGCCGCCGCGGCGCGGGGCCGGGCGTGCGGTCGGTGTGCCGTCGGGCTTGCGGCGGGCGCGAGTGGATTTGGCGTCCACGGGCCGGCCCTTGCGGGCGTCCTCGATCAGGCTGTCGTCGACTTCGCGCCTGGGCCGTCCGGGCTGGCCGGGGCCGCCCAAGGCACGCTGGCCCGGTTTCTGGCCGGGTTTGTGTCCGGGCTTGCGGCCCGGTTTCTGACCCGGGCGATTGGGCTTCGGCTTGGCACGGGCCTGTCCGACCGGTGCGCTGGCCGCGTCCATGAGATGGCCGCACTGATCGTGCAGCACGCGCGAGGGCACGGCCTTGACCTCGCCCCTGGCCAGTTGACCAAGCTGGAAGGGGCCGTAGGCCGTCCGGATCAGGCGATTGACTTTGAGTCCGACCGAGTCGAGGGCCTTGCGGACCTCGCGGTTCTTGCCTTCCTTGATGCCGACCTCGAGCCAGATATTCGAGCCGGTCTCGCGCTCGACCTCGACTTCCATCGGACCGTACTTGATCCCTTCCACCGTGACACCGGCGCGCAGCTTGTTGAGCGCGGCCTCGTCGATCGTGCCGAAGGCGCGCGCGCGATAGCGGCGGGTCCAGCCGGTCGAGGGCAGTTCCAGGGCGCGGGCAAGCGCCCCGTCATTGGTCAGGAGGAGCAGGCCCTCCGAGGTCAGGTCGAGGCGGCCGATCGAGATCACGCGGCCGATATCCTTCGGCAGTTTCTCGAACACGGTTTCGCGGCCTTCCGGGTCGGAGTGCGTGGTCACGAGACCCGTCGGCTTGTGATAGCGCCAGAGCTTGGTGGCTGCGGGCGGTTCGACCCGTTTGCCGTCGACCTCGATCTTTTCCTGTCCCGTCACCTTGAACGCGGGCGTGTCGAGCGTCTTGCCGTCCACCTTGATGCGGCCATCCTCGATCATGCGCTCGATCTCGCGGCGCGAAGCCACGCCGGCGCGGGCGAGGAATTTGGCGATACGCTCGGAATCGGGAGCGGACTTGTCGGCTGTCTCGGTCAAGCTTGACCCTTTCGATGCGGCGCTCTAACCCGCCGGGAATGGATAACACGCGCGATACACGGTTTATGGAGGCGGCGCTACGCCTCGCGCAAGCCGCAGCTGAAGCTGGCGAGGCACCGATCGGGGCGATCGTCGTCGATCCGGCCACGGACGAGATCGTCGCCGAAGCGCATAACCGCCCGATAGCGACGCATGATCCGACGGCCCATGCAGAAATCCTCGCCCTGCGCCGGGCCGCCGAAAAACGCGGCAATTACCGTCTCACCGGACTGGAGCTCTATGTCACGCTGGAGCCCTGCGCCATGTGCGCCGGCGCGATCAGTCATGCCCGGATCGGGCGGCTGGTCTATGGTGCCAGCGACGCCAAGGGCGGGGCTATCGCGCATGGTCCTCGCTATTTCGAACAGCCGACCTGTCACTGGCGGCCGGACGTCGTGTCCGGCGTAATGGGCGATGAGGCCGCGGGACTTCTCAAGGCGTTCTTCAAGGCGCGGCGCAAGGCGAAACCGGCCTGATTGATCCCGGCCTGTTTGATCCCGGTCTGAGTGTGACGGTTTCGTGATATTCCGTAGTTGTCACAAAATCTTGGCTTGAGATTGGGCCGTGTGCGGACGAAGAGGAAGCTCAACCTCGGAGTCGGGCCATGCGCCGTATCCTGATCAAATTCGTTCTCGCTTCGGCGCTCGCCACATCCGGTGCCACCGTCCAGGCCGCCACGCTTGTCTGTGCCAGCGATCCCGTCCTGCTGCGCGATGTCACGATCGTCGACGCATCGGGCGAATGGACCGATCAGGACATCTTCATCGAGGATGGCGAGATTTCCGTGATCGGTTCCGATCTCGAGCTTGAAACGACACGCACGGTGCGGGTCATGGATCGTCCCGGTTCCATCGTCCGGCCGACGCCCGCAGCACCGGCTACGGGCCGGCTGGTGATCCGCGCATCCCTCCGCGCAGCGCCGGCCGAGACGAAATATCTGATGCCGGGTCTGCCGGCGGATATGGTCGTCGAGGGCAATGGCCGGACCGAGTTCGAGATCCGCGGCGGCCGGCTGATCGGTACGGGCGAAACCTGCTTTAACGGCTAGGCTGTCGGTGCGAACCGTGCGCGGAGGCGCGGCTCGATCTGCGGCCATTCCTCTTTCAGAACCGAATACCAGACGGTATCGCGCCACTCGCCATTCCAGCATTTCAGGTGACGGCGCAGCACGCCCTCGCGCGTGGCGCCCATTTTCTCCATGGCCCGCTGGGAGCGCAGATTGCGGTGATGCGTCTTCAGCTCCACGCGCTGGGCGCCGCCGGCGAAGGCGCGGCCGAGCAGGAGATGCTTGCAGGCGGGGTTGATGGCCGTTCCGCGCGCATCCTTGCCATACCAGGTCCAGCCGATCTCCAGCCGCTCGTGAGCCGGCGTGATGGTCAGATAGGCGCTGTGGCCGACGACCTGTCCGTCGCCGGTCCGGCGAACGGCATGGGAGATCTGCGTGCCGGCGGCCTGACCCGCCAGCATCAGGTCGAACCAGTTGTCGAAATGTGCCCCGTCGGCCCGCAGCGAGGTCAACGCCCAGAGCTCGGTCTCGTTCGCGAGCGGCCGCAGCGCTTCGCGATGGGCCTCGGTCAGGGGTTCCAGCCGGACGATGCCGTTTTCCAGGGTGAGCGGTTCGATCTTCATGCGTGTCCCGTCAGCAGCAGGGTAAGGCCCCGTCCGATGTAGATGAGTCCGATCCCGCTGACGATCCATTTCGTCCAGGCGCGGAACTGGACGTCGCTCATCGCCGCCAGAACCCGAGCGCCGAGGGTCGTGCCGATAATGGCCAGCGGCGCGGCGGCGATCAGCCAGTAGGCGTTCGGCAGGGCGCCGGCGCCCAGGGCGGGCAGGATGTAATAGGCGATCTTCACGCCGTGGCTGACCACCTGCGTCGCCGCCTTGGTCGCCACGATGGTCCGCCGGTCCTTGCGCGTATCGGCGAAGAAGACGTCGAGCAGCGGTCCGGATACGCCGGCCACCGTGTTCAGTCCGGTAACGAGGAAACCGCAGAGCACCGCATGAGACGGTCTGGCCGCATCGAAATGGACGATGGAACGCGGCACCCAGATCACGCCGGGCACCAGGCCGAGAATGACGAAGAGCCAGGGCTTGGACAGTTCGAAGGCGGCGAAGAGGAGGCCCAGGGCCGCCACCGCCGATCCGGCGAGGAAGATCGCAAGCAGCCGCCAGTCGATCCAGCGGATGAGGAGAATGGCCCGCCATCCGTTGGAGATGCTCTGCACCACACCGTGCACGACCATCGCGGCAGAAACCGGCAGGATGACCGCCAGCACGCCCATCAGGATGAGCCCGCCCGCCATGCCGAACACGCCCGAGATGAAGGCCGTGCCCAGCACGCTGACGAGGAGGATGATGGGGGCGAAGATGCCGGTCATGGTGCAGGGCCGCAAACGGGCGCCTTATCAGGCGCCCGCCTTCTTCGCGAAATCCCAGGCCGCGTCTGCCATGGGTTCGACGGCGGCACCCATCTCCATCGCCCGCGCGTTGGAGGCATTGCCCTGAAGCGCCCGCGCGTACACGCCCTGGATGATCGAGGTGAGACGGAAGATGTTGTAGGCAAAATAGAAATCGAGCTCGGGAATGCCGTCCCGCCCGGTCCGCTCGCAATAGGATGCCGTGTATTCCTCCACGGTAGGAATACCCAGCGCCGGCAGGTCCACGCCCAGCATGCCATTGCGAATCTCCGGCGGCATGACCCAGCCCATCAGCTGGTAGGTGAAGTCCGCCAGCGGGTCGCCCAGCGTCGACAACTCCCAGTCCAGAACCGCAATCACGCGCGGTTCCGTCGGATGGAAGATCATGTTGTCGAGCCGGTAATCCCCGTGCACCACGCTGGTGCGCTCCTGCTCCGGCGCAGCCTCTGGCAGCCAGTCGATCAGCTTGTCCATGGACGCGACGGTCGAGGTTTCGGCGGCCCGGTACTGTTTCGACCAGCGGCCGATCTGGCGCTGGAAGTAATTCCCCGGCTTGCCGTAATCGCCCAGCCCGGCGGACTCGTGATCGATCGAGTGCAGATGGGCGAGCGTGGCGTTGGAGGCGTCGTAGATCGCCGCGCGCTCCGCCTTGTCGAGATCGGGCAGGAGCGGATCCCAGAAGATCCGGCCCTCCACGAAGTCCATGATGTAGAACTCCGTGCCGATGACCTCCCGGTCCATGCACAGACCGTGCATGACCGGGGCCGGGAAACCGGCCTCTCCCAGTGCGCTCATGACGCGGAATTCCCGGTCCACCGCATGGGCCGAGGGCAGAAGCTTGCCCGGGGGCTTGCGCCGCAGCACGTAGGACTTGCCCGGCGTGTCCAGCTTGTAGGTCGGGTTGGATTGTCCGCCCTTGAACTGGTGCACGGTCAGCGGGCCTTCATACCCGCTCACATGCTCGCTCATCCATGTGGCGAGCGCGGCCTCGTCGAAGGCCAGCGCGTCCACGACCGGCTTGGTGCCGGAGAAGCTGTCGTCGATCTCGCTCATTCGCTCAGATGCACCTGTCCACCCTGCATGACGAAATCGATATCCCGCAATTCGGAGATATTCTCCAGCGGATTGCCGTCCACGGCCACGATATCGGCGAACTTGCCGGCCTCGATCGTGCCGATCTCTTCCTCCATGCGGACATGGTGCGAGGCGTTGATCGTCGCGGTCACGATGGCCTCCATCGGCGTCATGCCGGCTTCGACATAAAGCTCGAACTCGCGCGCATTGTCGCCATGACGCGAGACGCCGCTATCGGTGCCGAAGGCGATGGTGACGCCACCCTCATGGGCGCGGCGGACCATGTCCAGCATTTGCGGACCGACGGCGCGGGACTTGGCGCGCTGATTGTCGGTCATGAAGTCGGCCGTCTCGGCGAGTTCCGCAACCGTCACGCCGGCCAGGACGGTCGGTACGAGGTAGGCGTCGTTGCGGCGCATCAGCCGGATACTGTCATTGTCCAGATAGGTGCCGTGCTCGATGGAGTCGCCGCCGGCTTGGAGGAAGGCGTTGATCCCGGTCACGCCATGGGCATGCGCGGTGACGCGGCGGCCCATCATGTGCGCGGCCTCGACGATGGATTCCAGCTCGTCGTCGAAGAATTGGCGCTCGACCCCGGCTGCCGTGTCGGACAGCACGCCGCCCGTCGCGGTGATCTTGATCACATCGGCACCGCCGCGGACCAGTTCGCGCACGGCGCGCCGGCAGTCGTCCGGACCGTCGCAGGCGGTCGGGCTGGAAAACCGGTGCATGACGTCGAGGGCGAAGCCGTTGATATCGCCATGACCGCCCGTCGGGGTGACCGACGTGCCGGAGACGCGCAGGCGCGGGCCGATGACGTCACCATCCTCGATCGCATCGCGCAGCGCCGTGATGGCCGCGAAATCGCCGCCGACATCCTGGGCGGTGGTAAAGCCGGCCAGCAGGGTCCGGCGGGCATGCATCGCACCGTCGAAGGCCAGGTCGGCGGAATTCTCGGTGAAGATGTTGAAGCGGCGGCCCGGCCCGAGCTCGGACAGCAGGTGGACATGGCTGTCGATGAAGCCCGGCATCACCCAGTCGTCCGAAAGGTCGACGATGGTAGCGCCCTCGGGCGACACATAACCGGCCTCGATCGCCTCGATCCGCTCGCCGCGGATCAGGATCGATTGTTCGGTCAGCGGGTCTTCGCCGGGAATTGCGATCAGGTGACCGGCATGGACAACGGTCAGCGGTGCGGGCTCGTCAGTCTGTGCAAGCGACGACACGCTGCTCATTGCGACCGCGGTCAACGCGGCCAGGGCGGTGCGGATCATGATGGGCTCCCCGTTTCGGTTTTTCGGTATGCGGGCAGCAGGATGCCGACAAGTCCGGGGAAGTCAAACCGGGCAGGCCACGTGTTGTGTTACGCCTCCCGCGCTCAATGCGTCTTGAGCGCGCGCCAGGCGATATCGCGGCGGCAGAAGCCCTGCGGCCAGTCGATCTGGTCCACGGCGGCATAGGCGCGCTCCACGGCATAGTGCAGCGTCTCGCCGGAGGCGGTGACGTTCAGCACGCGGCCGCCCTGAGCGGTGATCTCGCCGTCGGCATTGCGGCCCGTTCCGGCCTCGAAGACGTTGACGCCTTCCATCAGATTGGCCTTGTCGATGCCCTTGATGACGGAGCCTTTCTCGTAGCTGCCCGGATAGCCCTCGGCTGCCATGACGACGGTGATGGCCGGTTCCGGCGACCAGTCGACCGGCATCATCTCGTCCAGCGTGCCCTCTGCGACGGCGCACAGATAGGGCAGGATATCGTTCTCGATGCGCATCATCAGGACCTGGCATTCCGGATCGCCGAAACGGATGTTGAACTCCACCGTCTTCGGACCGTCTTCGGTGACCATCAGCCCGGCGAACAGCACACCCTTGAAGGGCGTGCCTTCAGCGGCAAGGCCCCTCGCGACCGGTTCGATGATGGTCTTCATCGCGGTGTCGATGAGAGAGGGCGTGGCGATCGGCGCGGGCGAATAGGCGCCCATCCCGCCCGTATTCGGTCCGGTATCGCCTTCGCCGACCCGCTTGTGGTCCTGGGCCGCGCCGCAGAAGAGGACGGTTTCGCCGTCGCACAGGGCGAAGATGGAAACTTCCTCGCCCGCCATGAATTCCTCGATCACCAGCGTTTTCGAGGCTTCGCCGAACTTGCCGGACAGGAAGGCCTCGATCTCGGATTCCGCCTCGGTGCGGTCTTGCACGATGACGACGCCCTTGCCGGCCGCCAGACCGTCGGCCTTGAGCACGTAGGGGGGATCCAGCGTATCGAGGAAGGCCTTCGCCTCAGCCGCGTCGGTGAACGTCCCGTAGCGGGCCGTCGGGACATTGTGGCGGGCGTAGAAATCCTTGGCGAACGCCTTGGAGGTTTCCAGCATGGCGGCGCCCCTGGAGGGGCCGAACGTGGCGATGCCGGCTTCGCCGAGGCGGTCGGCAAGGCCATCGCAGAGCGGGTTCTCCGGACCCACCACCACGAGATCGACCGATTCGCGCTTTGCGAGATCGACGAGGCCGTCCAGGTCGGAGACCGGAATGTCGTGACAGCTTGCCAGCTCCGAGATGGCCGCGCTGCCCGGGGCGGCCAGCAGGGCCGTCGTCAGCGGGCTCTGTGCAATCTTCCAAACCAGGGCGTGTTCACGCCCGCCCGAACCGATCACCAGAACTTTCATGCGAACCTCTTGGTCAAGTTGCGACCTAGCTAACCCAAAGCCCGACGCGGCGCGAGTCCGCCAACTGTCGCGCCCGGCCGATTTGTGGTGTTGCGTGCCGCCATGCCGTTGCGATCACCCGCATTCCATCCTACCAGAGTCCGTATGAGCGATCCCTCGGGAAACATCCACGAATTCACGGTCTCCGAACTGGCCGGCTCGCTGAAGCGGACGGTCGAGGACGCTTTCGGCCATGTCCGCGTGCGCGGTGAACTGGGACGTGTCGTGGTCGCCAAGTCGGGCCATGTCTATTTCGACATCAAGGACGAGCGCGCCGTGATCGCCTCGATCGCCTGGAAGGGGACGGCGGCGCGTTTCCGTTTCCGGCCCGAAGAAGGGCTGGAAGTGATCATCGAGGGCCGGATGTCGACTTATCCGGGCCGCTCGCAATACCAGCTCATCGTCGACACGATGGAACCCGCCGGTGCCGGCGCGCTCATGGCGCTGTTGGAAGAGCGCAAGAAAGCGCTCGCCGCGGAAGGGCTGTTCGCACCGGAACGCAAGAAGGCCATTCCCTTTCTGCCGCGCACGATCGGCGTCGTGACCTCGCCCACCGGTGCGGTGATCCGGGATATCCTCCATCGTCTCGGCGACCGCTTTCCGCGACATGTCCTGCTCTGGCCGGTCTTGGTCCAGGGCGATGGCGCGGCACAGCAGGTCGCCGACGCCATTCGCGGTTTCAACGCCCTGCCTGCGGACGGTCCCATACCGCGCCCCGACGTGCTGATCGTCGCGCGCGGCGGGGGCTCGATCGAGGATCTCTGGGGGTTCAACGAGGAAATCGTCGTGCGGGCGGCGGCCGAGAGCGAGATCCCGCTTATTTCCGCCGTGGGCCACGAGACCGACACGACCCTGATCGACTATGCGGCCGACCGCCGCGCGCCAACGCCGACCGGCGCTGCGGAAATGGCGGTGCCCGTCCGCGCCGAGCTGAAAGCCGATATCGAGGCCTTTTCCGGCCGGCTGGTATCGTCGCTCTCGCGCCTGATCGAACGTCGCCGCACCGAGCTGCGCTCGGCCGCACGCGGCCTGCCGCGCCCGGCGGCCTTGCTCGACCTGAAGCGCCAGCGCTTCGACATGATTTCCGACCGGCTCGATCCGGCTCTGTTGGGCACGACGGCTGAAAAGCGGTCCAGACTCCTCGTTCTCCAGGCCGGGCTCAAACCGGCTGCGCTGAACCGCGATATCCGCCAGCGCCGCGAGCGGGTCGCGGATCGCAGCGCGCGGCTCAGTCCGGCAATGCAGCGCATTGCGCAGGACCGCCGGCGGTCGCTGGACGGATGGGCGGCGCGCCTCGCCTCGCTGAGCCACAAATCCGTGCTCAATCGCGGTTTCGTGCTGGTACGCGATGCCGACGGGGCGCTGGTCCGGGCCGGCGCTTCGCTCGCTTCGGGAGCGGGCGTGGAGCTCGAATTCGCCGATACGCGACGCAAGGCGGTGATCGACGGCGACGGTAAGGCGGGCGCCGAAACTGATTCGCCCCCCGCAGTCGTCAATGCGCCGTCTGTCCCGGCCAGACCGCCGCGCAAACGCAAGGCAAAGCCGAAATCGCCGCCGGAAGGACAGGGCACGCTCTTTTGAGAGCCCGGGGACTTCCTTTACCCACTCCCCTCAGGCTGGATCGCATGATAGACGGGCTCCATGACTGATTTCAGCTTCGACAAAGAATTCCAGGGCGAAGCCATCCTCGAGTATGGCGATGCCGATTTCATCATCCTCAAGGCGGGGGCCTTCGTGCGTTGTGCTGTGACAGGCGACGAGATTCCGCTCGCCGATCTGCGCTACTGGAATGTCGATGAGCAGGAGGCCTATCGCGATGTTCTGGTCGCGGGGGCACGCTGGAAGGAGCTGCACGCGGAGCCGGGCCAATGATCGCACCGCTCGCAGCCATGCTCCTGGCCCAGGCGGTCGGCGATGTTCCGGCCACCGATCCGATCGGCGATCTGATCGCGTCCCAGTCTCCCGATGCCGGTGAGACGGTCTCGTCGGACGCGGAACGGGCCATGCTGATGGCGGCCTCTCCCTCGAGCTTCTGCATCGGCGAGATGCGCGAAGGCGCGCTTCTGATCTGCGATTTCATGCCCGGTGCCCGAGTCCGCTTCGGGGAGATGGAAACCACGGCCGATGCCGACGGCGTCGCGGTTCTCGGCATTCCGCGGGACGCCCCGGAAACGCTGTCGCTCGAGATCGATTACGAGGGTGCGGATGGCGGTGCCGGCCAGATCACGCAAGACGTCTCCATCGAACAGCGCGAATACGTGCTCCAGCATGTGAACGGTGTGCCGCAGGCGACCGTGACGCCGGACGAAAGCACGCTGCCGCGCCGGCAGCGCGAATATGCCCAGAAGCGGGCAGCCCTGGCGACGCGCTGGGAGGGGCAGGGTTTCCTCGACGGGTTCATTCGCCCGTCCGAAGGCATCACGACCGGGGTCTACGGCTCCGCCCGCGTCTACAATAACGGGCATGAGGGTAATCCTCACTGGGGTCTGGACTGGGCCAACGATACCGGCACGCCCGTCGTGGCGCCCGCCGGCGGCCGCATCATCCTCGCCGAGGACGACATGTATTACGAGGGCGGCCTGGTCTTCCTCGATCACGGCCAGGGCCTGGTCAGCCTCTTCCTTCACATGAGCGCGGTTCATGTCAGCGAGGGCGATTTGGTCGAGCAGGGCGAGCTGATCGGCGAAATCGGTGCCGGCGGCCGGGCGACCGGTCCGCATCTCGACTGGCGCGTGAAGATCAATGACGATTTCTACGTCGACCCGGCCATGATGCTGGAACTGGACCTGGGCCGCTTCCGCAGCGAGGGGTAGGGACCGGAGTTTTCCGGCATCCTTGTCATGTCCTGTATTCCTCCCCCGCCTGCGCGGGGCGCTTCTGCGCGGTCGGACGGGCCTCCCATTGTCTTCCCGGCCGGAGAGCCCGCGCAGTCGGGCTGCAGCGCCGGCCCCCATAAACGCGAAATTCTCCCCGAAGCGGACTCTCTATCCACGCCGCGTCTTCTTCCGGCCAGCACCTGGATTATGGGTCCCGGATCTCCGCCCGGCTCAGGGCCGGGCATGTGTCCGGGATGACAAGTCTGGCGCGTTTTGAATCGAACTTATCCCCACCCTCCAAACCTGCCTCATACTCACCCCCGTTCTCGCACCGCTCGAGGCCCGGCCTGGTTCGCCGGGGGTGTGGGGAGTACGGAGCCTGCCCGTCCCTGCTGACTGACCAAAGCAGGGCCCGGTGGTGGCCATCGGTTCGGAGAGGCAGCAAAAGCGCTGACTGTCTGTCCAGACCGGTTTCGAGAGGGAGCCCGTAAGGGCTCCGGTAAATCTCCGTGTGCAGGATGTCCCTGATGTCACTCACACTTACACATACGCACCGGCATCAGCCGGCATCCTGCACCCCTCATACCGCCAGGCGGCAACGCCGTGGCGCTATCGGTGCTTCGTCCTCCCCCACCGGGGGAGGTGTCCCGCAGGGACGGAGGGGGATGGTGCAGGATGAGGCGCCGAGTGCCCCCTTCGACCCGCCGCTTCGCGCCGGCCCACTACCCCCGCGAGAGGGGGAAGACGAAAGAGGCGCCGAACCGGGACCCCCGGTCCCGCAAGCGCGACTGCGCGCCGGCCCTTGTGGGCCGCCCCATCGGAGGCGTCCGCGAAGCGGACTGCCGTGAGATCGAATAATTCTTCTCTTCAGACCTTGTGGGTATTGGCCGCGCAGAGACAGGTGAAGGCGTTGGCGAGGTCGCCTTCGGTGGCCGTGTAGTCGAAGGTGATTTCCTCGCCTGCGGCCAGGTCGCGGACGGCGACGAGGCAGGGGCGGGTGTCTGCGTCGTAGACGATCTTGCAGCTCGGCTCGCAGGCATGGTTCACGAAATGCCCGTAGCCGGTCGGCTCGATATGCCGCACGCCCGAAGTGCGGAAGGAGTAGGGCGTCTGCGTGTCGCTGAAGGGGCCATGCACTTTGGCGACCACCATGCCTTCCTCGACCGGTGCGATGCTGGCCACGCCCCAGCCATGAGTCGGGCTCGGTTCGAGCCTGACCGCGGGGGCGTCCTCGAGCACGTAGGCGAGGCGGGGCAGGGGGTGAGCGTCGCCCACACCTTCCAGCGTGCCTTCGAAAGCGGCGCCTCCGGCTGCGAGATCGTCATGAAGGCTTACCCGCAAACGCTCCGACGGTCCGCCATCGACCGGGGCAATTTCCAGATCGAGGCCGTTGCCAGTCTCGCCATTGAGGGTATGGACCTGATAACGAACCGGGGTCGCGCTGCGACCGGCCAGGCGGATCAGTTCGCCGGTATAGCCGCCAGGCGTGCGAGAGAGCCTGAGCCGGTCATAGGTGCGCTTTCCGTCCGGATCGATGAAGAAGCCGATATGATAGCGTTCTCCGGTTTCGTAGCGCAGCGCAGCTGCCGCTATCTGATCCCCGCTGGGCGCACGTTCACGCGCCTCTGTCCCTTGATCGCTCACGGTACGCACTCACCTTGCCGGTCGACACACAATCCGCGGGACCCGGCTCTGTGCCCGCGCATGCAAGTATGGCCTTGATGCTAGTGAGTCGTTCATGCTGCGCAAGCGAAGATTGAGCATGGGGCGGAGGCAGGGTTAAGGCGGATTATACATATGCCGACCCAGGTCCGGGCTCTGCGTCCGGCGCAAACCTGCCAACCGCGCCTCTTGCTTGATGCATGCGCGTTCAGGGCTTATGTCCCGCCCATGGCCAATCTGATCGACAATACGTCCTCGCCCCGTCCGGCTTCGAGCTCGCAGGCCGCCTCCGAAGCACGTGCCGCGCGCCACCCGGAAAAGCAGAAGCGTCCGGACTCGCCCGTTCTGCGCAAGCCTGACTGGATCCGGGTCAAGGCGCCTCTGGGCAAGACCTTCAACGAAACCCAGAAAATCGTGAAGGAAGGCGGCCTCGTCACTGTCTGCGAGGAGGCCGGCTGCCCGAATATCGGGGAGTGCTGGGATCAGAAGCATGCCACTTTCATGATCCTCGGCGATACCTGCACGCGGGCCTGTTCCTTCTGCAATGTGAAGACCGGGCTGCCGCAAGCCGTCGATAGCGGCGAGCCGCGCCGTGTCGCCGATGCCGTGGCCGAAATGGGGCTGAAGCACGTCGTCATCACCTCGGTCGACCGGGACGATCTCGACGATGGCGGGGCGCAGCATTTCGTCGATGTGATCGAGGCGATCCGGACGTCGACGCCCTCCACGACGATCGAGATCCTGACGCCGGACTTCCTGCGCAAGCCGGGCGCTGCCGAGCGCGTCATCGACGCCAAGGCGGACGTGTTCAACCACAATCTGGAAACCGTGCCGCGGCTTTATCTCTCCATCCGCCCCGGCGCCCGCTATTACCACTCCCTGCGTCTGCTCGAGCGCGTGAAGGATCGCGATCCCTCGCAATTCACCAAGTCCGGCATCATGGTCGGCCTTGGCGAGACCAAGGAAGAAGTCATGCAGGTCATGGACGATATGCGGTCCGCGGGCATCGACTTCCTGACCATCGGCCAGTATCTCCAGCCGACCCGCAAGCACGCGGCGATCGACCGTTTCGTGACGCCGGACGAGTTCAAGGCCTATGAGACCATCGCCCGCGCCAAGGGCTTCCTCATGGTCTCCGCCACGCCGCTGACCCGGTCCAGCCACCATGCCGGAGACGATTTCGCCAAGCTGCGAGCGGCCCGAGACGCCATGCTGGCACGCGGCTGACATCCGGCCGAGGGGGAGTGGAGCCGTGACCGTCGAGACAAGGGAACGCCTGCGCCTCTTTCATGCTCCGGACGATCTGTTCGAGCTGGTCATGGATGTGCGGACTTATCCGGATTTCATCAGTCAGATCACGGCGATGCGCATTCTTCGCGAGAGCCATGACGGTCCGCTGACCGATCTGACGGCGGAAGCACGGGTCCGCTACAAATTCGTCGCCGAACGCTTCACCTCGCGTGTGCTGGCCGATGCCGCAGCACGAACGATCGATGTCAGCTTCGTCGCCGGCCCGTTTCGCGTTCTGGAAAACGCCTGGCGGTTCCACGCCCTCTCGGACGGGTCGACCCTGGTCGAATTTTCGATCCGCGCGGCTTTCAAGAACGCGATCCTGCAAATGCTGCTGGAGACCAATCGCGGCCGGGCCGCCCACATGCTGGTCGAGCGTTTCTCCGCCGAAGCGAACCGCCGCTACGAGCCGGCAGGCGATCCTTCTCTGGATCTATCCGAAGAAATCGACGCCCTCTGAGAGCAAGTCGAGCGCGGTCGCCACACTGGCAAGCCGGACTGCGTCGCGGCCGCGACCGCCGAAGCGGTGAACATCGGTCTGCGTGGGTCCGTTGCGACGGGCCAGCGCGAAATGGACGAGCCCGGCCGGCTTGTGCTCCGAGCCGCCAGGACCGGCCACGCCCGTGATTGCCACGGCAAGATCCGCGTTGGAACGGAGCAGGGCTTCCTCGGCCATGCGCCGGGCGACTTCCTGGGACACCGCGCCATTCGCCTCGATCACCCGCGCCGGAATGCCGAGCATCTCGGTCTTCGCCTCGTTGGAATAGGTCACGAAGCCGCGGTCCACGACATCGGACGAACCAGGGATTTCAGTCAGGACACCACTCACCAGACCGCCCGTGCAGCTCTCTGCAGTGGCGATCATGACACCGGCCGTGCGGGCCCGGTCGAGAAGGGTTTCGGCCTGTTCGAGAAGAGAGTCGGGGAAGATCATGCCAGTCTCGCGGTTACGGTCGCCTGCGCGGCCAGGCCTTCACCCCGGCCGGTAAAGCCGAGGCGCTCGGTCGTGGTCGCCTTGATGTTGACGCGGCTTTCATCGAGTCCGGTGATCTCGGCAAGTCGCGTCCGCATGGCGGCCTTGTGAGGACCGATCCTGGGGCGTTCCGCGATGATGGTGAGGTCGGCATGGACGAGCTCTCCGCCCGCTTTCTTAAGCAGCGAGATCGCATGATCCAGGAATCGATCCGAAGCCGCCCCGCGCCATTGCGGGTCTGAGGGCGGGAAATGCTCGCCGATATCGCCGGCTCCGGCCGCGCCGAGAACGGCATCCGTCACGGCATGCAAGGCGGCATCGGCGTCCGAATGGCCCACCAGGCCGAGCCCGGCCCGAATCTCGATGCCGCACAGCCACATCGCCTCGGCCGGTTCCAGCCGGTGCACGTCGAAACCATGCCCGGTAACCGTGACAGCCTGGCTCATCAGCATCTCCTCGGCGCGCCGGAAATCCTCCGGACGGGTCAGTTTGAAGTTGGATGCATCGCCCGGAACCGTCTCCACCTGACCGCCCGCGGCCATGATCACCGCGGCGTCGTCGGGCAGGGCGCGCTCACCCAACTGAGTGTATGCGGTCAGGAGCGGCGTCAGGTGAAAGGCCTGCGGCGTCTGCGCGGCGGCCATGCCGGTCCGGTCGACAGGCTCGGTGACACGCTGGTCCGCGTCCAGTTTCATCAGCGCGTCAGCCACCGGGAGTGCAGGAATGACAGCGGGGGCGTGCTGCAGCGCGGCAATGATCCGGTCGATCAACTCCGCACTGACGAAGGGGCGCGCGGCGTCGTGGATCAGAACGGCATCCACGGCCCGGGCGCGCATGTGATCGAGACCGGCTCGCACGGAAGCCGTACGGGTCGCGCCGCCGTCCACTGCCGGGATATCGCATCCCATTTCCTGCAATACTTCACCGAAATGGGCGGCATCAGCCGGATTGGTGACGACGACGAGGCTGTCGATTGCGGGATGCGCCACGAACCGGTCCAGCGTCCGGGCAAGCACGCTCCGGCCGAGCAGGGCGCGATACTGTTTGGGAAGACCGCCGCCCGCCCGCTCGCCCCGGCCCGCGGCCACGATGACAGCACCGATTTTCATATGAGGTTCTCATCCATTGCCGCAGCGCAGCAAGCCCGCTAGCTTGTTGGGCTTACGACGCTCTTCACGGATTTGTCCAGACGCATGCGCTTTTCCATCGGCTCCCACGACATCACGATTCCGGCCATACTCGCGCCGATGTCCGGGGTAACGGACCTGCCCTTTCGCCGCCAGGCCCAGCGCTTCGGGGCGGGCATGGTCGTCTCGGAAATGGTCGCCAGCGACGCCCTGGCCCGGGGCCGCGTCGACATGGTGCGCAAGGCTGCGCTCGATGCCTCGCTGTCTCCCTGCGTGATCCAGCTGGCCGGCCGCGAGGCTCGCTGGATGGGCGAGGGGGCCAGGATCGCGGTCGATGCCGGTGCCGAGATCGTCGATATCAATATGGGCTGTCCGGCCCGCCAGGTCACGAAAGGCCTGTCAGGCTCCGCCCTGATGCGCGATCTGGACCATGCCATGACCCTCATCGATGCAGTGGTGGCCAGCGTCGATGTTCCCGTCACGCTGAAAATGCGGCTCGGCTGGGACCATGACAGCATCAATGCGCCGGAATTGGCCCGCCGGGCGGAAAGTGCCGGCGTGCAGGCGCTGACGGTGCACGGCCGGACCCGGCAGCAATTCTACAAGGGCGAGGCTGACTGGGCCGCGGTCAGGGCGGTGCGCAAGGCCAGCCGTTTGCCGCTCACGGTCAATGGCGACATCACATCCGCAGCCGAAGCGCGTGAAGCGCTCGCGCAATCGGGCGCCGACGCCGTCATGATCGGTCGCGCCGCACAAGGCCGACCCTGGCTGGTCGGAGAGATCGGGGCTGAATTGCTGGGCCAGGCGCCGGAGACCGCCTGGAGCGACAAGATCGACGCCCTCGGAGAACAATTCGGCGACGCCCTGGACCTTTACGGCGAGGGATTGGGCATCCGTATGATGCGCAAGCATTTCGCCAGCTTCGTCGATCTCGAGTGCGCCGGGCGCGATCCCGACTGGTGCCGGGCCGCTAAGGGCGTGCTCTGCCGGAGCGAAGCGCCTGCGGACATTCATCGCATGATCGATCGTCTGCGTGTGCCCGAGGACCGGGCGGTCGCATGACGCAGAAGGCCTCAGCCAGCTCGCCGGCTGAGCGGGCCGCCGAACAGGCCGCGCTTCCATTGCTGGCCTTCGATCGTGATGGCGGCTTTCTCTGGGCAAACACGCAGGCGGAGGAGTGGCTGGGCCTTTCCGCGCGCCATCTTCGCAGGGGACGGTTCGCGGAGCATTCGCGTAGTTGCGGCCAGTTGATGGAGATCGTCGACCAGGCTCGGTCCAGCCAGCGCACCGTTGTCGCGCTCGGGAGAGGGCTCGGGACGTCCCGACTGCAGGACGTGCATGTGCGTTGGACCGATGAGGTGCCTGAACTTGTCGTGTCTGTCCTGCCTCATACCGAGCTGGGATCGCGGGCATCGGAGGCGCCGGCGCTCGGTTTCGGCCGCATGCTGGCGCACGAACTCAAGAATCCCTTGGCCAGCGTAAGGGGCGCCGCCCAGCTTATCCGCCGCGAGGGCGATCCTGATGCCGCGCGCCAGCTAGCGGCCATGATCGTCGAGGATGTCGACCGGATTACGCGTCTCGCAGACCACTGGAGCCGCGTCGGCGATATCCGTATGGGCGATACCTCGCGCCTCAGTCTGAACCGGATCGCAGTGGATGCGGTCGCCAGCCTGGGGCGAGCAAATCCGGCGGTCGAGCGTCGCGTGGCGGAAGATTTCGACCCGTCTCTCCCGGAATTTTCCGGTGATCGCGACCTGCTTCTTCAGGCCGTACTCAATCTGCTTCAGAATGCCGTGGATGCGGTTTCGGGCGTCGAGCACCCGGTCATCCGCGTGGAGACGCGGTTCGATGCGGGGCCGCGTAGCCGGACCGGCGCAGATCCGGCACCGCTCGTCCTCGTCGTACGCGATAACGGCCCCGGTATCCCCGACACGCTCGGACCCGGTATATTCACGCCGTTCGTGACGACCAAGCCTGCGGGCGAAGGGCTCGGTCTCGCCTTTTCGGCCCGTATCGCCGCCCTGCATGGCGGCCAGCTGGACTATGAGAGCGTGCCTGGCGACACCCGATTCAATTTGCGACTGCCCGTGGCCAGGGAGAACTGAATTTGAGTGCCCGTATCCTGCTTCTGGAAGACGATGAGAGCCTCAAACTGATCCTGTCTCGCGCATTGGGTACGGCAGGATATCAGGTGCGTGCGACGGCTTCGACTGAAACCGCGCTTGGCTGGATTCGCAATGGCGAGGGCGACCTCCTGCTCGCGGATGTCCTTCTGGACGGCCGGAATTTCCTTGAAAATCTGGGTCTGGTTCATCGGCTGCGCCCGAGTATGCCGGTTATCGTGATGAGCGCGCAGGCGACGGCGAGTACGGCCATCGGGGCTGCGAAGGGCGGGGTTTACGAATATCTGCCCAAACCGTTCGATCTCGATGACATGCTAGATACGGTCGCCGCGGCGCTGGGCGAGGCCGCGGGTGGACATCGCAGCCGGACCGTCGAGGAACCGACCGGGTTTATCGGTCAATCGGCTGCCATGCAGTCAGCCTTCAAGGCGATCGCGAGGGCAGCGACGAGCCAGGCCCATGTCATGATCACCGGCGAGCCGGGTGTGGGTAAGCGGCAGGCCGCCGAAGCCCTATTGCGAGCGCGTGGAATCGCATCGGACGATGCCTCTGTCGTAACGCCCTCCAACTCGGTCGCGGAGATTTTCGGCTCCACGCAGGCCGCCGGTCAGGTGGTCTGGCTGAGACTGGAGGAATGGAGTGCTCAACAGCAGCGTGCGGCCCGCGATGCCCTGGACGCCGGATCAGGCCGGGTCATCGCGACGGCGTCCCAGGCTCCAGACGCACCGCTCGACGCGCGGCTCGTATCCCGATTGAGCGAATGCATCATTTCCGTGCCGCCCTTGCGGGAAAGGCGCAGCGATATTCCGGTGCTTTGCGCAGCTTTTCTCACGCAGTTTGCGCGCCGCGACAAACAGGATGCGGTCCGTCTGTCCAGCGAGGCCGAAGACTATTTGGCCAACTCGCCCTGGACCGGCAATGTGGTCGAACTCCGCTCTGTGCTTTCTCGCCTGGCGCTGGGCACGCGAGGCAATGTCGCCAATCTGCCCGATGTCATCGACGCCTTCCGGACGGAGTCTACCGAGTTGCGGGACGAGTTGGACTTGCATGCCAACGCAATTGCGGCTTCGGCCCTGTCCGCACCGGATGCGCGCCAGCTGGCCATGGATGCCGTAGACCGGGCTCTGTTCCGGCAAGCCCTCGACCGCTGCGGGGGCAATCGGTCCAAAGCCGCGGAATTGCTTGGCTTAAACCGGAACACGCTGGCTCGCAGGCTTAACGAGCTGGGTGAGGGCGATAGCTGACTGTTGCTGGAGAAACACTCTTGTTGATTTTGTGCAACTCACAGGTAATGTTGCTGCGTTGCAAGGTTCGAGGTGGGGTTTGCCACAGAGTTCGACGAAGACGCTGATCCGCAATATTTCGCCGCGGTCCGCTGGGCTGTTCGGCATCGGTTTCTTCGTATCCCTCGCTCTGTTGACCTTAACGGCACTCGGCTTTCTGGGCGAGGGAGGCTATCTGCAGCCCGGCGACCGGACAGCGCTTGGAATATTGGTCGGCAATGCTGTCCTGATCATGGGCCTGGCGGCCGTCGTCGGGGTTCGTTTCTTCCGGCGCCTCAAGGCGCGACGCTTCGGCGAGCCGACGCCGCGCCTTCACCTCAGATTCGTGGCGCTATTTTCGATTGCGGCGGCAGCGCCGGCGGTCATCTCAGCGCTTTTCCTCGGAGCCGTCCTCAACCGCGGCGTCGATTACTGGTTCGGCGAACGTATCGGAACCCTGGTCGATGGCGTTTCCGAGGGCGCCTACGATATTTACGTGCGAGAAGCGAACCGAGCCTCCGCGAGAATCGTTGCGATGGCATCGGACCTGTCTAGCGAGGGTGCGGTCGAAGCCTTCACTTCAAGCCGCATCCGCTACGTGCAGTATCTTAGCGCGCAGGCGGCAGAGAGGGGCTTCAACGCGGCCTATATCGTCGATGGCCGAGGTACCCTGCTCGCCCGCACTCAGTTCCGGGAAAACGAATCCTACACGCCGCCATCTCCGCGGCTTTACGAGTTGGCCGCGGATGGGAATCCTGTCGTCACCACTCCGGAGTTTACGCCGGTGGGGACCGATGTAATGGGGGTTCTCTACCGGCTCGATGCTTATGAAGACGCCTTCCTCTATGTGTCGCAGGAATTCGACATGGATCTCTTCCGGAGCATGGAAGATGCGCGAATTTCGCTGCGGCGCGTGACGCAGCAGGAAGGCGAGATCCGCACCACATTCTTCGTCCTCTATCTTGAGGTGGCCGCGCTGATCCTGATCGGAGCCATCTGGCTGGCATTGACGGCAGCGACCCGCGTCGTAACGCCGATATCGCGTCTCGTCGGAGCCGCCGAACGAGTCCGCCGCGGCGATCTGGATGCCCGGGTCCAGATGGGCCGTGAGGACGACGAAATCGCCGCGCTGGGCCGGGCGTTCAACCGGATGACCCGGCAATTGCGCAGCCAGCGGCGAGAGTTGATCGAGTCGCACGCGGAATCCGAGAAGCGCCGGGCTTTTATCGAGGCCATTCTCGCCGGTGTCCGCGCGGGCGTCATCGGTCTCGATGGGCAGGACAATGTCACGCTCATCAACCGCTCCGCAATCGGCATGCTGTCGCCCGGTACGCAGGACCTGATCGGCGTCAACATCGACGAGGTAACACCGGAGCTTTCGGATATCGTCAAGGAAGCGCGCCGCCGTCCGGGCGCCGTGGCGGAAGCCCAGCTGGATCTTCGCACCGACGACGAACAGATCCGGCATTTGACCGTCCGCGCCTCTATGGACGAGGAGGCGGGTCTGGTCATCACCTTCGACGATGTGACCCGTCTCGTGACCGCCCAACGCAACGCCGCCTGGCGGGAAGTCGCGCGCCGGATCGCCCACGAGATCAAGAACCCGCTCACTCCGATCCAGCTGTCGGCCGAACGCATCCGGCGAAAGTACCGCAAGGACATCACCAGCGATATCGAGACCTTCGACCGCTGCACCGAGACGATCGTCCGACAGGTCAATGATATCGGCCGTATGGTCGACGAGTTTTCTTCCTTTGCGCGCATGCCGCAGCCGAAGGTCGAGCGGGTCGAGATGCGCGATCTGGTGAAATCGGCCGTGTTCGCCCAGCGCGTGGCGTCGTCCGAGATCGATGTTCGTTTCGACCAGCCCGATGCAGCTGTTCATGCGCTGTGTGATGCGCGGCTTTCGAGCCAGGCCCTGGCGAACATTCTGAAGAATGCCGCAGAGAGTGTGAGCGCCCGGATGGACAAGGACGGTGCGCCGGGCGCGATCACCGTCTCATTGTCCGAAGACAACGGATTTGCGGTGATCGAGGTAAGCGATAACGGGCTGGGTTGGCCGACGGCCAACCGCGAGCGTTTGACCGAGCCCTACATGACGACCCGCGAGAAGGGGACCGGTCTCGGTCTCGCGATCGTCAGGCGCGTAATGGAAGACCACAAGGGGCGTCTGGAGCTTGACGTTCCGCCAAGCGGGCAGGGGGCGGTTGTCCGCCTTGTCTTCCCGCTGGCGGACGAATCCGAAACCGTGCTCCAGACCCAAGAGGAGGCGTAAGTCATGGCACGTGACATCCTGATCGTCGATGATGAGGCGGATATCCGCGAGCTGATTGGCGGTTTGCTCGAGGATGACGGGTACGAAACGCGCGAGGCGGCCGATGCCGATGGCGCGCTGCGGGAGATACGGGCCCGCAAGCCTTCCCTGGTCGTTCTCGACGTCTGGCTGCAGGGCAGTCGGCTGGACGGGATCGAGCTACTCGACGAGTTCCGGGCTCTCGATCCCGATCTCCCTGTGATCGTGATCTCCGGGCATGGCACGATCGAGACTGCGGTCGCCGCGATCCGCAAGGGCGCCTACGATTTCATCGAGAAGCCATTCAAGAGCGACAAACTTCTGCTAACCGTTGCCCGCGCGCTGGAGACCAGTCGTCTGCGGAGCGAGAATGCGCAGCTGCGGGCTCGCACGGATGCGCAGAACACGCTGATCGGCGAGTCGAGCGGGATCGCCCAGGTCCGGCAGCTGATCGAGCGCGTTGCGCCGACAAACAGCCGCGTCCTGATCACCGGACCGTCAGGTGCCGGCAAGGAATTGGTGGCACGCCTGATCCATGAAAAATCTCCGCGCGCGGTCGGTGACTTCGTTGCGGTGAGCGCGCCGGGTATGGCACCGGAAATGGTGGACGAGGAATTGTTCGGCCGGGAAAATGAGGATGGATCGGTCAAGCATGTCGGTCTTCTCGAGCGCGCCCATGGCGGCACGCTCTATCTCGACGAAATCGCCGACATGCCTTCGGATACCCAAAGCAAACTGCTTCGCCTCCTCGTCGAGCAACGCTTCCGACGCGTCGGGGGTGCCGAGGATGTCCAGGTCAATGTGAGGGTGATTTCCAGCACCGCCCAGGACCTGCATGGACGCATTGCAGAAGGGCGTTTCCGCGAGGACCTCTACCATCGCCTCGCCGTCGTACCGGTGACCGTGCCGCCGCTTGCCGAGCGGCGCGAAGATATTCCGGAACTGGTCACCCATTTCGTGACCCGACTGACAGCGTCGGCGGGCTTGCCACCGCGCGAGTTTGCAGATGACGTCATGGCCGCGCTGCAGGCACATGGCTGGCCGGGCAATGTTCGCCAGCTCCGGAACAATATCGAGCGTCTGCTCATCCTCTCGACCGGTTCTCAAAGCGAGCCGATCACACTGGAATCGCTGCCGTCCGAAGTCGTGACCCGGGAAAACCAGGATGTCGGGTTTGACGCCGAGCGCATGATCGCCTTGTCTCTGCGTGAAGCGCGGGAGAATTTCGAGCGTGAATATCTCAAGGCACAGATCGATCGTTTCGGGGGAAACATCTCCCGCACGGCGGCCTTTATCGGCATGGAGCGCTCGGCCCTGCACCGGAAGCTCAAATCTCTCGGCGTGGGCAATTCGCAGCGCGACAGCGTTGCCTAGCGCCAGTCAGGTGGAAACATCATGAAAGCGATCGTTTGCGGAGCCGGCCAGGTCGGAGTGGGCATCGCACGAGCCTTGGCCCGTGAGGGCAATGCGGTGACCGTGGTCGACTGGTCGACCGAGCTTGTGGACCGTGTCGTGACGGATCTGGACGTCCGCGGAGTCGTGGGCCACGGCTCGCATCCGGACGTGCTCGAGCGTGCGGGGGCGAAGGAGGCAGACCTCCTCGTAGCGGTCACGCATTCCGACGAAACCAACATGATTGCCTGCCAGGTGGCACATTCGCTCTTTGCGACGCCGATGCGGATCGCTCGTGTTCGCGCCCAGAACTACCTGGATCCGGCCTGGGCGGACCTGTTCAACACCGGCAATCTGCCCGTGGATGTGGTCATCTCGCCGGAACTGGAAGTCGGTCGTGCCATCCTGCAGCGCGTGGAGACGCCGGGCGCGTTCAATACAGCCGTCTTCTCGGGCGGCCGCGTACAGCTCCTCGGTCTGCGGCTGGAGGAGAGCTCCCCCGTGGCCGGTTCGACGACAGAGCAGGTCATGGAGCTCTTCCCCGATCTGCGTCTCGCAGTCGTCGGGGTTCAGCGCGAGCAGACGCTTTTCATCCCCAAGGCCAACGACCCGCTTCTTCCGGGCGATGACGTGTATGTCGTTACGGAGAGTGCGCAGGTCCGCCGTATTCTGGATATTTTCGGCCGGACCACCGAAGCCATTCGCCGGGTGGTGGTCGTGGGTGCGGGCAATATCGGTGTTTATGTCGCGCGGGCCCTCGAGCGCGCCGGCGGCGTGAAGGTCCGACTTATAGAAGCCGACAAGGGCAAGGCCGAAGCCGCGGCCGAACGCCTCAAGAAGACCGTCGTTTTGCATGGCGACGGGCTGAGTTCGAGAATCATGCACGAAGCCGGCGTTTCCAAGGCGGAGCTGGTGGTTTGCGTCACCAATGACGACAAGGTGAACATGCTGTCGGCTGTGATGGCCAAGCGGGAAGGGGCCGAGCGTGCTCTCAGCCTGATCAATGAGAAGGCCTTCGAAGATCTCCGCGAACCGCTCGGTATCGACGTTCTGATCGATCCGCGCGCGACGACGGTTTCGACCATCCTCCAGCATATTCGGCGCGGTCGCATCACAGGTCTCCAGAGCCTGGGGGGCGGGCAGGCCGAGGCCCTTGAGGGAATCGCACTTTCCACGTCGCCATTGGTCGGCAAACCGCTGGACGAGCTCGAATTGCCGGATGGCGTCGCTCTGGGCGCTATCGTACGTGGCAACAAGGTCATCTTACCCTGCGATGAGGGGAAAATCCGGGAAAATGACCGGATACTGCTGTTCTGCAATACGGCGCTCATCCCGAAGGTCGAACACCTGTTCCGCGTCAGCCTCGAGTATTTCTAGCCATGTCGCTCGCGGCACTGCTTCGTCCGCTCGGCGCACTCTGGGTGCTGGTCGCCTTCGTGGCCATGATCGCCGCGATCACGGCTGCGGCGGTCGGCGAGCCGCATCTCGCCCCCTTCTTCGCCATGACGGCCGGGATGGCCCTTGTGCCGGGTGGCCTTGTTTTGGCGGCGACCAATGGCTTCAAAACCGGCGCGAGCGCCCTTGATGCGCTGGGCCTTGCCTTTCTCGCCTGGGTCACGACGCCGGCTGTTGCGGCACTGCCCTTCTGGCTGACGGGATATTTCGATCCGCTGGACTCTCTCTTCGAGGCCTATTCGGCGGTAACGACGACCGGTGCGACCTTGTTGCCGGAAGGCGATCTGCCGCGGTCGCTGATCTTCTGGCGGGCACTTCTGGCCTGGCTCGGCGGGTATGCGACCTTGCTCCTCGCGATCGGTGTCTTCGCGGCACTGGACCGGGAAATTCCCGTGATCCGGCGTTCGTCGATCCTCACGATCCGTCCGCGCAGCGTTTTCTCACACCTTCCGCAAGCCGCACGTCGCGTCGGAATCGTCTATGCGGTCCTCACCGCCTTTATCTGGCTCGGGCTTCTGTTTTCCGGAAACGATCTTTTCGATGCCACCGTCCTCGCGCTCGGTTCGATCTCGACGAGCGGATATACGCCCTATGAAGGCAGTCTGGTTTCAACGATCGGCCCGGTTTCGACCATGTGGGTGGCGATCGGCTGTCTCGTCGGAGCGATGAATATCTCCCTGTTCTGGGACGCACTGCGCGATCGCATGGCCTTCCGAGATCCGGACATCGCCGGGATTGCAGCTCTGATCGCCGGCCTCACGCTTCTCTATGCCCTTGCCGATCAGAACCACATCATCACGCATGCGCTCGATGCGCTCTTTATCGTAACCACGGCGGGCTACAGCGCGTCCGGGGATCCCTCTCCGGTCATTCTCGGCGCAGTATTCGCGGCCCTGATCGGGGGCGCGGCGGCTTCGACCACGGGCGGGATCAAAGTCTCCCGCATCCTCCTTCTCTGGCAGCGGATGGGATCGGAACTCGCCGTGCTGTCGGATCCGTCGAGCGTCGTGCCCGTGCGTTTTCGCGACCGGCCGGCGAGGGACGGATCGCTGATCGGAATCTGGGCCTACGTCCTCGGCTTTGCCGCCTGCCTGGGAATAGGCGGGATACTGCTGGCGGTTAGCGATGTGCCTTTCGAAAACAGTTTTCTCGCGACCGCATCGGCGCTTTCCAATACCGGTCCGCTCTATGATCAGGTCGAGGGCGGCTGGCGCGATATAACCGCTGGAGGCAAGACCTTCCTTATTGCCGCCATGATTCTGGGGCGGCTGGAGGTTCTCGCGGCGCTCGGCGCCATCTGGGCCATCTTCATCAGGAAATAGCCGTGTCACGATTTGCTTATGTCAATGGTCGCTTCGTTCCCCATGCCCATGCGGCCGTTCATATCGAGGACCGCGGCTTCCAGTTCGGCGACGCCGTGTATGAAGTCTGGAGTGTCCGGGATGGCCGCTTGCTCGATGCCGACGGGCATTTCGCGCGCCTCCAGCGTTCGTTGGGAGAGCTGCGGATCTCGATACCGAAATCGGAAGCCGCGCTGCGCCTGGTGATGCGGGAATTGCTGAGACGAAATCGAGTTCGATCGGGTCTGATCTATCTTCAGGTGTCTCGCGGGCAGGCCCGGCGCGACCATGCTTTTCCTCCAACCGGCATACAGCCCACACTTGTCCTGACGACCAAGCGGGTCGATTTCGATGCTGCGGCGAGGCGGGCCTCCGCCGGCGCGAAGGTGATTACGGTGCCCGACCAGCGCTGGGCGCGCTGCGATATCAAGACCGTGAACCTGCTTCCCAACGTTCTCGCGAAACAGGCAGCGAGGGAGGCGGGTGCCTTCGAGGCGTGGCAGGTCGATGCAGACGGGCGGGTGACGGAAGGCAGTTCGACCAATGCCTGGATCGTCACGGCTGACGGTATTCTCGTCACCCACCCGGCGACCCATGACATTCTCCACGGCATCACGCGAGCGACCGTACTGGCCTGTGCGGCGGCGCTCGACTATCCGGTCGAGGAACGCACCTTTACTGTCGAGGAGGCGCTGAAGGCTCGCGAATGCTTCATGACCTCGGCCACCACTTTCGTCACGCCGGTCGTCGCTATCGACGACAAGACAATCGCGAATGGAGCCCCCGGCTCGATGGCGATCGCGCTTCGTGAGGCATATCTAGCAAAGGCCTAGGCTGCATTCCGTCTTTGCCAGAGAAATGAGACGGTTGCAGCGTAGCACAAGGACTGTATACGGTAGGGCAAGAATCGCTGACGAAAGCGACCTTTGTGGAGCCACCATGTCGCACGATAAGAAACAAAACCTGCAGGATGTCTTCCTGAACTCTGTGCGCAAGACGAAAACCCCATTGACGATTTTCCTCGTCAATGGCGTCAAGCTTCAGGGCGTTGTCACCTGGTTCGATAACTTCTGTGTCCTGCTTCGCCGGGACGGGCTGTCTCAGCTCGTCTACAAGCACGCCATCTCGACGATCATGCCGGCTGCGCCGGTGCAGTTGTTCGAGACGGACAAGGCGGACGAGGACGAAACCGAAGAGAGCGCTGCGGATTGATCGAGCGCGAGGCGCCGGTATCGCGCGCCATTGTCATACATCCGGCCGATCGCATGGCCATGGCGCGCGCCGATGCGCGCCTTGAAGAAGCGAACGGCCTCGCAGAAGCGCTCGACCTCGTCGTGGCCGAGGCTTTTATCGTACCTGTTCGAAAGATTGATGCCGGGCGCTATTTCGGCCGGGGCAAACTGGACGAACTCAAACAACGTATTGAAACGGCCGACGCCGATGTCGCGGTGATCGACGCCGCGCTGTCGCCCATCCAGCAGCGCAATCTCGAGAATGCCTGGAAAGTGAAGGTCGTCGACCGGACCGGGCTGATCCTGGAAATCTTCGGCCAGCGCGCGCGTACCAAGGAAGGCGATCTCCAGGTCGAGCTTGCCCGCCTCGCTTACGAGCGGTCGCGCCTTGTTCGGACATGGACCCACCTGGAGCGCCAGCGTGGTGGCCGGGGCTTTCTCGCCGGACCTGGCGAAACCCAGATCGAGACCGACCGCCGGCTGCTCAACGAGAAAATGGCGAAACTTCGCCGTCAGCTCGACGAGGTCCGGCGAACACGCAGCCTGCATCGCGCAAAGCGCCAGGATGTCCCGTTTCCGACCGTGGCGCTGGTCGGCTATACGAACGCCGGAAAATCCACGCTTTTCAACAAATTGACCGGGGCAGGGGTGTTCGCCCAGGACATGCCATTCGCCACGCTGGACCCGACCGTTCGAGCGCTGGACCTGCCCAGCGGGACGCGGCTCCTGCTCTCCGATACGGTGGGGTTCATCACGGATTTGCCCACCGAACTCATCGCCGCCTTCCGGGCGACTCTCGAAGAGGTCAGGGAGGCCGATCTTCTCGTACACGTGATCGATGCGTCTGATCCCGACCACGAGGGGCGGATCAAGGATGTCGAGGGTGTGCTGGACGCCATCGAGGCCGGGCCGCAGCATGAACAGACCATGATCGAGGCCTGGAACAAGGCCGACCGCCTCGATGTCGAGGCGGTAGAAGACCTCGCCTTTCGGGCCGACATCGCCAATCTGAAGGCGGGGCGCCGCGTCAAGATCCCCATGTCCGCCGTCACGGGGACGGGCATCGACATTCTGGTCGAGGCGGTCGAGACGGCGCTGACCGCCGATCAGGAAGTGCTGCACGTCACCATTGCGCCGCACCAGGCGCGGGCGCTCGCCTGGTTGCACGAGAATGGCGAGATACTTGATTCCGAAATTGATCCGGAAACCGGCTCAAGCCGGATCCAGGTTCGGCTGGCGCCGGCAGAAGCGGGCCGTTTCCGCTCGCAATTCCCTGATATCGCAGTCCCGCAAGGGATTGGCGAGATGCAGGACGATGACGAGTTCTAGGCGCTGACGGTCTTTCCGTCCTTTTCGATCCCCTTGGCTTCATCCCAGAGCGATTCCATCTCCTCGAGGGTGGTCATGCTCATCGCGCGGCCCTCATCGGCGAGGCGCGTCTCGATATGGCGGAAGCGGCGCTCGAACTTGGCATTGGCGCTGCGTGTTGCGGCATCGACATCCACATCAAGTTTTCTGCCCAAGTTCGTGCAAACGAACATCAAATCCCCGATCTCCTCAGCGATTTCATTTGCATTCCCGCCCACCATGGCCTCGCGTACTTCTGCGAGTTCCTCATCGACCTTATCCAGCACACGCGATGCTTCCGGCCAGTCGAAGCCGACCGTTGCGGCCCGCTTCTGGAGCTTCTGGGCCCGTTTGAGAGCGGGAAGGGCGATCGGTACGTCGTCGAGCACGCTTTCGCCCTTGTCGCGCGCGGCGCGTTCCTCGGCCTTGATGGCCTCCCATTCGATGGTCTGCGTCTCGGTATCGCGCGTCTCCGCGTCGCCGAAGACGTGCGGATGCCGGCGGATCATCTTGTCGTTGATGGCCTCGACGATATCGTTGAAGTCAAAGAGCGAGCCTTCCTCGGCCATGCGCGCGTGGAAGACGACCTGGAGGAGCAAGTCACCGAGCTCGTCTTTCAGCTCGGCGAAATGGTTCCGCTCGATCGCATCCGCGACTTCGTAGGCTTCCTCGATCGTATAGGGCGCGATCGACTTGAAGTCCTGCTCCAGATCCCAGGGGCAGCCGCCATCGGGGTCTCTCAGCTTCGCCATGATGGCGATAAGGCGTTCCATAGGCGGCAGGGCGGCGTCGGGTGCGGGCATGGTTGATCCGTAAGGGCTGACAGGTCGATTCGGGCGAATGCTTGGCATAGCCGATCATAAACGCCCTGCCTATGGCGAGGGCAGTCGTGACGATTATGGCTCTGACGAACTTAGGGCCGCCAACTGCCAGCGCAATTGCGGCTTTTCCAACGAGATGTCTCTTTGCCATGGTCAAGACCAGGCCCGAGTACGAGACAAGAGACAGTTCGTCACCAGCGAGCCGCGCCGTCGCAAGTAAAATCGCTTCAAGGCATTTTCGTCCCCGACGGATACTTCAAGCAGGAAGAGAGAAGCGACTTCCCATACCGCGCGAACCAGGATTTCAATTCGGGCAGATGTTAAACCGCCTTCATCAAGCGGCGGAAATAGCGACCGAAATGTCGGTTCTCACAGAATAGGGCCCGCACGCTCGGATGTGTCTGAGGGACATCAATAGAGCGCATAATGAATATTATGAGAAATTCGGGCGGGCTCTGAGATAGCTGCAGCATCGCTGGGATATCAGGCGTCGAGCTCGATCGACCCTTCGAGATCGAGGATGCGGAAGCCGTCATGGCCGGCAACGACATGATCCGGGAGATCACGACTCAGCTCGGTATGGTCGAGCGTGTTGTGGAGGTTGGTCAGCACGCCCATACCCGCCGAAACGCGTTCGAGAGCGTCCAGTGCGTCGGAGAGATTGAAATGCGTCGGATGCGGTTCATGACGCAAGGCGTCGACCACCCAGCACCCGATACCGTCCAGGATCGTGGCGCTGTCATCAGGCAGCGCGTTGATGTCGGCCGAGTACGCAAGATTGCCGATCCTGAAACCGAGCGCGCGGATTCGACCGTGCTCCTGGTCGAACGGAATCAACTCGATCACACCGCCCGGCCCATCGATAGAGACCGGTGTTCCGCACGCGCTCATGGGACGTTTGTCGAGGATCGGCGGATAGCCTGAGTTGGGCGGCGTTTCGAACGTATAGCCGAAACGGGTGGTCAGACTGGCTTCGGTCGGCGCGTCCATCCACACCGGGATACGCTGGCGCTGCAGATAGGCAAATGCGCGCAGATCGTCGATGCCATGCGTCTGGTCGGCATGGTCGTGAGTCATCACTACGCCGTCGATCCGCCGGACGGCGGCGGACAGCATCTGCTCGCGGAAATCCGGCGATGTATCGATCACGACACGCGTGACGGCTTCGCCGGCTTCGAGCTCCGCCAGGCTTGAAGCGCCCTCGACGAGCGCCGAACAGCGGCGGCGGCGATTTTTCGGATTGGAAGGATCGCACAGCCCCCAATCGCCATTGGCGCGCGGAACGCCTCCGGAGGAGCCGGTGCCCAGAAGCGTGAGGCGGACGATACGGGTCATGGGCGCGGCACGCGGTCGAACAGTCGGAAGAAGGCGTCCGTCGTCTTCTCGGCGCACTCCGCCTCACTCCACCCCTTCACAGCGGCCAGACCGCGAGCCACGTCAGGCAGGAAGGCCGGCTCACAGCGCTTGCCTCGATGCGGAACCGGCGCGAGATACGGGCAGTCCGTCTCGACGATGACGCGATCGTCCGGAACGGTATCGCGGAAGACCGCGCGGACATCCTCGGCCTTCCTGAAGGTGACGATCCCGGATGCGGCGAAATAGGCGCCGAGTGCGGCGGCACGCCGGGCGAGACCGGCGCCGCCGGTATAGCAGTGAAGCAAAGGTCGGAACGCCCCCTTTCCCATTTCCGCCTCCAGCAGGTCGGCCATGGCATCGTCGGCCTCGCGGGTATGCAGGATGAGTGGCAGATCGGTCCGCCGGGCGGCCTCGACATGAGCCAGCAGACTGGCGAACTGGTCCGCGCGCGGGCTGTAGCCGTAGTGAAAGTCCAGGCCCGTCTCGCCAATCCCGACGACTTTAGGATGCTGAGCGATTTCTACGAGTTCCTCAGCCGTGATGTCGGGCCGGTCCTTGGCATGGTGCGGGTGCGCGCCGATCGTGCACCAGATATCTTCATATCGCTCAGCGATCGAGGAAACGGCTTCGAAATCCGAGAGTTGGCAGCAAATCGTGATCATCCGGCCGATCCCGGCCTCGCGGGCGCGCTCGATCACGGCATCGAGGTCATCGGCGAACTGCTCGCCATGTAAATTGACGTGACTGTCGATCAGCATGCTGGGTCCCGGTGTCAGGCTTTCGCCTTGCGCGCCGCGTCCCGGGCGAGCCCGAGCGCAGCCAAGGCGCTTTGCTTGGCGTCGAGATAAAGCGCATCGCTGTCGCGGACAAGGCGGTTGAGGTCTCGCCAGGCATTCAGCCAGGGTTCGCTATCGCCGCCATGACCAGCGAGACTGCGGGCCTGTTTGCGCATCGCATTGGCCAGCGCCTCATAGAAGAGACTGCGCAGATCCTCCTTGCCCTTGGCCGAGACGCGCTCTGCGAGGCGGCGCATTTCCGCTTCATTCGCGATCGCGCCTTTCGACACGATGGTATCGACATCGCGGGCAAGACCGACGCCGCCGGCAACGCTGAGCGAGAGTGCCCGGCCCGGTGCGCCATGGGCGAGTTCGGATGCCGCCATCGCCTCGGCTTCGGTCGTCACCCCGCCGCTTTTCTGAAGCCAGGCCGCCGTGTCCGCCACTGAGGGCGGCCTCAGATCGAGGCGCCGGCAACGCGAGCGGATCGTGGCCGGAAGGCGCCCGGGTGTGTGGGTCACGAGGAAGAGCACGCCGCGCTTGGGCGGTTCCTCGAGCGTCTTGAGCAAGGCGTTGGCGGCATTGGTGTTCATGTCGTCCGCGCAATCGACGATGCAGACCCGCCAGCCCCCGCCGCCGGAGCTCATTTCGAA
Source organism: Maricaulis sp. B-26 (assembly GCF_056857855.1). Lineage (NCBI taxonomy): Bacteria > Pseudomonadati > Pseudomonadota > Alphaproteobacteria > Maricaulales > Maricaulaceae > Maricaulis > Maricaulis sp. B-26. The sequence continues at coordinate 155,053 of NZ_JBSXNX010000018.1, forward strand.
GAAGTGGGGAGCACGCCGCGCTTCCTCGACCGTGATCTCGGCCCGCCAGCGTTTGCGTTTGTCGTCCCAGGGCCGACGCAGAAGCAGCAGATCGGGACAGGCCTGGGCCTCGAGAAGCTTGCACACCGGATCATTGGGACTCGTCGCGAGCGCCCCTGCCCCGTCAGCGCTGACCGGTTCGGCGCCCAGGACACGGCGTGCGGCGCGCCAGGCGAAGCTCGCCTTGCCGACGCCACGCGGCCCGGTGATCATCCAGGCATGATGCAGGCGTCCGCTCGACCAGGCATTGGCAAAGGCGGTTTCCGCAGCCTCATGCCCGAACAGGTCATAGCGCTCCCGCGGGGCCAGGCAGCCGGGCTGGACGTCGGAGCCTATGTCGGGATCGGTACTCAAGCGCTGACGCCGAGCCGGCTCTCGATGCCATCGATGGCCCGGCTGCGGACCTCGTCAGGCCTGGCGGCCGCGTCGAGGACGAGGCAGCGCTCGGGCTCGCGGGCGGCGATATCGAGAAAACACTGGCGAAGCTTGGCGTGGAAACCGCCATCGAAGCGTTCGAACCGGGTTGAGTCCTCGCCGCGCTGGATGGTGCGCTCGATGCCCACTTTCGGATCGAGATCGAGGATCAGCGTCAGATCCGGACCGAAATCGCCCAGTGCTGCCTTGTGCAAGGCCCGGATACGGTCCGTGTCGATCCCGCCTCCGGCGCCCTGATAGGCCAAGGTGGAGTCCGCAAAGCGGTCGCTGATGACCCAGGCGCCGCGTTCGAGCGCCGGTTCGATCAGTCGTTCGACGTGATCGACGCGAGCCGCATACATCAGGAGTGCTTCGGTCATGGGCGACCAGCGATCGGTCGCCCCGGTCAGCAGGATTTCACGCAGGCTTTCCGCACCGGGCGTGCCGCCGGGTTCACGCGTCAGGACGACTTCCCGCCCCTGGGATTCGAGCCAGGCTGCGAGCGCCTTGATAAGCGTCGTCTTGCCGGCCCCCTCTCCGCCCTCGAGCGTGATGAAACGTCCGCGCACCGGCTCAACCCCGGATCATGTGGGCAAGCGCGGCGCCGATGCGGCCCATCAGGCCCTTCTGCTCGACATCCTCGGCAGCGACGAGTGTGTATTCGCGCGGCTCGATACCGGGTGCTTCGACGACAAGGATGGCGATTGCATCGCCCTCGGCGATCGGCGCCGGGACCGGGCTTTCGTAATTGACGCTGACCGTCATGTCGCGGCGGGCGCGGCGGTGCATGCCGACAGAGACCGGCTCTTCCACACGCAGTGAAACCGTCTCGCTCTCGCCGAGGAAGACGGTCGCCTCATGCTCGACGGTATCGCCGGCCTCGAAGAGATCGATGACGGAGAAATCGGACAGCGCGGCGCGCATCATGCGCTCGGCTTCCGTGGCGCGGGCCGTGTTCGAGTTCATCCCGTTGAAGACAATGATGCGGCGCTCGCCGTCGCGCTCGGCCGAGCCGACGAGACCGTAGCCGCTGGCTTCGGTGTGGCCGGTCTTGAGCCCGTCGGCGCCCGAGAAGACGCCCAGCAGCGGATTGCGATTATACTGTCGGATGCCGTTATAGGTGAATTCGCGCTCGGCCCAGACATCGTAGAAATCCGGATGGTCCTGGATGAGAATGCGCGCCAGCCGGGCGAGATCAGCAGCCGAAATCACGTGGTCCGGATCGGGCCAGCCGGTCGCATTGGCGAAGCTGGCGCTTTCGAGACCAAGCTCGTGCGCGCGGTCGGTCATCATGTCGGCAAAGGCGGACTCGCTGCCGGCGATCGCTTCGGCCACGACGATGCAGGCATCATTGCCCGACTGGACGATGATGCCGTGCAGCAAATCCTCGACTCGCACGCGGCTGTTCACTTCCAGGAACATGGTCGAGGAGCCGGAGGCGGCACCGCCGGTGCGCCAGGCATGCTCGGAGACCGGCAGCTCGTCGTCCAGCGAGAGCGAGCCAGCCTCGATCGCCTCGACCAGCATGAGCACGGTCATCATCTTGCTCATGGAGGCCGGCGGCATCGGCTCGTCGCCATTGCGCTCGAACAGGATTTCGCCGGTCTCGTAATCCATGATGACGGCGTGAGTGGCGTCCGTCTCATAGGTGGACTGGGCCAGAGACGGGGCCGAAACGGCTGTCGTCACGAAGAGAAGAATTGCCAGAATTGCGCGCACGTCGAAGGCTCCCGGGCCAGAATCAGGTGATCGGTTCGAAGAGGTCACCATGAAAGCGCGGCAAGAGCATGGCGTCCAGCGCCGAGCGGGCCTGCATCTCAGCGATGCGGGCCGCGGTCTCAGTTGAGCGCGACGATCCGGCTGTCGTAAATACCCCAATCGGCGAGTTGCTCGCGTGCGGCATGGGCCGCGCCTCGGTCGCTCCACTGACCGAAATAGACCCGGTAGACAGGGCCCGAAGCCCCCTCGCCGGCCTGTACCCAGACCTCGCCGGCGCTGGCGACGCGATCTGCGAAGCGCTGGGCGTTCGACGCGTCGGAAAATGCACCGATCTGGAGCGTCAGGCCCGAACCGGCCGGCGGCGTGTAGGCGGGCGTTTGCGGCAAGGCCGGTTGGGCCACTTGCGGGGCGGGCAACGGATCGGCCATGGCGATCTGCACCGGAGCTGCCGTGGCCGCCGCGACTGTCTGCAGGACCGGCTGCGGGATCGGCTCGGGTACCGGCTCCGGCGCAGGCTGGCTCTGGGGTCGCGCATGCGACGGGACCGAACCCGTGTAATGCGTCCGCGGCGGTGGCGCGCCATTCGGTCTGGCGGGGCCGAGATAACGCACGCGAACCGGCGCCAGACCGGCACCGATATAATCGAGTTCGGTAGCCGCTGCCCGGCTCAGATCGATGATCCTGTCGTCCACGAATGGGCCGCGATCATTGACGCGCACCAGAATGCTGCGGCCATTGTCCAGATTGGTGACCTCGACGATGGAGGGGATGGGCAACGTCGTATGCGCCGCCGTCATGGCGTGTTGGTCGAAGGTTTCGCCATTGGCGGTCGAGCGGCCATGAAAGTTCGGCCCGTACCAGGATGCGATGCCGGTGCGATCGTAATTGTCTTCCCGGACAGGCCGATAGGTCCGGCCGCTGATCCGGTAGGGACGCCCCACTTTCTGGTGATCGCTCGACGCCGCCAGGAACCGGCCGGCATCCACCGGCGCTCCTGAGCTGCTGCCCCGGCCGGAATAATTGTCCTGATAGGGTGAGGATCCGCCGGCAGACGCGTCGAAACTGCGATACCCGTCCGGCGAGGACGCACAACCCGCCAGCAGCGCGAAACCGGCACACAATCCGATAAGCGAAGTCAGCCGCACATGCGTCTCCCGATCCATCCAGCGTTCGACACTATGCCGGAATGGTGAAAGGAGGGTAAGCATGATCGTGAACGCGCCGCTGCATGAGCGGAGTTGCCATGGAGCCCGGTTGCCCGCTAATTGAACCCGTCCGGAGGGGTGGCAGAGTGGTCGATTGCGGCGGTCTTGAAAACCGTTGAACCGCGAGGTTCCGGGGGTTCGAATCCCTCCCCCTCCGCCAGTTTCCTGAACCAAGATCAGGTTGATCTCACGGCAGTCCGCTTCGCGGACGCCTCCGATGGGGCGGCCCACAAGGGCCGGCGCGCAGTCGCGCTTTCCAGTGCCTCTTTCGTCTTCCCCCGCCGGGGGAAGTGGGCCGCGGCAAAGCCGCGGGTCGATGGGGGTATTCGGCGTTTCATCCTGCACCATCCCCCTCCGTCCCTGCGGGACACCTCCCCCGGCGGGGGAGGACGAAACACCGATAGTGCCACGACCTTCCGGCCTGGCGGTATGAGGGGTGCAGGATGCCGGCTGATGCCGGAGTGTTGCTGTAAGT